>CAZEOP010000001.1:0-60844 GCA_964513715.1 uncultured Gordonia sp.
CCGTCGTACATCAGCGAGATCAGGGTGGCCCACACCGGGACGCCGCGGACGAAGTTCTTGGTCCCGTCGATCGGGTCGATGACCCACTGGCGTCCGGTCAGTTCGGCGTCGCCGCCGAACTCCTCGCCGAGGATCGCGTCGTCGGGACGGTGTTCGGCGAGCAGCTCGCGCAGCAGGCGTTCGCACGACAGGTCGGCGTCGGTGACCGGAGTCAGATCGGGTTTGTCGTCCACCCGCAGATCGAGCGCCCCGAATCGTGCGAGGGTGAGCTCATCGGCCGCGTCGGCCAGATCGAGGGCCAAGCGCAGGTCGGAGTCGGGGGCGGCGTTTAGGATCGTAGCCACGAGGATCGAGGCTAGCACTGGGTTGTGCGGCGCCGGGCGCTGGAGCGAAGCGCCGGGGAACACACCGGAGGGGCAGGGGATGACGACAGGGGCCGGGGCGGAGAGCGCGAGGTCGGAGGCCGAACGCGCTACTCGCCGCTTGCGCGATGAGATCGTCAGCGGCGTGCGTGCCCCCGGCAGCCGGCTCGTCGAACGTGACCTGGCGGCCGATTACGGCGTGAGCCGGGTGCCTATCCGGGATGCGCTCCGGGCCCTCGGGCGCGAGGGCCTGGTGCTGATCGAGCCGCACCGCGCCGCCGTGGTGCGGGAGTTCTCCGCGAGCGATGTGGTGGACCTCTATGAGGTGCGCTCGGCGCTGGACGTGCTCTCGTTCCGGCTGGCCGCCCTGCGGCACGACCGCGCCGGGCTGCGCCGGCTGCGCGAGGTTCTCGACGACGGTGTGGCCGCCGCGGCGCGCGACGATGAGGTGCGGGCCCGGCTGGCGGCCGCCGAATTCCACGACGTGGTGACCGCCCTGTCCGGGAACGTTCTGCTCAGCGAGGTCACCGAGGTGATCCGCTCCCGGCTGCGCTGGCTGTTCGCCCAGCACGACGACCTGGTCGAGATGGCGAATGAACACGAGCGGCTCTACCAGGCGATCGCGGCCCGGGACGCGGACCTGGTGGAGAAGCTGGTGCTGGACCACCTGGTGGTCAGTCGGGAGCACAAGGCCCGGCACGACGGCGTGCCGACCTGACGGGTCCGGCCCCGCGGAATTCCACGGGGCCGGAGACGTCTGCCGCGCGCGGCCGGGGCTCAGACGTAGGTGAAGCCCTCCGGATGATCGGCGATCACCTCGGTGCCGACGGTGCCGGCCAGGATCTCGTCGAGTCGGTCGAGGGGACCGATCAGCGTGCGGCCGCCGGCGCGGGCGACGCGAATTGCGGCGTCGATCTTCGGCTGCATGGAGCCCTCCTCGAATTCCAGCTCGGCGAGCGCATCGGCCGAGGCCCGGCGGATCTCGCGCTGCTCGGGCGTGCCCCAGTCGCGGCTGACGTAGTCGGCGTCGGTCAACAGGACCAGGACGTCGGCGCCGAGCTCGGCGGCCAGCGCCGCGCTGGCCAGATCCTTGTCGACCACCGCCTGCATGCCGATCTGGCGGTCGCCGTCCACCTTGACCGGAACACCGCCGCCGCCGACGCAGACCACCACATGGCCGGCGTCCAGCAGCATCCGGACCGTCTCGGACTGCATCACCCGGATCGGGTCGGGGGAGGGGACCACGCGCCGGAAGGCGTCGCCGTCCCGGGCGATGGTCCACCGGTACTCGGCGGCGGCCTCGGCCGCATCCTGTGCGGAGTAGGTGGGACCGATGAGCTTGGTGGGCCGGGCGAACGACGGGTCCATGTCGTCGACGGCGGTGGTGGTGAGCAGCGCCGTGACCGTCCGCTCGCCGGCGAGCGCGTTCGACAGCTCCTGCTGCACCACATAGCCGATCATGCCCTGGGTCTCGGCGCCGAGCACGTCCAGCGGATAGGCGGCGACGTCCTGGTAGGCGAGGTTCTGCAGGGCGAGCAGACCGACCTGCGGCCCGTTCCCGTGGGTGATCACCACCTCGTGCTCGTGGATCAGCCCCACCAGCGACTGGCAGGCCGTGTTCACGTTCGCGCGCAGTCGGTCCGCCGTCGCCTGTTCGCCACGTCGTGCCAGGGCATTACCGCCCAGTGCGACCACAATCCGCATGGTCTTTAGTCCTTTGTTTTCGAGGAGTTCAGGCGGGCTGTCGCCAAACGTCTGAATTGATCGAACTCACGGTATACCGTCTGGATCATCGAGCGGCGGGAGTTGGACATATCGGCTCCGGCGCAGATCGGCGACACAGGCCGGCGGCGGCCCGGAGGGAGCGAAGTGCAGATGATCGCGAGCTGCGCGGCGTCGGGCGTCCGGATCGCCGTGCTGTCGGTGGACGCCGAGCTGGCGGCCGTCCTCGGCGCCGATCCCGGGCCGACCCGGGTGCACTCGGTATTCGAGCACGTCATCAACATCATCGACGGGGGCGGCCGGTTGTTCTCGCTCGCCGCCGCCGGGCTCGACGATGCGCCGTGGACCCTCCGCGCCGATCTGGACCGGTGGACCTCGACGAGTCTGCGGCCGGGCCGCCCGGTCATCGTGGGCGGCGGGCGCCTCGTGATTCCGGACGTGCTCGAACTCTCCGTGGACGACGCCCGACTTTGGTATACCAATCAACTGCCTCCTGTCCCGCCCGAACCCGGAGAGCTGCGGACGGTCCGGGACGCTCTGGACGCCGCGATCCGCGTGCACGGGGTGTCCGGCGGGGCGCTCCCGGCGGTCGGAGCGGGCACCGTGGCGCGCGCCGTGTCCGAGGCCGTCGTGGACCGGGGCCGCCGGCTCGGCGAGGCGCTCGTGGCGGGGGACCGCGCCGGGGCGCAGACCGCGACGCGCGGGCTGATCGGCCTGGGGTCCGGGCTGACCCCGGCGGGCGACGACTTCCTCAGCGGACTGCTGCTGAGCGCGGCCCGGCCCGGCAGCGGCTTCGCCGGCTACCAGGAGATCGCCGCCGCCGTGCTCGACGGCGCCGACGGACAGACCACCGAGCTGAGCCTGCAGACCCTGCGCGAGGCACTGCGCGGCCGGACCCGGCAGCGGATCGCCGACCTGCTGACCCTGACCGCTGCCCCCGCCGGACCGCGCCGCGCCGCCGACCTCGCCGACGCGGCGGCGCGGGTCGCCGCCATCGGACACACCTCCGGGACCGACATCCTCGCCGGTCTCCGCGCTGGACTCGACCTGGAACTACGACTGAAAGGCTCACCGTGACTGTCAACGTGGTGATCAAACCGAACACCTACATCGATTCGGTATCGCTGATGGCGATGTCGACCAAGGCCAATCAGCTCGACGGCGTCGAGCAGGCGTTCATCGCCATGGCCACCGACATGAACAAGGGCGTCCTCGACAGCCTCGGTCTGCTCACTCCGGAGCTGGCGCAGGCCGCGGGCGGCGACCTGATGATCGTGGTGGTCTCCGAGGAGGGCGCCGACACCGACGCCATCGACGAGGGCATCGCACTGCTGCTGGCCCGCAAGGCGCCCGCGGACGGGGATGCGCAGATCACCCATCGCACGCTCGCCTCGGCGGTGGAGGCCGATCCGGCCGCAAATCTCGCGGTGATCGCGGTGAACGGTGCCTTCGCCGCGCGCGAGGCGCGCAAGGCGCTCGAACGCGGCCTGCACGTCATGTTGTTCAGCGACAACGTCCCGGTCGACGACGAGATCGCCCTCAAGGCCCTGGCCCACGAGAAGGGACTGCTGATGATGGGGCCGGACTGCGGCACCGCGATCATCGACGGCGTCGGCCTCTGCTTCGCGAACAAGGTCCGGCGCGGCCGTATCGGCGTGGTCGCCGCCTCCGGCACCGGCTCGCAGGAGGTCAGCGTCCGGGTGCACGCCCTCGGCGCCGGCATCTCCCAGCTGATCGGCACCGGCGGCCGGGACCTGAGCGCCGAGGTCGGCGGGGTCATGATGATCGACGGAATCCGCGCGCTCGCCGCCGATCCGGACACCGATGTGATCGTGCTGGTCTCCAAGCCGCCGGCCGACGAGGTGGCCGAGAAGGTGCTGCGCGAGGTGGCCTCGGCGGGCAAACCCGTCGTCGTCTACTTCATCGGCGGCGCGGCCGGACCGGTCGAGGCGGCCGGCGGCCACTTCGCCGCGAGCAGCGAGGACGCCGCGGTGCAGGCCGTGCGGCTGACCGGGGCGGCGGACGCGCAGGAGAGCGTGCTCGACGAGCAGCGGGTCGCCGCCGCGCGCGCCCGGCTCGGCGACGGCCAGCGGTACGTCCGCGGCCTGTTCTGCGGCGGCACCCTGTGCGACGAGGCCATGTATGCCGTCGCCGCCACCGGCGCCGAGGTGAACAGCAACCTCGCGAAAGAACCGGACCGGCAGATCGGTCCCGGCGATCCGAGCCGCGGCCACACCTTCATCGACTTCGGCTCCGACGAGTACACCGACGGCAAGCCGCACCCGATGATCGATCCGAGCAACCGGCTGGCCCGGCTGGCCCAGGAGGCCGCCGATCCGTCGGTCGCCGTCATCGTCATGGACTTCGTCCTCGGCTTCGGCGCCCACGAGGATCCGGCGGGCGTCACCCTCGAGGCCATCGCCGACGCCCAGCGCATCGCGGCCGAAGACGGCCGGCAGCTCGAGATCGTCGGCTACGTCCTCGGCACCGACGTGGACACCCCGTCGCTCGACGCCCAGCGCGCCGCCCTGGAGGCGGCCGGCGTCACGGTCACCCGCAGCAGCACCGAAACCGGCCGCTACATCTCCGCGGTCGTCGCCAAGGAGGCACACGCATGAGCACGCCCATCGCAGACCTGTTCGCCACCGACCTGAACGTCGTGAACGTCGGTCCGGCCATGTTCGGCGACGACGTCGCCGCCCAGGGGGCCGCGGTGACCACCGTCGAATGGTCGCCGCCCGGCGGCGGCCGCCCCGACGTGGTGGCCGCCCTGGACTTGCTGGAACGCCCGGACATCGCCGAGCGCATCGAGCGGGCCAACCGCGAAGCGGTCGACCGCATCCTGTCGAGCAAGCCGAAGCTGATCGGCTTCGGCCGCGCCCTCGACGTGGTGCCCGGGATGACGGCCACCACCATCCTGCACGCCGGACCGCCCATCGCCTTCGAGGACATGAACGGCCCGATGACCGGTGCCGTCCTGGGCGCCCTCGTCTTCGAGGGCTTGGCCACCGACCTCGACGACGCGCAGCGGGTCGCCGCCTCGGGCGCCATCACCTTCTCGCCGTGCCACGAGCACGACTGCGTCGGCTCCATGGCCGGGGTCACCTCGGCGTCGATGTACATGCACATCCTGGAGAACGAGACCCACGGCAACCGGACCTACACCAACCTGTCCGAGCAGCTCGCCAAGATCCTCCGGATGGGCGCCAACGACCAGTCGGTGGTCGACCGCCTGGTGTGGATGCGCGACGTCCTCGGGCCGATGCTGGCCGAGGCGATGGAGATCGTCGGCCCCATCGACCTGCAGCTGCTGCTGGCGCAGGCGCTGCACATGGGCGACGAGGCGCACAACCGGAACATCGCCGGCACGCTGCTGTTCATGCAGGCGCTCGCGCCGGGGCTGGTGCAGTCCTCGTTCACCACCGAGCAGAAGCGCGAGGTCTTCGACTTCATCGCGAGCTCGGACTACTTCTCCGGTCCGGTGTGGCTGGCGATGGCCAAGCTGATCATGGACGCCGGCCACGGCATCCCCGACTCGACCATCGTCACCACCATGTGCCGCAACGGCGTCGAGTTCGGTCTGCGGGTGTCCGGCCTGCCCGGCTTCCACTGGCTCACCGGCCCGGCGCAGCAGATCATCGGACCGATGTTCGCCGGCTACAAGCCCGAAGACTCGGGCCTGGACATGGGCGACAGCGCGATCAGCGAGACCGCCGGCTTCGGCGGCTTCGCGATGGCCGCGGCGCCGGCCATCGTCGCCCTCGTCGGCGGCACCGTGGCCGACGCGGTGGCGTACACGCGTGAGATGGGCGAGATCACCACCGACACCAACCCGAACTGGACCATCCCGGCGCTGAACTTCGTCGGGCTGCCCACCGGAATCGATGTGCGCAAGGTGCTCGACACGGGCATCGTGCCGGTGATCAACACGGCCATCGCGCACAAGGAGGCCGGCATCGGCATGATCGGCGCCGGCATCACCCATCCGCCGATGGTCGTCTTCGAGAAGGCGATCCTCGATCTCGCGGCGACCTTCGCCTGACCGGCGGTCGGCGCGAACCGGGACAGACGAGAACAGCGACAGACGAGAACAGTGAACAGATACACCATCGCAACCGCGGCGTTCACCGGTCTGCTGTGCGGCCTGTGGGGCGGCTTCGCCGGGGACTTCGGCTTCTCGGCGTGGGCCGGCTTCGCCGGCTGCACGGCGTATTTCGCGGTCGGTGAGCGCCTGCTCCGCGGCGTCTGGCTGACGCTGGTGGCGGCATTCGTCGGCGTCGGCATGGCCTGGCTGATGATCCAGGGCGCCGCCGGACTGGGCGGCGAGAGCTGGGCCTACGCGGTGTCGGTGGGCGTACTGGTCATGGCCATCGTGCTGCTCGGGCAGTTCTCCTGGACCGTGTTCATACCGGGCATGTTCGTCGGCTGCTATTCGCTGTTCGCGATCGAGGAGAACAATGTGCCGGTGCTGCTCGCCTCGTTGACGGCCGGGGTGATCCTCGGTCTGCTCTGCGACTGGGGCGGAAGCACGCTGTTCGCGCGGTGGCGGCCGGCGGAGGCCGCCCCCGCGGCGGCCCCCGCCGTCGGCGAAGGGTGATTCCGGGCGCCGGTCAACGGCCGAACACGGCCGCTCGCGAAGGGTGAACCGCGGTATTTCGCGCAGGTAGGGTGGGGCCATGCCGAACTGGGTCACCATCGTGTTCATCCTGCTGATCGCGGGCACCCTCGCCTCGTTCTTCATCGGCCGCAGCCGATGGGCGGCCGGCGGCTCCACCACCGCGGCCGCCGGTTACGCTGGCGGCACCCTGACCGTCACCGGGGTCAGCGGCCGCGGTCACGCCGACAAGAACGGCGCCGTCAACGTCACCGTCTCGGGCACCATCGTGGGCGATGCGACGGCGCCGACCGAGGTCTACGGCACGATGGTGCTCAACACCGGTGACCGCGATCCGTTCGTCGGGCAGGAGTTCCAGGTGGTCTACAAGCCGGGCAAGACCGAGAGCACCTGGCGATTCGGCACCTTGGGCGGCTGAGAATCCGCGGTGTCGGTAGGCTGACGTGTTGTGCACCCCGAAGTCTCCGCTGATCTGGAATCGCTGAACACCACCCTCACCACGGTCGAGAAGGTGATGGATCTCGACGAGCTCCGCAGCCGGATCTCCGAGCTCGAGATGCAGGCCAGCGATCCCGAACTGTGGAACGACCAGGACCACGCGCAGCAGGTCACCAGCTCGCTCTCGTACGCGCAATCGGAGTTGCGGCGCGTCACCGAGCTGCGCGGCCGGCTCGACGATCTGCCGGTCCTCTACGAGCTGGTCGAGATGGAAGAGGGCGACGCCCGGGCGCAGGCCGAGCGAGACGCGGACGCCGAGCGGGCCGCGCTGCGCGCCGACATCGAGGCCATGGAGGTCAAGACCATGCTCGCCGGCGAGTACGACTCGCGCGAGGCCGTGGTCAACATCCGGTCGGGCGCCGGCGGCGTGGACGCGGCGGACTGGGCCCAGATGCTGATGCGCATGTACGTCCGCTGGGCCGAACAGCACGGCTATCCCGTCGAGGTCTACGACACCAGCTACGCCGAGGAGGCGGGCATCAAGTCGGCCACCTTCGTGGTGAAGGCGCCGTACATGTACGGCACGCTGTCGGTGGAGCAGGGCACCCATCGCCTGGTGCGCATCAGCCCCTTCGACAACCAGGGCCGGCGACAGACCTCGTTCGCCGAGGTCGAGGTGCTGCCCGTGGTGGAGACCACCGACCACATCGACATCGACGAGAACGAGGTGAAGGTCGACGTCTACCGGTCGTCCGGCCCGGGCGGCCAGTCGGTCAACACCACCGACTCGGCGGTGCGCCTGACGCACATCCCGACCGGGATCGTGGTCACCTGTCAGAACGAGAAGAGCCAGCTGCAGAACAAGGCCTCGGCCATGCGCGTGCTCGCGGCCAAGCTGCTCGAGCGCAAGCGCCAGGAGGAGCGGGCTCAGCTCGATGCCCTCAAGTCCGACAGCGGCAGCAGCTGGGGCAACCAGATGCGCTCGTACGTCCTGCACCCGTACCAGATGGTCAAGGACCTGCGCACCGGAGTCGAGGGCAACAACCCGACCGCGGTGCTCGACGGCGACCTGGATGAGTTCATCGAGGCGGGCATCCGCTGGCGGATGGACGACGACGGCGACCAGTAGCGGCGCACGATGACGACAGCGACGGACACGCGCGACGGATGCGAGCGCTCGTGACGAGCAAGCCGAACGACCAGGTCACCTACGTCAGCACCGCGCTCGGCCTGCCCGAGTGGGCGGCATATCTGGAGCAGTGGGTCGCCACCAAGGGGCTGGCGATCGTGCTGTGGGTGATCGGCGGCATCCTGGTCGCACGCTTCCTGCGCTGGCTGGCCAACCGTTACGAGCTCCGGGTGGACCGCAAGTTCCACCACAGCGATGCGATCGTGCAGACCGAGGATGCCAAGCATCGTCGCGCCCTGGTCGACGTGGTGGTGTGGACGCTGATCGCGGTCGTCGCGGTGCTGGTCTTCCTGCAGGTGATGGAACTGCTGAACATCAAGACCTCCAGCCTGGTGGGACCGACCGCGGTGATCGGTGCGGCGCTCGGTTTCGGCGCGCAGCGCGTGGTGCAGGACATCCTGGCCGGCTTCTTCGTGGTGGCCGAGCACCAGTACGGCTACGGCGACATGGTGCGTCTCACCGTCGGCTCGTCGGCCACCGCCGAGGGCACCGTGGAGGACGTGACCCTGCGGGTCACCAAGCTGCGCACCAGCGACGGCGAGATGATCACCGTGCCCAACGGGCAGGTGATCAAGGTCAACAACCTGTCCCGCGAGTGGGCGCGCGCCGTGGTCGACGTTCCGGTGCCCGCCGACGCCGACATCTCGACGGTCACCGACGTGCTCCGCCGGGTGGGCGAGGCCTTCTTCGCCGATCCCGAGTGGCATCCGCTGCTGCTGGACGCGCCGACGCCGCTTGGGGTGACGGACCTGGAACTGGACTCGGTGACCGTGCGGATGGTGGCCCGGACCCTGCCGGGCAAGCAGTTCGACGTCGGGCGCGCGCTGCGCGTGCAGATCGTGCGGGCACTCGCCCGCAGCGGCATCACCGTGCCCGCCGGTGCGCCGACGGCCGACGAGCGGGGAGGTGACGGCGATGAGTGACGAGCACCGTTCGCCGATCACCGGCGCCCTGCACCTGGCCCGGACCGACGAGGAGGCCGGGAATGGTCGGCCGGGCCGCTGGCGCGAGCTGTGGCAGCGGATCGGGCACATCTACCGGACCCGGGTGCGGACCACCACGGTGCTGCTGGTGGTGGCCTGGCTCGCCGGCCTGGTGCTGTACATGTTCACCGCGAACCACTACGGGGTGATCCCCGCGCCGCCGAACCAGCAGCGCCCGGTCGTCACCACCCCGGTGGTGCCGACGGAGACGCCGACGCCGGAGCCGACCGCCACCACCGAGTCGGTGGAGCCCTCGGCCGAGCCCGACGGGTCCGCGGCTTCGCCGTCCTCGCGCACGCCGTCGCCCGGATCGTCGCCCGAGGACGGGGGCGTCCTGGACCGGTTGACCAGTCCGCTGCGCCCGGCGCCGACCACCACCACGACCGGCGGAGCGGTGCCGAGCGCCTGAGGTGGGAACCGGCAGCGTGGCGCACGCGCGCCTGAGCGGTCCGCTCAGATGCCGCCGGTAGACTTCCCGGGGTGATCAAGCTGACCGACGTGACGATGCAGTACCCGAAGTCCAGCCGGCCCGCGCTGCAGGATCTCTCGCTGGAGATCGACCGGGGCGAGTTCGCCTTCCTCATCGGGCCGTCCGGTTCGGGTAAGTCGACCTTCTTCCGGCTGCTGCTCAAGGAGGACAAGCCGACCTCGGGCGACGTCTGGGTCAACGACTTCCACGTCAACACCATCAAGGCCCGGCAGGTGCCCAAGCTGCGCCAGTCGATCGGCTGTGTCTTCCAGGACTTCCGGCTGCTGCAGCAGAAGACCGTCGCCGACAACGTCGCCTTCGCTCTCGAGGTGATCGGCAAGCCGGTGTCGACGATCCGGGAGACGGTGCCCGAAGTCCTCGAGTACGTCGGCCTGGCCGGCAAGTCCGACCGGATGCCGTCGGAGCTGTCCGGCGGCGAGATGCAGCGGGTGGCCATCGCCCGCGCCATCGTCAACCGGCCCGCGGTGCTGCTGGCCGACGAGCCCACCGGCAACCTGGACCCGGAGACCTCCGAGGAGATCGTCGAGGTCCTGGACCGCGTGCACCGGCGCGGCACCACGGTGGTCATGGCCACCCACGACCGGCACATCGTGGACGCGATGCGCCGTCGTGTTCTGGAATTCGACAACGGCCGGCTCGTGCGCAACGACGAGACCGGCGTCTACGGGATCGGCTAGGGCGGGGAACGTGCGACTCAATTTCATCCTCAGCGAGGTCTTCAACGGCTTCCGCCGCAACCTCACCATGACCATCGCGATGATCCTGACCACCGCGGTGACCCTGGGCATGCTGGGCGGCGGCCTGCTGGTGATCCAGATGGCCGAGAAGAGCCAGAAGATCTTCCTCGACCGCGTCGAGATGCAGTTCTTCATCAACGACGACGTGACCAAGGCCGACGCCAACTGCACCCAGGATCCGTGCGCGCGGGTCAAGCAGGAGATCGCCGACGAGCCGGGCGTCGCCTCGGTGACCTACATCAGTCAGCGGCAGGCCTACGAGACCGCGAAGGCCTCCTGGCAGCAGGACTCGCCGGAGCTGGCCGAGTTCATCCGCCCGGAGAGCTACCAGGCGGCCCTGCGGGTGCGCGTCTCCGATCCGCAGCGCTTCGGGCCGGTGCTCGACAAGTTCAAACGGGCCGACGGCATCGACGGCGTTCTGGATCAGCGCGAGCTGGTCAAACGCATCTTCAGCGTGCTCGACGGCGCGCGGAATGCGGCCTTCGTGATCGCCGCGGTGCTGGCCGTGGCCGCGATCCTGCTGATCGTGAATACGGTGCAGATCGCCGCATACACTCGGCGCACGGAGGTGTCGATCATGCGCCTGGTCGGTGCCACCAGGTGGTACACGCAGCTGCCGTTCCTGCTGGAGGCGGTGATCGCGGCGGTGATCGGTGCGCTGCTGGCCATCGGCGGACTGTTCCTGGGGAAGGTTTTCTTCTTCGACAAAGCGCTCGGCGACCTCTACGGTGTGAACATTCTGGCGCGCATCACCGCGGCCGACGTCTGGTTCGTCTCGCCGTGGCTGTTGCTGGCCGGCGTGGTGCTGGCCGGCGTGACGGCCTACGGCACGTTGCGCGTCTACGTTCGCGAGTGAGTCCGGCTCCCCAGTGAGTCGTTTCAGGTAAGGAGTCTCGGTGCCCAGGGAGAAGGGCCGGTCGGTGATCGCCACCAACCGGAAGGCGCGGCACAACTACACGATCCTCGAAGAGTTCGAGACGGGGATCGTGCTGCAGGGCACCGAGGTGAAGGCGCTGCGGCAGGGCAAGGCCTCGCTGGTCGACGCCTTCGCCACGCTGGAGAACGGCGAGGTGTGGCTGCACGCGCTGCACATCGCCGAGTACGGGCAGGGCTCGTGGACCAACCATCCGGTGCGCCGCAAGCGCAAGCTGCTGATGCATCGCCGGGAGATCGACCACCTCATCGGCAAGATGCAGGACGGCAATCTGACGCTGGTGCCGCTGGACATGCACTTCACCGACGGCTACGCCAAGGTGCAGCTGGCGCTGGCGCGCGGTAAGCAGGCGCACGACAAGCGCCGCGACATCGCCGAGCGCACCGCCAAGCGCGAGGTGGAGCGCGAACTCGGGCGCCGCGTCAAGGGCATGTGATGCCCGGGGGCCGCACTGCTGTCCGCGCGGCGTCGGCCGCGCTCGCCGTGCTGCTGGTGCTGACCGGCTGCGCCGGGCCTGTGCGCTCGCCCGAGGCCGCCGCGCCGCCGGTGCTCGGCTTCCTGGTCGGCTACGCCGGGGAGTGCTCCTCGCCGGGCGGTGAGATCACCGTGGCGCAGATCCGGGCGCAGGCCGATGCGCTGGTCGCGACCGGGCTGCGCGAGGCCGGCTATCGTACGTTGTTCGTCGCGTGCGACGGACCGGTGCCCGCGGTCGACGACGCCGCGCTGCGCGCCCGGCTCGACGAGCAGGACCTCACCGTGCAGCGGGTGGCGGTGGACGATCGCCGGATCGCCGCGGTGATCCCGGCGGGGGTGCCGAACGTGGTGCGCTCGCAGATGACGCGGCGATTGATGCTGGCCGAGTCGCTGGTGTTCAGCGGCGAACTGGGCGCGATCCCGCCCGAGTGCATCGACCTGATCGGCAATCGCGAGGTGATCGCGCTGGTGCTCGACGGCCGGCGGGCACCGGGCGCCCCGGTGGGCGAGGGGCACGACGTCTATTCGCGCGCGGTCGGGGAGTCCGGCCTGCTGGTATCGCTGAGTCGGCGCGGCCCGGACTCGCCGTCGACCGTCTCGGTGCCCATCGCCGAGCTGAACCTGGCCGGTGACGACACCGTCCCGGCCACCGAGGTGTGGACCGGTCGCCGCCTGCACTCCGTCGACGGGCGCTTCTCGGTGGATCTGCCGCCCGGCGACACCGCCCTCCTGCGTATCGGCTGATCGATGTCCGACGCGGCGTTCGCGCGCACCCGTCTCGTCGATGCATCGCCGATCGGGTGCGCGCACCCGAAACGGAAGCGCGCAAAGTCGGAAAATGTGCGCGGAGCCGCCGACGCCGACGCGGCTCGCGGACGGCGGCGGAGAGTATCGGGATGATTTTCGGTGCCGGGCGCGTTAGCATGGGTAGTCCGCCAAATCGGTGGACTACCTCGGGGCTGATCGGTTTCGACTACGTGCATCGAGGTAGGGGAAGCGTGTCGGTGCAGGCTGGAGACCACCGTGAGCGTCGCAGCAACCAATTAAGCGCCGATTCCAATCAGCGCGACTACGCCCTCGCTGCCTGATCAGCGAGGCTAGTCTGTCGGCCCGGAACTCTGTTCCCGGTTCCGGATGCCGGCATCAGCTAGGGAACTCACCGTCGCCGCCGGTCGCGGGTGGAGGCGGGAAATCCAACAGCGACTGGGATCGTCATCCCCGGCTCGTCCGTGAGACCGAGGAGATCCGAGTAGAGACGTAGCGGACTGCACACGGAGAAGCCCTACCGAAGTGACGGAGGACCCGGGTTCAATTCCCGGCAGCTCCACTCGAGGAAAGGTCCCTCACCCGACAGGGTGAGGGACCTTCTCGTTTCGGTGGGAGCGAGCGTTTGCCCAGCTCGCGCATCCCGCGATTACGGACCGTAATCTTCCTTCTTGCTTCTACCTGCGGTTTTGAGAATCGACGACGGTCAAGACGGCGGTGCGTGTATATCGTGGCGGGCGGCCCGAATCGGGCTCACGGCGGCCGCCTCGAGAGTGGCGGCCGGGCAGGTGTTTCTAAGACCGATCACGAAACTGGAGCGGGGGTCCCTCGGATGGGCGAAAAGATACTGGTTGTGCTGTTGGCCGTCTTCGCGTACCCGATCATGTGGTTCAGCAAGGCGACGACATGGGTGGCGGACAAGCTTGGAATAGACCCGTTTTACGTCGTGGCGACCGTCGTCGTTCTGCCGCTGTGGGTATTCGCGCTACTGGACGTGCTGTACCGGGAGCCGGGGACGGCTCCGCCGGTGATGGACGTCGGCTACCTGGTCGTTGGCGGCCTGTTCCTGGGCTATGTCTTCTTCTCGGCGGCGCTGACCCTCGTTACGAAGAACGACGCGCATCGCGTGGCTGCCGAGGACATTCCCGCGCCGGCGGGGGAGAACAATGACGGCGAGTAGCCGACCGCGGCCGTCGATGAGGCGTCGCGCCGTTGATCAGCCGGTGGGGATCGTGCCGGTGGTGATCGTGGACGGGCCGAGGCCGCGCGGAGCCGGGCGAAGTGTGCCGATCAGAGGCGAACGCCGCGCTTGTTGAGCCAGGCGACCGGGTTGATCGGGGTGCGGTCGGTGTTCCACACCTCGTAGTGCAGGTGCGGGCCGGTGGAGTTTCCACGGTTGCCCATGGTGCCGATCTGCTGGCCGGCACGCAGCTTCTGACCGGTGCGGACGAGGATCTGGTCGACGTGGCCGAAGATGCCGGTGGTGCCGTCGTCCTGCCGGACCCGGATCCACAGTCCGTAGCCCGAGGCCGGGCCGGCTTCGATCACTACGCCGTCGGTCACCGCGCGCACCGGGGTGCCGATCCGGTTGGCGATGTCCACGCCGTTGTGATGGGTGCCCCACCGGGCGCCGAACGACGAGGTGACGGTCCCGTTGGCCGGCTTGACCGCGCGCGCCCGGAGGATTCCGGGCGGCAGCAGGTCGCCGAGCGCGTTGTCGAGTTGCTCCGGCAGCTGCACGCCGTCGGGAAGGGTGAACGCCGGGGCCGGGGCCGGGGCGGCGGCGGCGGTGCCGGCGGTGGACAGTCCGATCGCGCCGGCGAGGGCGGCGCCGAGTGCGGCGAGAGTCAGGGGGCTGGCAGCGATTACGCGATGTCGAGACACAGTCTGGGGCCGTTCGGGTCTAGATAACGTTTTGGAAACGTTGAGGACACAGCGAGGCTACTAGATCGACGACGGTGTGCGCCAGCCGGGTCAGCCTTCGCCGACGGCCCGGGTCTTCGCCTCGTCGGCGTCGCCGCGCGCCCAGCGGGGGAGGATGAAGATGCCCTCGGCCTCGACGGTGACGCCGTCGGCGGTGCTCACGGTGCCCTTGGCGATGGACTTCACGCCCTCCACCCTGTCGAGCCAGGCCGATACGGTGATCGGTCCCAGGACGGTGGCCTGCCGGTAGCGCAGGGTCAGGGTGCCGGTCATGCCGGGGGCGCCGGCGTTCTCGGCGGCCGAGCCGAGCGCCTGATCCAGGATCGCGGCGACGATGCCGCCGTGCACCAGGCCGGCCGGGCCCTCGTAGGCGGCGCCGAGGTGGGCGGTGGCGGTGAGCTTCTGGCCGTCGTAGTGCATCCGCAGCGGGGGAGCGACGGGGTTGCGCAGCCCGCACACGGCATTGCCCCAGTTGCGCTTGCCCGCGGTCTCGCTGAACCGGACGCCGAAGGCGCCGTCCAACTGCGCGCGGCGCAGCAGTGCGGTGGCCGCGGCGATGTGCTCGCGGGCCGAGGCGACCGTCTCGTCGTCCACCTCGGTCCGCACGGTGGCGTCCACCAGATCGCGCATGTCACCGGCCAGCCCCTCGGCGACGGCCGTGATGTGGGCCAACTCGCCGGCGGTGATCTCTTCGGTCGTGTACCTGCTCATGGACCATGTCTACCAAGCGGGATTCATCGGGCCGGCGGCCGCGTCGTAAACGCACGATCCCCCGGACGCTCCGCCGACGGTACGGCGGGCGCCCGGGGGACCCGAGACTCCGGTACTACTTGGTGCCGGAGAAGAGAATCAGCAGTGCCTGCAGCACATCCGGATTGTCCTGCAGCAACGCCCACAGACTCTGATCGAACATGTCGTCGGCCTCCTCTCATGTCGTACATGCGGACGACACCACACTTACCAGCCGGTGCGCACGACGTCGAGCGCCAACGGCAGCGGCGGCCGGGCGTCGGACCGGAAGAAGGGTCAGCTCGCGGACGCGGTCAGCGCCCAGACGCGGGCTTCGGGTCGCGGGCGAACCAGCCGACGGCGAGCAGGCCGAGCACCGCGAGGATGCTGAGCGGGATCAGGTACCAGCGGTTCTTCTTCTCGACGGTGTCGCCGGCGGCCCGGGCCGCGGCCTCGGCGCTGGACTCGCCTTGACCGAAGCCCTCGCCGTAGTTCTCGCCGAGCGGCGACTGTGCGCCCGGCGCCTTCTCGGCGGGCGAGAAGAGCGGACTCGGCCCGACGTTGAAGGCGATCTCGGTGACGTTCCCGGTGCGCTCGGTGGTGAGCTTGGCGGTGTACTCGCCGACCGCCTGGTGCACATCCGCCATCAGCAGCACGGCGGCCTGGCCGTCGCGGTCCGCGGCAACGATCGGCTGGACCGAGAAGGGCGCGGGACCGTCGACGGCGATCGAGTACTTGTCGAGCGGCTGCGCGCCGGTCAGCGTGATCTGGGCGGTCTCGAACTGGTCGATCGCCTCGCGGTCGAGGGTCAGCGTGGTGCCGTCGGACGGATCGAAATCGATCGGCGTCCAGGCGTCGTTGTCCTTGTCCGTCGCGCCCGGATCGGTGGGATAGGCGGCCAGGTAGCACTCGGTCTGTAGGCAGTTGACGGTGCCGATCTTGGGCGAGACCGCAACGGTGGCGACGAAGCGGCCGCGCGCATCGGCGGTGACCGGGATCGGCTCGCGGTGTGCGCCGGGCCGGCCATCGTCAGGGCGGGCGACGGTCTGCGCCAGCTGCAGCTTGCTGCCGCGGACGAAGCCGCTGCCCGTCACCATCACCTCGCTGCCCTCGCGGAGGGCCTCGTGCGGGGCGACGACGAGGGTCGGACCGGTGCCGTCGCGGAAGCTCAGCGGCGCTACCGCGTCCTGGCTGCGGTCCAGCGTGCCGGCCGGGGGCGCGGCGACGGCCGCGATGGTGCAGCGGGCGGTGACGCAGTTGATCCGGCCGAAGCTCTGCCGCACGATGATCTGCGCGGTGAACTGCCCGGACCGGTCGGTGGTCACCTGCTGACGGCCGGTGTACGAGACCGGGAGGCCGGTGCGCGGCAGGGCGACGGTCTGCATCACCAACAGCCGGGTGTTGGCCTTGAAACCGGTGCCGTGCACCGCCACGACGTCGCCGCCGAGCAGGTCGGTGGCCGGATCGAGGGCCAGCGCCGGGCCGCTGGGCGTCGCCGCTGCGATGCCGGCCGAACCGGGCAGGGCGAGGCCGGCCAGGCTCAGCACGAGCGCACCCAGCAGCGCGGTGAGGACCGCGACGGGGCGACGGCGTCGTGCGGTGTGGCGCAGCGCGGTATGCGGTGCGGCGGTACGGCGGGGCGCGGTATGCGGAAGCGCGGTGTGGTGCGGGCGCCTCGACGGCTCCGCGGCGCAGGTCAATGGTGACATCGCCGGTCAGTCTACGGCGCGGATGCCGCCGGATCGGCCCGCGCCGGACAAGGCGGCACGAATCGTGCCAGGTGCGGCGCGGGCGGTGTCACGAAGACGCGTTCCATCCGGCCGCGGACGGCGACCGGACGGAACGCGACGAGCGGGCAGGGGCCCGCCGGCCGTCAGAGTTCGAGGCCGTTGACGACCTCGTACAGGCCCTCGGCGTAGTGCTGGCGCACCCGCTTCTTGTCGAACTTGCCGACCGAGGTCTTGGGCACCTCCTGGCCGAACGACCAGCGCTCGGGCACCTGCCAGCGCGGAACCCGCTCCTCCAGCCAGGCGCGCATGGTCGGCACGTCCAGTTCCGCACCCTCGCGCACCACGGCCAGCACGAACGGCCGCTCGTCCCACTTCGGGTCGGGCACGCCGATCACCGTGCACTCCAGGATGTCCGGGTGCGCGGCGATGGTGTTCTCCAGGTCGACCGACGAGATCCACTCGCCGCCGGTCTTGATGATGTCCTTGGTGCGGTCGACGATCGTCATGTAGCCGTCCGGGCTGATGGTGGCCACATCGCCGGTGCGCAGCCAGCCGTCGTGGAACTTCGACGGATCGGCGACATTGCCCTCCGGCGAGTAGTAGGCGCCGGTGATCCACGGCCCGGACACCTCGAGCTCGCCGCTGGCCTCGCCGTCGTTCGGCAGGATGTTGCCGTCCGGGTCGACGATGCGGGCGGCCACCGGGGCCGGGAAGCGGCCCTGGGTGACGCGGTACGCGAAGGCGGCCTCGTCGTCGGTGACGCCGGCGGGCACTCGGGCCACCGAGCCGAGCGGCGAGGTCTCGGTCATGCCCCACGCGTGGATGATCGGGGCGCCGTAGTCGTCGAACTTCCGGATCATGGACGCCGGCACCGCGGATCCGCCGACCACCACCGCGCGCAGGTGCGAGATGTCCTGCGGCTGGGCGTCGAGCAGGGCCGAGACGCCCGACCAGATGGTCGGGACGGCGGCGGTCATCGTCGGCTTGGCCGAGGCCATGATCGCCAGCAGCGGCTCGGGCTGCAGGAAGCGGTCCGGGTGGATCAGGCTGGCGCCGGACAGCATCGCGGCGTACGGCATGCCCCAGCTCATGGCGTGGAACATCGGCACGATCACCAGTGCGGTGTCGTCGTTGGCCAGGGCCATGCCGTTCGAGGCGACCACCTGGAACGAGTGCAGGTAGATGGAGCGGTGCGAGTAGACGACGCCCTTCGGGTCGCCGGTGGTGCCGGAGGTGTAGCACATGGCCGCGGCCGCGCGCTCGTCCAGTTCGGGCCACGCGTACTCGGTCGACCGGCCGTCCAGCAGCGAGTCCCAGGTGTGCACGGTGACGCCGTCGGGGACGGTGATCGCCTCGGCGGGACCGTTGGTGACCACGACGTGCTGGATCGACGGCACGCTCGGCAGGTAGTTCTGCAGCAGCGGGGCGACGCTGGCGTCGACGAACACCACCTTGTCCTCGGCGTGATTCATGATGTAGACGGCCTGCTCGGGCGAAAGCCGCAGGTTCAGGGTGTGCAGCACCGCGCCCATCGACGGGATGGCCGCGTAGAGCACCTGGTGCTCGTTGTTGTTCCACATGAAGGTGGCGACCCGGTCGCCGATCCCGATGCCGAGGTCGGCGAGCGCATTCGCGACGCGGGCCGCCTGGTCGCCGATCTCGGCGAAGCTGGCGGTGCGTAGTTCCGAGCCGGTCCAGGTGCTGACGGTGGCCTCGGGATAGAACTTGCGACTGTGCTCCAGCAGGCTGCTGATGGTCAGCGCACCCTCTTGCATCGTCGACTGGATCATCTGGATCGGACTCCCTCTTCTGGTGTGATCGCGTGGCGGCCACGCCCGCGGCTGTGGCCTCCCTCACGGTAGTCGCAGACGGGCGCGCCCGACAGGACTTGCCCGTGCGGCGCTGTCCGATCCGCCCGGATTCCGCGGGGTGGTCAGGGGCGATCCAATGCGCGAGCGATGAAGTCGAGGGACCGCCCGTGCCAGAGTCCGAGGTGGTCGAGCATGGCGTGCCCGCCGCCGGGGACCGGGACGAATTCGGCGTCCACGCCGCGTTCACGCAGTTCGGCGATCCCCTTCTCGGTGCGCCGGGGCCGGGTGACGGTGTCGTGTTCGCCGTGGATCGCCAGCACGCGGGCGTCGTCGTGGATGTAGCGCCAGTCGGCGAACTGCCACCACGGTGCCAGCGCCAGGATGTCGCTGACCTGCTCGTCGGCGCCGAGTTGGGCGACGATGCGTCCGCCCATCGAATGCCCGATCAGGGCGATCGGGGTGTCCGGGTAGCGCTGTTCGAGGCGCTCGAGCGCGTGGCGGGCGTGGGGCATGGGGCTGGCCTGGCCGCCGTTCCAGCCGTAGACGCGATAGGTCGCGTGGTGCACGCGCACGGCCGGGCCGAAGCGCGCCTGGATCGACAGCCCGAACGGATACATCCGCAGCGCCGACGGCTGTGTCCGGGAGAACGGCCGGTAGCTGAAATCGGTGCCGCCGGGGGCGACGAGGACGGCGAGCCGGGGCGAGCGCATGCCCGCCACTGTAAGTGACACCGGTCCGCGGCGCCGGTGGCAGAATCGGCCGCATGGCACATCCGCGCGCCGGCACACCGGCACTTGACGAGGACCTGATCGACGTCGACGCGACCGAGCGTGCCTATTACGAGGGCAAACCCGATCCGGCCGACCCCGATCAGCGCGTCGTCTTCGGCACGTCCGGGCACCGCGGGTCGAGTCTGAATACCGCCTTCAACGAAGACCATGTGCTGGCGATGACCCAGGCGATCGTCGACTACCGCGCCTCGGTGGGGATCGCCGGTCCGGTGTTCATCGGCTTCGACTCGCACCTGCTGTCGGTTCCCGCCTGGCGCAGCGCACTGGAAGTGTTGGTGGGCAACGGGATTCGGGTGCTGACGGCCGCCGGTGACGGCTTCACCCCGACGCCGGCGGTGAGCCGGGCGATCCTGACGTACAACGCCGAGCACCGCGGCGAGGCGGTGGCCGACGGCATCGTGGTGACGCCGTCGCACAATCCGCCGGCCGACGGCGGTTTCAAGTACAACCCGCCCAGCGGCGGCCCGGCCGGCGGCGAGATCACCTCGGTGATCGCCGCGCGCGCCAACGAACTGCTCGAAAGCGGGCTCGACGGCGTGCGCCGGGTGCCCTTCGACTCCGCGCGCGGCAGCGAGCTGGTGACCGAGTACTCGTTCCTCGACGCCTATGTGGCGGGGCTGCGCGAGGTGATCGACATGGAGGCGATCGCCGCGGCCGACCTGAGGATCGGTGCCGATCCGCTCGGCGGCGCCTCGGTGGCCTACTGGGGCGCGATCAAGGAGCACTACGGGCTCGCGGGGATGACCGTGGTGAATCCGCGGACGGACCCGGCATTCGGCTTCATGACCCTGGACACCGACGGGAAGATCCGGATGGACTGCTCGTCGCCCAATGCGATGGCCTCGCTGATTTCCCGGCGCGCGGACTTCCATCTGGCGACCGGCAACGACGCCGACGCCGACCGGCACGGCATCGTCACCGCCGACGCCGGGCTGATGAACCCGAATCACTACTTGGCCGTGGCCATCGACTACCTGTTCACTCACCGCCCCGGCTGGGGCGAGCGGTGCGCGGTCGGCAAGACGCTGGTGTCGTCGTCGCTCATCGACCGGGTGGTGGCCGGGATCGGCCGGGAGCTGATCGAGGTGCCCGTCGGCTTCAAATTCTTCGTCGACGGTCTGCTCGACGGCAGCATCGGTTTCGGCGGCGAGGAGAGCGCGGGGGCGTCGTTCCTGACCTTCGACGGTGCGCCGTGGTCCACCGACAAGGACGGGATCATCATGAACCTGCTGGCCGCGGAGATCCTCGCGGTGACCGGCAAGACGCCCTCGCAGCGCTATGCCGAGCTGGCCGAGCAGTACGGGTCGAGCGCGTACGCGCGCATCGATGCCCCCGCCGATCGGGAGCAGAAGGCGAAGCTGGCGCGGCTGTCGGCCGATCAGGTGCACGCGAGCGAGCTGGCCGGCGAGCCGATCACCGCGATCCTCACCGAGGCGCCGGGCAACGACGCCCCGATCGGCGGGCTCAAGGTGACCACCGAGAACGCCTGGTTCGCGGCGCGACCGTCGGGCACCGAGGACGTCTACAAGATCTACGCGGAGAGCTTCCTTGGGGCCGAGCACCTGGCGCGGGTGCAGGCCGCCGCGCAGGAACTGGTGGATTCGGTCCTCGCCGGGTGAGCCGCGCGCGGGTCTGGGTCTGGGTCTGGGTCTGGGCGCAGCCGTCCGCTGTCGTGGCCCGGCTAGAGTCGCAGGGGTGAGCAAGAAGCCTGCGCCCGCGCCGAAAGAGAACCCGGACTACACGCCGCGAGCGGCGTCGAACACGTCCACCTATCTGCTCGCCGGGATCGGCGTGCTGGTGCTCGCCGCCGTGATCGGCGGCTTCCTGTGGAACGCCAACAAGAGCTATCCGCCGGTCGACGACAAGGTGCTCGCCGAGAACGCCTCGTTCATCGTGGGGGAGCGGACGGCGCCGGTGACCGTCGACGTCTTCGAGGACTTCGCCTGCCCACACTGCCGCGACTTCGAGGAGCGCTCGGGCAACTCGCTGGCCGCGGCGACCCAGGCCGGCCAGCTGCGGGTGCGCTACCACCTGCTGACCTTCCTGGATTCGCGCTCGCCGTCGGGCGACTACTCCTCACGCGGTGCGGGGGCGATCCTCTGCGTCGCGCGACACGGCGACGTCCGGGTCTTCCAGCGCCTGCACTCGGACCTGTTCGCCAAGGCCCCCGGTCAGGATGCGCAGAGCGATCTGACCAACGAGCAGATGGCCGAACTCGCCGTCGCGGCCGGGGCGAACGAGGACACCCGCCGGTGCATCGCCGACGGCGCCGCGGTGGCCGACGCGCAGGAGATGGCGAAGACCTCCGAGAAGCAGCTGGCCAACTCCAACGACGGCCAGGTGGCCACCCCGACCGTCCTGGTCGCGGGCGAGCAGGTGGAGGGAATCATGGACGACGATGCCTGGGTCGCCCGCCTGATCGACACCGGCGGCACCAAGTAGCGGATCACTCGCGCCTACGTCGGTCGGATTGTCGACGGCTCTACATAGGTGATTCGGCCGTTGTCTTCGATGACGATGTGCCGCTCGTAGACGCCGAATGCCGAATCGACGGTTTCGCAGATTAGCTCGCCGATGACCTCACGGCGAGGGTCGTCGACGTCGGGAGGGGAAACCCCCGCTTCGATGTCGTTGTGTCGGCCGTCGAAATTCCAGAGATGTGCTCGTACCCGGTCACCTGGTGCCGGCTGAGCGGGGTCTCGGTCAGTCATCGGCGGGTACCTCCAGAGATCGAGAACCCTGTCGGCGACGGCTGAGTCGGTCACTCGGGCACCGTGCAGCGCTTCGGCGCAGTCGGCGAGGGAGTCGTGCGCGCGGACGACGCCGATCTCGGCCAGGTCGTCGTGGAGTTCCGAGAGATACGCCTCCGGTGCGTCGCGCAGCGACTGAAGAACGAAGACGTGCCCGAGGCCGCTCGTCGGAACCTTTGCTTTGCCGACGATGAGTGCGGGCGCCTCGAAGGCGTAGTCGTCATCGCCGGATCCAGCGAACTCGATCAAGACGTCGCCGACGCGATAGCGCGACCGCCGAGGCGTCGGATCCCACCACTGTCGCCGCACTCGGCCGATCGACCTCCTCGTGTCCGACTGCAGGTCGCGGGCTGCTTCTTCGACGTCGTCGGGCCATTCGTCGTGTTCGGCCTCGACGAAGTGCAGGCGGGTCACGGGGCGCGGCGGAAACGCTTCGGTCTCGGTGATTCCGGGGACGGGCGGGCGCGGGCCGGATTCTTTGACCAGCTTGCGGGCGCGGGCGACGAACTTGCCATCGATCCTCTCGGCGTTCGCCGCGAGATCGGTGACCATGCCGCGAACACCGGCGATGATCGCGGGGTCATCGGTCAGGATCGCGGCCTCGTCAGATCGGTTCGAGGTCGTCGAGGCGTTCGACGATCCGACCACCGCGGATCTCTTGGTTGCGATGACTTTCGCGTGCAGAGCCGAATAACTGTAGAGCTGCACACCACGATCGAGGAATGCGGCCAACGCGGCAGGTGATGTAGCTCCTGCGGCGAGCGCATGATCGCCGGCATTGACGACGAGGATGTCGCGAGGCCCGAACTTCTTCAGAAGCTCAGGTGCTGCCTCACCGACGAAGGCGATCGCCGCCCGGCGAGGACCTGCCTTCTTCGCGACGTCGGTCAAGTGATCCCAGAGGCGAGGCCCGTAGAGCAATTCCATTGTCGGTTCGATGCGCTCTTCGAAGTAGGGAGTGTCGTCTTCGGACCAGCAGTGGCCGCACACCGAACACTCCCGGTTCTGATCGCCGGGGGTCACGGTGCAACCCGCGAACGAGACCCACTCCGGTGCCGATTCAGCGAACACCGGGTTGGGCATTCCTCTGATGATGTGCTCGACTTCTGGGCTGTCACACGCCGGGCAGGAGCCGCGTGGTACCGGGTAAGCCGTGGCGACGGAGTTGGGTGGAGGGAACGACCGCATGCACCCACTATTTCACCCGCATCCGACAGATTCGGCGTCTCGCGAAGTGGCCGCCCCGGATCCTGGCGGACCGTTTAGTGCTGCTCCGGCATGGTCAGGCGGCGCGACCAGTCGGACAACCGTGCGGCGAACTCGGGCGGCTCCGCACACAAGACCGGGCAGCCGGAGAATCCGACGACCGCGGCCGCCCAGTCGAGTGAGTCGGTGTCGATCTCGATGCGACACCGGTGCGGGCCGAGCGCGGTGACCGTCGC
This sequence comes from uncultured Gordonia sp., assembly GCA_964513715.1. GTDB lineage: Bacteria > Actinomycetota > Actinomycetes > Mycobacteriales > Mycobacteriaceae > Gordonia. The sequence continues at coordinate 23,886 of CAZEOP010000001.1, forward strand.
CCAACTGCCCAGCTCACCGGCGACGACCGGGGCGGCACCGGCCACCTCGGCCGTCGCGCAGAGGCCCGGCCGTCCGGCCACCGCGCGGCGCACGAACGCGGCGGCATCGCCGCCCGGTATCTGTCGGCGACCGAACTGCCGGCCGATGCTGCGGACCTCGGTCATCCGGTCGAGGCGGAAGGAGCGCCAGTCCGAGCGCTCCAGATCGTAGGCGACCAGATACCAGCGCCGGCCCAGAGTCACCAGGTGGTGCGGCTCGGTGCGGCGCACGCTCCGGGTGCCGTCGGCGGCGGTGTAGCCGAAGGCGATCTGCTCGTCGTCGCGACAGGCGCGGGCCGTTCCCGCCAGGGTCTCGAAATCGGTCCGGGTACCCGACCACGCGCGCTCGGCGCTGACGGTGACGGCCTTGAGCGCCTCGACTCGCCGGCGCAGGCGGGCCGGCATCACCGGGATCACCTTGGCCAGGGCCCGCGCCGAGGTCTCGGCGATGTCGGCGATCGGAGATTGCGCCGACGTGAGGAGGCCGACGGCCACCGACACCGCCTCGTCGTCGTCGAGCAGCAACGGCGGCAGGGAGGCGCCGTGTGCCAGCTGATAGCCGCCGCCGACGCCGCGGTCCGCGTCCACCGGATAGCCGAGTTCACGCAGCCGGTCGACGTCGCGCCGCACGGTGCGCAGCGAGACGCCGAGTTCGTCGGCCAACTCGGTCCCGAGCCAGAAGCGGCGAGTCTGCAGCAGGGAGAGAAGGCGCAACAGCCGGGATCCGGTATCGCTCATCGTTGCCGCCCTCGGCCATCGGAAATAGGTGACAGAAACTGTCCGCAATGGATCGTAGCGTGACGGGCACCAGACGATCCACGATGAAATGAGGACACCATGAGCACCACGATTTCCGGTGAGCGCGCCGACCTGCTGGCCGCCCTCGGGCAGGCCCGATTCTTCCTCCGGTACACCGCCCGGGACCTGTCCACCGAGCAGGCCTCGCAGCGGACCACGGTCGGCACCCTGACCATCGGCGGCCTGATCAAGCACGTCGCCCTGGTCGAAGCGGGCTGGGCGGGCTTCTGTAGTCGTGGCGCCGAGGCGCTCAGCCACGGGAAGGACTTCAGCGAGCTGACCGAGGCGGACTTCGCCGAGCGGGAGAAGGAGTTCGCCTTGCAGCCGGACGAGACTCTCGAAGGAGTGCTGTCCGGCTACGCCGAGGTGGCCGCGCGCACCGACGAACTGATCGCGACGGTCGAGTCCCTCGACACCCGCCACCGGCTGCCCGACGCGCCGTGGTTCACCGACGCGGAATGGTCGATCCGGCGCGTCATCGTGCACCTGATCGCCGAGACGGCGCAGCACGCCGGCCACGCCGACATCCTCCGTGAGTCCCTCGACGGCGCGCAGAGCATGGCCTGACTCCGTACGGCGGGGCCGCCCGCAACCGCGATTGCGCTCGCCGTGATGGTGCAGAGCTCCGGCTCTCGGCCGGCGGGACGATCTCGGTGCACTCGGGGGTTTTCGATGCGAAACGGCCCGGTCAGAAATGTCTCTGACCGGGCCGTTTCTCGGTGGAGCTAAGGGGACTCGAACCCCTGACCCCCACACTGCCAGTGTGGTGCGCTACCAGCTGCGCCATAGCCCCGTATTCGGTTGTGCGCTCTCTCAAGCGCGCTACCGAAACTACAGCATCGGCCGCGACTCGGCCAAATCGCGAGGTCGGTGGACTCGCGCGGCCCGCGAGTCGCCGGTGCGACTACCGGCCCAGGGTGTACGCGGTCATCGACAGGGAGCCTGCGGCGTAGCCCTCGATCAGCTGGTCCAGCGGCTCGTCGCCGGCCAGTCCGGCCAGGTAGATCATCGGCAGGAAATGATCGGGGGTGGGTACGGCCTTCGCGAAGTCCGGGTGCCCGGTGAGGACGCCGATGTCGGCCGGCGCCTCGCGCAGCAGGTCGGCGGCGGCCTCGTCGAACCGCCGCGCCCAGGCGTAGGCGCCGTCGGGCCGGGAGAAGTCGACGGCCCGCAGGTTGTGCACGATGTTCCCGCTGCCGATGATCAGCACGCCCTGCTCGCGCAGCGGCGCGAGCTTGCGGCCCAGCTCCAAGTGGTAGTCGAGGCTGCGCTCGGCGTTGATCGACAACTGCACCACCGGGATCGACGCCTCCGGGAAGGCGTGCCGCAGCACCGACCAGGTCCCGTGGTCCAGGCCCCAACTGTCGGTGTCCATGCCGACCCAGGTGGGCTCGGCGATGTCCGCGACGAGGCCCGCGATCTCGGGGTCGCCGGGAGCCGGGTACTGCACGTCGAACAGCGCCTGCGGGAAGCCGTAGAAGTCGTGGATGGTGCGCGGCAACGGCATCGCGGTCACCGCGGTCGCGTTGATGTACCAGTGCGCGGAGATCACCAGGATGGCGCGCGGGGTGGGCACCGACCGCCCGAACGACTGCCACGCCCGCGTATAGCGGTTGTCTTCCAGGGCGTTCATCGGGTTCCCGTGACCCAGGAAGGCGGCGGGCATCGGGGCGGTCCGGCCGGGCGGAGTGGACATCGGCGCCTCCTTGCTGTGCGTGCCTCGAGGCTACTGCTCCGTCGTCACGGCAGCGCCGATCCGGCGCCGTAGGCTGAACGGGTGCGTTCACCGATCCCGGACTACCTCGCCACGGCGCTGAGGTCGGTGGAGGCCGACGACTCCGGCGCCACCGCCGACTACATCCCCGAACTGGCCGACGCCGACCCCGACCGGCTGGCCGCGTCGCTGTGCACCGTCGACGGGCACCTCTACTCGGCCGGAGATTCGGCCGCCGCGTTCAGCATCCAGTCCATCTCCAAGCCCTTCGTCTACGCCCTCGCGCTGGCCGACCGCGGCTTCGACGATGTCCTGGCGAAGGTGTGGGTGGAGCCCAGCGGCGATGCCTTCAACGAGATCTCCCTGGAGCCGGACAGCGGCCGCCCGCGCAATCCGATGATCAACGCCGGTGCCATCACGGTGAACAGCCTGGTCGGTCCGGCCGGCGCGACGCCGATGGAGCGCTACGCGCGGATCGTCGACGGGCTGAGCGCCTTCGCCGGCCGCCGCTTGGCGCTCGACGAGGCCGTCTACGAGTCCGAGCTGCAGCACGCCTACCGCAATCGCGCGCTGGCCAACATGCTGCGCGCGCACGAGATCATCGACGAGGACCCGCTGGTCGCCGTCGCCGGCTACACCCGGCAGTGCTCGCTGCTGGTGACCGTCGACGACCTCGCCGTGATGGCGGCGACACTGGCCAACCGCGGCATCAACCCGGTGACCGGCCGCCCGGTGGTCTCGGCCCGCGTGGTGCGCCAGGTGCTCAGCGTCATGTCGACGTGCGGCATGCACGACGGCGCCGGCGACTGGATGACCCGCGTCGGCGTGCCCGCCAAGAGCGGAGTCTCCGGCGGCCTGATCGGCGCGCTGCCCGGCCAGGTGGGGATCGCCACCTTCTCGCCGCGCCTGGACCCGCACGGCAACAGCGTGCGCGGGGTGGACCTGTTCCAGCGGTTCACCGCCGACATGGGCATGCACCTGATGGACGTGCCGGTCACCGCGACGTCGGTGCTGCGCGACCGGCGGGTCGACGGCGCGGGCCCGGGCGCGGTGGAATCGCTGGAACTGCAGGGCGACTTGCGCTTCACCACCGCCGAACGCGTCGTCCGCGACCTGGAGCTGCGGCCGCCGTCGGCGCCGCGCATCGTGATCGACCTGGAACGCGTCGGCAGCGTGGACGAGGTGGGTCGCCGGGTGCTGCTGGAGGCCGTGCGGAGGCTGACCCTCGACGGCCACGAGCTTTACCTGGTCGACCCGGAGGCTGTCCTGCCCGAGCCGGATCCGGGCGACGGCGGCCGGCTCACGGTGATCGACGGCCCGGACGCGCTCGTCGGCCGGGAGTGACACGCGATTCTCCTGCACCGCGGCGGGCGCGCTCGCTAGAGTGCCGGCCATGACGACTCGTCTTCGGTTCCTCGCTGTTGTTCCGCTCGCCGCGGCCCTGCTGGCCGCCGGGTGCAGCACCGCCGATTCCGGCGCCCCCGCGTCGCCGACGTCGTCGGCGGCCTCCGCTGCGGTCTCGGAGCCGGCCGCCGGCCCCACCGGAGCGCCCATCGGCACGGCGACCATCGAGGTGCAGGGCTCGGGCACGGCGACCATCCGGTACTCCATCAACGGCGCCGCCGAGCAGGTGGCCGAGAACGTCGCGCTGCCGTGGTCCACGGAGTACGAGGTCTACCCGAAGATCAGCACCAAGGCTCGCGCGGAGGGTGCCGGAGCCGCCGGCTGCACCATCATGATGGACGGCAAGCTGGTCTCCTTCGTCACCGGGCCGAACCCCGAGTGCACCTTCGCGTACTACTGACGTTCCGCCCGTCGACGGGGGAGCGCGCCCGAGATCTCAGCGTTTCCCGGGGTCCCGGCCGGCCTGCACGGCCAGCCCGGTGAGCAGCAGGTCCAGGCCGCCCCGGAACTGATCGGTGTCGTCGTGGCCGTCGAACTCGTCGACGATGAAGTGCACGAACGGGTACTCGCCCGGGTCCAGGGAGCGCCACTGGTCGGCCGCGCGGCCCAGGTATTCGGCCGGGGTCACGGTCCCGTCGAGCACCTCCGCCGGAGGCTGCTGGCCCAGATCCGTCGCAGTCCCGACCACATAGCCGATGATCGCCGAGCACGCGTAGAAGGCCTGCCGCGGCGTCAGTCCCAGGCGCAGGACCTCCTGGCCGATGCGCTCGTACAGCGCGAGGCTGTTCTGCTGGGTGCCGGTGTTGCGCATCAGGTACGAGCCCAGCCAGGGGCGCTGGACGACGGCGTCGAACAGCGCCCACGCGATGGCTCGTAGATCGTCGATGGGATCGCCGGCCCCGGCGAATCGGTCCGTGGCCGCCAGGACGTCGCCGAGGACGTGGTCGGTGGCCCGGTCGAGCAGCTCGTCCTTGTTGTCGATGTACCAGTAGATGCTGGCCACGCCGCCGCCGAGTCTGGCGGCCAGAGCGCGGAAGGTGAGCGCGGGCTCCCCGGCTTCGTCGAGCAGGGCGACGGCCTCGGAGACCACCGCCTCGAGCGAGTGGGAGGCGCGGCGGCGGCCGCGCGGGCGCGCGGCGGTGTCCTCGGACGGGGTCGGCATGGCTCCCATCATTCCCTCTTGCGCTGAATCGAACAACGTTCTAGTGTCTCGAACAACGTTCCATAACCGAACGATGTTCGAGACTGATCCTCGGACCCATCGTCTTCCGACCCGGAGGTGCCCCCATGCAGACCCTGACCGAATCCGCGCCGGCCGGCCCCGGCTCCGCGCGCACCTACCCCTCGCTGCGCGCGGCCTGGCTGCCGCTGGCCGCGCTGTGTCTGGCCTTCTTCGTCGAGATGGTCGACAACACGCTGCTGACCATCGCGCTGCCCACCATCGGCCGCGACCTGGGCGGCGGCACCCTCGCCCTGCAGTGGGTGACCGGCGCCTACTCGCTGACCTTCGGCGGGCTGCTGCTCACCGCCGGCTCGGCCGCCGACCGGATCGGCCGCCGCCGCGTGCTGCTCTGGGGGCTGGCCGCCTTCGGTCTCATCAGCGTCGGCGTCATCTGGGTGCACTCCGCCGCCGCGCTGATCGTGCTGCGCGCCGCCCTCGGCGTGGCTGCCGCGGCGATGGCGCCGGTGACGAACTCGCTGGTCTTCCGGCTGTTCGCCACCGAACAGCTCCGAATGCGCGCGATGACGATCATGATCGTCGTCGGCATGAGCGGGTTCATCCTCGGTCCGCTGATCGGCGGCTCCGCCCTGGCGCACCTCCGCTGGGAATGGCTGCTGCTGGTCAACGCGCCGATCGCCCTGCTGGCCTGGTTCGGGGTGCGGGTGGGCGTCGCGGCGGATCGTCCCGAGGACCTGAGTGGGGACCGGCTCGACCTGCCCGGTGCGCTCGCCTCGATCCTGACGATCGGCTTCGCCTGCTACACCCTCACCGTGGGCGTCCAGCACGGCTGGCTGTCCTGGCCGACCGCGGGCTGTCTGGCCGCCGCGGGCGCGGCGCTGGCCTTCTTCGTCTGGCACGAGCGTCGCACCGCCGCGCCCATGCTCGATCTGACGATCTTCCGTAACGGCACGATTCGGGGCGCGGCGATCGCGCAGATCGGCACCTCGCTGGCGATGGCAGGTCTGATGTTCGGCCTCATCCTGCACTTCCAGTACGCCTACGGGTGGAGCCCGATGAAGGCCGGCCTGGCCAATCTCCCGCTCATCGTCACCATGCTGGTCGCCACCCCGATCTCGGAGTGGCTGGGTCGGCGCTTCGGACACCGCATCGCCTGCCTGGTGGGGGCGGGGCTGCTGGCCGGCTCGCTGGTAGGTCTGGCCTGGGCCGTCGAGCACGGCTACCCGGCGATCGCGGTCTTCATGGTGGTCTTCACGCTCGGTCTACGCACCGTGATGACGATCTGCGCGGTGGCCCTGGTCAGCGCGCTGCCGGAGAACCGGACCTCGATCGGCACCGCCCTGAACGACACCGCGCAGGAGATGGGCTCGAGCATCGGCACCGCGGTGATCGGCACCGCGATCGCGGTCCTGGTCACCGCGGTCCTGCCCGACGGGGTCTGGAGCAGCGAGCTGGCGTCCTCGTTCTTCCATGGGGAGCGGCTGACCTACCTGGTGCTGGCCGTTGTGGTCGGCGTCGTCGCCGCCGCGGGAGCACTGAGCCTGACCGACTCGCACTCGGTGGAGGAACCGGTCTGATCGCCACCCTCGCAAACTGTCGAATCTGATACCTGGCGGGTATCAGATTCGACAGTTTGCGTGGGCCGGTGGGTTGGGAGCGTGCGCACCCGGGTGACACGATGGGCCCATGACCGCCACCCTCGTCGCCAAGGACCTCGCCGGCGGCTACGCGCACCGCGTGCTCTTCGAGAATCTCGACCTCACGGTGGCGCCCGGCGACGTGATCGGCGTGGTCGGCGCCAACGGAGCGGGCAAGACCACCCTGCTGCGCATCTTGGCCGGCGACTTGGCGCCGCTGGCCGGCAGCGTCTCGTGCGCGCCGGCCGACGCCTTCGTCGGCTGGCTCCCGCAGGAACACGAGCGAGTGCCCGGCGAGACGGTGGCGCAGTACGTCGCGCGGCGGACCGGGTGCGCCGCCGCGACCGGCGCCATGGACGCCGCGGCGCAGGCGCTGGCCGAGCCGGACGCCGGCGCCGACGACCGCTACGCCGCGGCCCTGGACCACTGGCTGGCCACCGGCGCGCCGGACCTGGACGAGCGGCTGCCGGCGGTGCTCGCCGACCTCGGGCTGCGCGAGCATGGATCGTCCGGGGACCCGGTCGACTGGCCGATGACCGGATTGTCCGGTGGCCAGGCGGCGCGCGTCGGCCTGGCCGCGCTGCTCTGCTCGCGGTTCGACATCGTGCTGCTCGACGAGCCCACCAACGACCTCGACCTGGACGGCATCGCGCGCCTGGAGGAGATCGTGCAGGGCCTGCGCGGTGGCGTGGTGCTGGTGAGCCACGACCGCGAGTTCCTCTCCCGCGCCGTGACCGGCGTGCTGGAACTGGACCTGGCGCAGCACACCAACACCCTCTACGGCGGCGGCTACGACAGCTACCTGGCCGAGCGCGAGGTGGCCCGCCGGCACCGCCGCGAGGAATACGAGGAGTTCGCGCAGCGCAAGGCCGATCTGGTGTCCCGGGCCCGCACCCAGCGCGAATGGTCGAGCCAGGGCGTCCGCAATGCGATGCGCAAGAACCCGGACAACGACAAGATCCGGCGCCGCGCCGCGTCGGAGTCGAGCGAGAAGCAGGCGCAGAAGGTGCGCCAGATGGAGAGCCGGATCGCCCGGCTGGAAGAGGTGGTCGAGCCGCGCAAGGAGTGGGTGCTGGAGTTCACGATCGGTGCCGCGCCGCGGTCCAGCGAGGTGGTGGCCACGCTCAACGAGGCGGTGGTGCACCAGGGCGACTTCACCCTCGGCCCGGTCTCGCTCCAGGTGAACGCCGGCGACCGCATCGGGATCACCGGTCCCAACGGCGCCGGCAAATCCACCCTGCTGCGCGTGCTGCTGGGCCGGCAGGCGCCCGACGCGGGCAGCGCGCAACTCGGCACCTCCGTCGCCATCGGCGAGGTGGACCAGTCGCGGCGGCTGTTCACCGGCGCGCCGCCGCTGGCCGAGCGCTTCGAGGAGCTGATGCCCGGGTACACCACCGAGCAGGTGCGCACGCTGCTCGCCAAGTTCGGGCTCAAGGCCGATCACGTCGACCGGCCGGCCGGCGAGCTCTCACCGGGCGAACGAACCCGGGCCGGGCTGGCGCTGCTGCAGGCGCGCGGCACCAACGTGCTGGTGCTCGACGAGCCGACGAACCATCTGGATCTGCCGGCCATCGAGCAACTGGAGCAGGCCCTGGAGAGCTACGACGGTGCGCTGCTGCTGGTGACGCACGACCGCCGGATGCTCGACACCGTGCGGCTGGACCGGCGCTGGCACGTCGACGGCGGCCGCGTCTCCGAACTGTAGCCCCTTCGGTGGGGCTCAGGGGGGTCAGGCGAGCATGTCCTTGACCATCGGCACCACCTTCTCGCCGTACAACTGCACCGACCGGTGCTGGGCGGCGTGCGAGACGGGCTGGTCGTACTTGAAGTCGAAGCGGTTCACCGGCAGCGTCCGCAGGGTGCGGGCGATCTTGGTGGCGACCGTCTCCGGGGAGCCCAGGTACAGCGAGCCGTGGGCGATCTCGTTCTCGAATTCGCCGGGCCGCGGCGGTCCCCAGCCGCGCTCGGCGCCGAGCCGGGTGCGGAAGGCCAGCCAGCCGTCGTAGACGATCTCCCGGGCCTGCTCGTCGGTCTCGGCCACCAGGCCGGGGGAGTGCACGGCGATCGGGGCCCGCGGCACCTCGAACTGATCCTGGGCCCGCTCGAACAGGTCGATGTAGCCGGCGAACCGGGCCGGATCACCGCCGATGATCGCCAGGAACAGGCCGAAGCCGTACTTGGCGGTGCGCACCACCGACTCGGGCGTGCCGCCGACGCCCACCCACACCGGCAGCGTGGCCGCAGTGGTGGGGAAGACGCGCTGATCGGTCAGCGGGGCGCGGGTGGTGCCGCTCCAGGTGACCGGTTCCTGTTCGATCAGCCGCGACAGCAGGTCGAGCTTCTCCTCGAACAGGACGTCGTAGTCGGCCAGGTCGTAGCCGAAGAGCGGGAACGATTCGATGAAGGAGCCGCGGCCGGCGACGATCTCGGCCCGCCCACCGGAGACGGCGTCGAGGGTGGCGAAGCGTTCCACCACGCGCACCGGATCGTCCGAGCTGAGCACGGTGACCGCCGAGCCCAGGCGCAGCCGGGAGGTCTTCCCGGCGATGGCGGCCAGCACCATCTCGGGGCTGGAGACCGCGAAGTCGGGACGGTGATGCTCGCCGATGCCGAAGAAGTCCAGGCCCAGCTCGTCGGCGAGCACCGCGTCGTCGACCAGGTCGGTGATCACCTGCGGGTGGTCCACCGCCCGTCCCTGTTCGTCCGTGGTGACGCCGCCGAAGGTGTCCAATCCGAATTCGATGTCGCTCATACCCCGAGTCAAGCACGGACCGCGGTCCGGTTATTCCCGGGGGATTGTGCGCTGGGATCACCGGATGTCGGGATACCATCAGCCCGACGCTGCGGTGTTCGGGAAGACCGGTGGAAATCCGGCGCGGTTCTCGCCACTGTGAGCAGGTCCGGCGACGGCTTCGGGGGCGAACCCCGGCCACTGGGTGCACTGCCCGGGAAGGTGTCGTCGCCGGTGGACCCTGCGAAGCCAGGAGACCGGCCGTGGCGCATCACCTAGATTCCACGAGAATGGAAGGCGGGTAGCCCGTGCGCACCCTGTCCACCGTCGCCGCCGTCGTCACGGCCGCGACGCTTGCCCTGTCCCTGTCGGCTTGCGGTACCGACGATGCGGCGCCCGGCGGCGCGATCAGCCTGCAGAACTGCGGGCGCACCGTCACCCTCGACGCCCCGGCCACCCGGGCGGTGACCGTCAATCAGGGCGCCACCGAATCGGCGCTGGCCATCGGCGCCGGCGGCGACCTGGTCGGCACCGCCTACCTCGACGACGCGATCGCCCCCAGGCTCAAGGCCGCGTACGACGCCGTGCCCGTCCTCGCGGAGAAGTACCCGGACCTGGAGACGGTGCTGGCGGCCAAGCCCGACCTGGTGGCTGCCTCGTACTCATCGGCCTTCGGCGAGAAGGGCATCGGCTCGCGCGACGAACTCGCCGGCCTGGGTATCGCCACCTATGTCTCGCCGTTCGGCTGCGAGAACAAGGCCGACCGTCCGGCGGCCTCCTGGGATGCGATCGCCGGGGAGGTGTCCGACTACGGCACGCTGTTCGGCCGCACCTCCGACGCCGACGCGGTGAACGCGCAGATGCGCTCGACGCTCGAGGGGCTCAAGCACGACGACCACGGCCGGGACGTCCGGATCTTCTGGTGGGACAACGGCACCGACACCCCGTCGGCCGGCGCGGGACAGGGCGGACCGCAACTCATCATGGACGCGGTCGGCGCCACCAACGTCTTCGCCGACTTGCCCGGCAACTGGGCCGACGCCAGCTGGGAGCAGGTGGTCGCGGCCGACCCCGACGTGATCGTGCTGATCGACGCCGCCTTCTCCTCGGCCGAGTCCAAGAAGGCCTACCTGGAAGCCGATCCGGTGCTGCGGAACCTGACCGCCGTGCGCAAGCAGGCCTTCGTCACGGTGCCCTTCTCCGAGTCGACGCCGGGTGCGCGGACCATCGACGGCGCCGTGACCCTGTCGGACTACCTGGGGAAGCGCTGAACCTTCGGCGGCGCGCGGCCGACCCCGGCGGCCTGACACTGCTGATCGTGGTGCTCGCCGCGCTGCTGGTGCTGAGCCTGGCGGTGGGCGTCGCGACCGGCTCGGTGGGCCTGGGCCTGGGCGAGGTCTTCCGGGCAATCGGTTCCCGGCTCGGGCTGACCGGCGGCGTCGATCAGGCCACCGAGCACATCGTGGTGAATCTGCGGATGCCGCGCGTGGTCACGGCGGCCGCGGTCGGTGCCGGCCTGGCGGTCTGCGGCGCGGTGCTGCAGTCGCTCACCGGCAACGTCCTGGCCGACCCGTACCTGCTGGGCATGTCGTCGGGCGCCTCGGTCGGCGCGGTGCTGGTGATCACCACGGGCCTCGGCGCCGGTCTGACCGCCGGCATCGGCGCGGTCTCCGTGGCGGCCTTCCTCGGCGCACTCGGCGCGCTGGCCCTGGTCTTCGCCATCGCCACCACCCGCACCGGAGCCCTGCTGCCGACCCGGCTCATTCTGGCGGGCGTGGCGGTGGCCCAGGGCGGCGCGGCGATCACCTCGGCGATCATCTACTTCGGCGACCGCGACGTGGCGGCCGTGGTGCTGCGCTGGACGCTGGGCTCGGTGGCCGGGGCACGCTGGCCGTCCACCGTGGTGGTCGTCGCGGCGGTGCTGCTGACCCTCGCGCTGGTGTGGACGTACGCGCGCACACTCGACGCCTTCACCTTCGGCGACCGCGCGGCGGCCGGGCTGGGCGTGCCCGTCACCGCGACCCGCTGGATCCTCTACCTCGCGGTCTCGATCTGCACCGCGGTCATCGTCGCGCAGACCGGCATCATCGGTTTCGTCGGCCTGGTGATTCCGCACCTGGCGCGGTTCGCGGTCGGACCCTTGCACCGGGTGCTGCTGCCGATCACCGCGCTGGTCGGCGCGCTGCTGCTGGTGTGGGCCGACATCGCCGCGCGCACGGTGCTGACCGCCCGCGAACTGCCGCTCGGACTGGTCACCGCCATCATCGGCGTGCCGGTGTTCGTGGTGATCCTGCGCCGGCACGGGGCCGCGGCATGAGCGGGCCCGTGCCCAGCGGTGCCCCGTCGAGCAGTGCCCCGTCGAGCAGTGCCCCCGCGATCGGCGCCCCGGCGATCGAGGTGGCCGGCGTCGGCGTGCGGATCGGCGGCACCCCGATCCTGGACGACGTGACCGCGACGATCCCGGCGGGCCGATTCACCGGGGTCATCGGGCCCAACGGCTCGGGCAAGTCGACGCTGCTGGCGACCATCGCGCGCTGGCTCCGGCCGGCGACCGGGCGGGTCCTGCTGGACGGGACCCCGGTGGGCGAGTACTCGCGCCGCGAGTTCGCGCGGGTGCTGGCGACCGTCGAGCAGCACTCGGTGACCGAGGCCGACCTGTCGATCGCCCAGATCGTCGACCTGGGCACCATCCCGCACGCCGGCGGGCGCCTGCGCCGCACCGACACCCGCGTCGTGGTCGACGCCGCCCTGGAGACGATGGGCCTGAGCGAGCTGCGTGAGCGGACCTGGCAGTCGCTCTCGGGCGGCGAGCGGCAGAAGACGCAGCTGGCCCGGGCGCTGGCGCAACAGCCCCGGGTGCTGGTGCTGGACGAGCCGACCAACCACCTCGACGTGGCCGCGGCGCTGGGCCTGCTGGAACTACTGCGCGAGCTGCCGGTCACCACGGTGGCCGCCCTGCACGACCTCCCGCTGGCGGGCCTGTACTGCGATCACCTGCTGGTGCTGGCCGGCGGCCGGCTCGTCGCCCAGGGGCCGCCGGACGAGGTGCTCACCGCCGACCTGCTGGCCGAGGTGTACGGCCTGGACGCGCAGGTGCTGCCGCACCCGCGCAGCGGCGCGCCGATGGTGGTGCTCAACGGCGTGCACCCCGATCGGGGGCGACGATGACGGCCGACTGGGTGATCATCACCGCGCCCACCGATCGCGGGGGACTGCCCGCCCGCACGCTGCGGCGGGCCGTCGACGCGCTGGAGGGCGCCCGAGCGGGCCTGCGCGTCCGGATCGCGGTGCTCGGCGGCTCGGACACCCCGATCACCGAGGCACTCGACGAGGCCGCGGACGGCGGAGCGCGGTGCGTGCTGCTGGTCAGCGGGCAGACACTCGGCGACGCGAAACAGGACGCGTGGCTGGCCCGGATCACCGGGCACTGGCTGCGCGCCCGGCCCGGCGGTGCACCCACCCCGCAGGTGCGGATCGCACCGCTGCTGACCGAGCACGACGACTTCGTCGCGCTGCTGGATGCGGCCATCGCCCGCGGCGGGGAGCCGGCCCGCACCACCACCGCGCCGATACTGTCCCCGGCCTGGGACGAGGTACCCGGATTCGCTCGTCACGTCCTGGTCTGTCGCGGCCCGCGGTGCAGCGTCGAGGGCGCTCGGGAGAGTTCCGCGGCGCTCGCGCAGGCGCTGGACGCGCGCGGCCTCGGCGACGACCGGGTGCTGCAGACCGTGACCGGCTGCCTCTTCCCGTGCGGGCTGGCCCCGGTGATGGCGGTGTACCCCGACGGGATCTGGTACGCGCAGATGCGACCGGAGCGAGTGGAGCGGCTGGTCGACGCGCACCTGGCCGGTGGCGAACCGGTGACCGAGTGGATCGCCCGGGACTGCGGGGATCGGGACTGCGGGGATCGGGACTGCGGGGATCGGGATTCGCCGGCCGGGAGCCGCTGATTCGGCGTCCGGCCGGGCCCGCGCCGCGAAGGTGTGATGATGCGAGGGTGCCCGACAACGATTTCGACCTGACCGTCCTGCCCGACAACGTGCGCCTGGTGGTGTGCGACATGGACGGCACCCTGCTGACCGAGGACGGGCGCGTGCCCGACGGCTTCTGGCCGCTGCTGGCGGAGTTGCGGGCCCGCGACATCATGTTCGTCCCGGCCAGCGGCCGCCAGTTCGACACCCTCGAGCAGCTCTTCGACGACGTCCCCGGCGGAATCTCGTACATCGCCGAGAACGGCAACCTGGTGGTGCACGACGGCGACCGCGTCGTCACCGCACCCTTCGACCGTGAGCTGGCCCACGAGGTGATCGGCACGGTCCGCAGCGTCGACCGCGACCTCGGGCTGGTGGTGTGCGGGCTGTCCGGCGGCTTCGTCGAACGCGGCGACCTGCCCTTCCTGAACGAGTCCGACAAGTACTACCTGCGGCTGTCGCAGGTGGACGATCTGCTGGCCGTGGACGACGAACTGCTCAAGCTCGCGGTCTTCGACTTCACCGACGCGGTGGGTGCGCGCCCGCACTTCGACCCGTTCGCCGACCGGTGCCAGGTGGTGGTCTCGGGCGCGCACTGGATCGACCTGATGGCCCCGGGCGTGGACAAGGGCGTCGGGGTGCGCCGGCTGCAGAACGACCTGGGCATCACCGCCGCGCAGACGGTGGTCTTCGGCGACTACCTCAACGACCTGGAGATGCTGGATGCCGGCGACTGGTCGTTCGCGATGGCCAACGCCCACCCGCAGGTGCGCGAGCGGGCCCGCTTCCGGGCGCCCAGCAACGCCGATCGGGGCGTGCTCGCGGTGCTCGAATCGTTCCTGGCGCGCGCATGAGCGGGCGGCTGCCGATCGGCCGGCGCTACGGCAGCGACGAGCCGGCCCATCTGCTGGCGCCGCGGCTGAACCGGCACACCTTCTGGTGCGGGCAGAGCGGCTCGGGCAAGACCTACGCGCTGGGCGTGCTGCTGGAACAGGTGCTGCTGCACACCCGGCTGCCGGTGGTGGTCCTGGATCCGAACGCCGACTTCGTCCGGCTCGGGGAACTGCGCGACGATGCCGCGGGCACGGCGGCGGCCGAGCTGGCCTCGCGCGACATCGTGGTGGCCCGCAGCACCGACGGTGCCGGGGACCGGCTGCGGGTGCGCTTCCTGGACATGGATCTGCGGTCCCGGGCGGCGGTGATGCAGATCGATCCGATCGCCGACCCGGAGGACTTCAACGCGATGCTGCGCGCCGAGGAGAAGCTCCGCGGCGCGATGAACGTGATCGGTCTGATCCCGGGCGCCGGGGCCGTGGCGCCCGGTTTGCGCGGCTCGCTGGTGCCGTGGCTGCGCGCCCAGGACGACCCGGCCTTCGCCCGGCTGGCCCTCCGGCTGGAGAACCTCGGCGTGGCCGACTGGGACCTGTGGGCATTCGGCGACACCGCGATCACCGACGTGATCGACGAGCGCCACGACGCCACCGTCGTCGACCTGGCCGGCTTCGACACCGCGGCCCAGTCGCGGGCGGCCGCGCTGGCCGTCCTGGATCACCTGTGGGCGCGGCGCTTCGACCGCGTGGGCCGGCTGATCGTGATCGACGAGGCGCACAATCTGTGCCCGCCCGACCCGGCGACGCCGGTTCAGCGGCTGCTGACCGAGCGGATCGTGCAGATCGCCGCCGAGGGCCGCAAGTACGGGCTGTGGCTGCTGATGTCGACGCAGCGACCGTCGAAGGTGCACCCGAATGCGCTCTCGCAGTGCGACAACCTGGGTCTGATGAAGATGAGTTCGCCGCGCGATCTGGCCGAGCTCGGCGCGGTCTTCGGCTACGCACCGCAGGAGCTGCTGGCGCAGGCGACCGGCTTCGCGCAGGGGCAGGTGCTCTTCGCGGGCGGTTTCGCCGGTGAACCCGGCCTGGTGCAGGTGGGTGCCCGGCTCACCCGCGAGGGCGGCTCGGACGTGCCGATCGAACTGCGCAAGCCGACCGTGCAGTAGCTGCCGCCGCCGGGGTCAGCGCTTCGCGGCCGGTACCGGGGTGAAGCGGTCGGTGATGCCGCCCTTCAGCGCCGGCGAGATCTCGTTGAGGAAGCCGAGCACCGCGGTCCGCTGGGCACCGGTGTACGGGGTGGGGACGTAGTCGTTGTAGTCCTCGGTGCTCGACAGCCGCGTCGGGATCATCCGGTAGTCCACGCCGGTCACCCGCCCGTCGCGCACGGCCACCCGGGTCTGCAGGATCGCCGTTCGTTTGTCCGACGGATTCGTATTGCCGCCGAAGGCGAAATTGCCCAGCGAGTAGGCGATCAGCTTGCCCTTGTAGACGTCCATCGACTGCAGGACGTGCGGGTGCGTGCCGATCACCGCGTCCGCGCCGGCGTCGATCGCGACCCGGGCCAGATCGCGCTGGACCTCGTAGGGCTCGTGCACGGCCTCGATGCCCCAGTGGAAGTAGGGGATCACCACGGCGGCGCCGCGCTGGCGCAGGCTCGCGATGTCGGACCGGATCTTCGTGCGGATCTGCGGGGTGTCCAGCCAGGTCTGGTAGCTGACCAGCCCCACCCCGATGCCGTTGACGTCCCGCACCAGCGAGTAGTCGTAGTCGGAGCCGTCGTAGCCCGGATTGCCGAAGCCGACGTATTCCAGGCCGGCCTTCTTCAGCGCACCGACGGTGTCCCGGAAGCCCGGGCGCAGGTAGTCCCAGGTGTGGTTGTTGGCGATGGTCACCACGTCGATGCCGCCGGCCGGCAGCGTCTGGGCCAGCGCGGTCTCACCGGAGAAGTGGTAGTACTCGTCGCCCTCCTTCGGCCGCGGCGGCAGGGTGCGGTCGGTCAGTACCGTCTCGAAGTTGGCGACGGTCAGGTCGTCGGCGTCGAAGTAGCGCTTGACGTTCTGGAAGAAGTAGCCGGGATCCCGACCGCTGCGCTCCCAGGCCGCGGGCAGGGTGAGACCGCCGAACTTCGGGTCGGTGCCCAGGATGTTGTCGCCGGCCCAGCTGATCGTGATGGTGCGCGACGTTCCGGGTGCGGGTGCGGCCGACGAGGCGCCCGGCCCGGACGCCGTCGCCGCGGCCGGCGAAGTGGCCGGCGAAGCGGCCGGGCCGGAGACGGTGGCGGACGGCGCTGCCGACTCGGATGCGGACGTGCACGCCGTCGCCGTCAGCACGGCGGCGCAGCCGAGGGCGCCGGCCCGCGCGAGGGCGCCGGCGCGTGATCGGCGCGCGCGAAGCGGCCGGTGGGCACGGATCAGAGGGGGTCGTCGCACCTGGTGGATGCAAGCTCACTGCGCGGCGCGGTGCAAGCCCGTCGGGTGCGAGAATGGCGGAGTGAAGATGATCGCGGGGCGGGAGGTGGCGCTGGCGGTGGTGCTGTCGGCCGTCGCCGGTTACCTCGATGCCGTCGGCTATGTGGTGCTCGGCGGCTTCTTCGTCTCGTTCATGAGCGGCAACACCACCGAACTGGCCACCCACCTGGGCGCGGGACTGTGGTCGGTGGCGGGTTTCGCGGGGATCCTGATCGGCGCCTTCTTCGGCGGGGCGGTGCTCGGCGCCGTGCTGGCCCGGCTGCGCGACGGCCGTACGACGGTGCTCGCCTGCACCACGGCGCTGGTCGCGGCGACCTCGCTGGCGGCGAGCCTCACCGCATCGACGGTGCCCACGATGATCGGACTGCCGTTGGCGATGGGTGTGGTCAACGCGACCTTCCTGAGTTCGGGGGAGGCCAGCATCGGCCTGACGTACATGACCGGTGCGCTGGTGAAGGCCGGGCAGCGGCTGGTCGACGCCTTCCACGGCGGTCCGCGGATGCTGTGGCTGCGGCATCTGTCGCTGTGGACCTCGCTGTTGACCGGCGGCGTGCTGGGTGCGGTGGCGCTGCACCAGACCCGGCTGGCCGTCGCCCTGTGGATCGTCACCGGGCTGCTTGCGCTCATCACCGCGGTGGTGGCGATTGATCGGCGACGGCGCGGGGTCTACGGCGTCGCGGGGCGGCGCACCGAGATTCGCGTCCTCGGTCCGTTGTCCTAGGCTGACGTGATGACAGCAGACTTGAGCGCGGCCCTGCTCGATGCCCACGTCGCCTTCGCGATCCGCCAGCTGACCGGCGAGGACGAGTTCACCGCGCTCGTCCGCGAGGAGATCGAAGCCTTCTATACCGAGTCGGGCGAGCTGCCGTTGGAGACGGCGATGCCGCGCGAGCTGATCAAGGCGGTCGCGCGCAAGTACACGATGCTGTTCCCCGTGGAGGGCGCCATCCCGGAGTTGGTCGGCGAGGTGACCGCGAGGCTCTACCGGCACGAGATCCACGAGACCACCACGCTCACCGACGTACTGGAGGGTCGCCGGTTCGACGAGTTGGCGACCACCGCGGTCGACCTGCCGTTCGCGCGCCGCGCGGTGGAACAGGTCCTGGACAGTCCGGCCACCGCCGACACCGTGGTCGAAGTGGTGCAGCGGGCCGTCGAACAGCGTTTCGGGGCGAGCCTGGGCCGGCGGCTGTCCGGCGCGGTGGAGAAGCTGACCCGGCGGGGCACCTCGTTCGTGCTGAGTTCGGCGCGCGAGGATTCCGACGAGCTGCTGCTCGACGCGGCCCGCGACTTCTGGCGTGGCCGCGGCGACGAGACCCTCGGCGGCTTCCGGGACAGCGTCTCGGAGGCCGACGTGGAGGACGCGGTGGTGCTGGTCTTCGAGTTCTGGCGCGACTTCCGGCAGACCGACTACTTCCGGACGCTGCTCGACGCCGGGATCGACCAGGTCTTCGACACCTACGGGGCCACGCCGCTGGCCGACGTGCTCGAGGACCTGGGCATTCGCTCCGACGACTTGTACGAGGAGGCCCTGCGCTTCGGGCCGCCGGTACTGGCACGGCTCGACCGCGAGGGCATCCTGGCGGCCATCGTGCGCCGGCGTCTCGCGCCCTTCTACGCCTCCCCGGAGTTCGCCGCTGCCGCCGGAATCGGGTCCGACACCGCCGCCGGAACCGGGGCCGACACCGCCGCCGGATCCGCGGACTGATCCCGAGCGATCGGGTCAGAGCACCTCGGACAGGAAGGTGCGCAGCCGGTCGCTCGACGGATCGTCGAACAACTGCTCCGGGGTACCGGTCTCGACGACGGCGCCCCGGTCCATGAACAGCACGTTGTCGCTCACGCCGCGCGCGTAACCCATCTCGTGGGTCACCACGACCATCGTCATGCCCTCGCGGGACAGCTCGGTCATCAGCGCCAGCACGCCCTTGACCAGCTCGGGGTCCAGGGCGCTGGTGGCCTCGTCGAAGAACATGATCTGCGGCGACATGGCCAGTGCCCGGGCGATCGCCACCCGCTGCTGCTGGCCGCCGGACAGGTTCGCCGGCCGGGCATCGGCTTTCTCGCGCAGGCCGACCGATTCGAGCTGGGTCAGCGCCAGCTCCCGGGCCTCGTCCTTGCTCAGGCCGAGGATTTTGCGCGGAGCCAGGGCGATGTTCTCGGCGACGGTCTTGTGCGGGAACAGGTTGAAGTGCTGGAAGACCATGCCGATGCGCCGGCGCAGCTTGTCGGGATCGTCGCCCAGCACCGAGCGGCCGTCGATCAGGATGTCGCCGGACTGCGGCTCGTGCAGCCGGTTCAGCACCCGCAGCAGGGTCGACTTGCCCGAGCCGGACGGGCCGATGACGGTGGTGGTGGTCCCGGCGTCGACGTGGATGTCCACGCCGCGCAGCACCTGGTTGTCGCCGAAGCTCAGGCTCAGGCCGGTGCCGGTGAGCGAGACCGGGTCGGGGGTGGCCAGGGGCGTCTCGAGGGCAGTCATCTCAGGCCTTTCCGGTGCGCAGGCGCTTGTCGATGTAGTTCACCAGGTGGGTCAGCGGCACGGTGAGGCACAGGTAGACGATGCCGGCGGCCACCAGCGGCGACAGATTGCCGGTCTGCGCGTTCAGATCACGGCCCACGGCGAACAGTTCGCGCTGGGTGGCCAGCAGACCCAGGAAGTAGATCAGCGAGGAGTCCTTGATGAGCACGATGAACTGGTTCATCAGGGCGGGCAGCACCCGCCGCACGCCCTGCGGGATCACCACCCGGCTCATCGACGACCGGTAGGTCAGACCCAGCGCGCGGGCGGCCTCGAGCTGGCCGGGTTCCACGCTCTGGATGCCCGACCGGAAGATCTCGCCGATGTAGGCCGCGGCCAGCAGGGCCAGCGCGAGGGCGCCCAGCCAGTACGGATTGCCGCCGGTGAGGTTCTTCACCAGCGGACCGATGCCCAGGCCGATGATCAGGATCACCACGACGGCCGGCAGACCGCGGAAGACATCGGTGTAGATCCGGGCCGGCCAGCGCAGCCAGCGCGAGCGCGAGATCCCGGCGACGGCCAGCAGCATGCCGGCGGCGGTGCCGAGGATGCCCGAGACCAGTGCCAGGATGAGGGTGTTCGGCAGACCGGTCTTGATCAGATCGGGGAAGGCCTTGCGGTACAGCTCCCAGTTGAAGAAGGTGTCCTTCAGCTGTGCCCAGGTGCCCTTGGCGGCCACCGCCGGGGCATTCGGATCGGTCGCGTGCTCGGCGGCGATCGCCCGGAAGTCGGGCAGCTGCGGCTCCGGCGCGTCCTTGGAACCGGGCTTCCAGCCGGCCGGCAGTTCGCGCGGGACCCAGTCGGAATACAGCTTGGCCCAGGTGCCGTCGGCGATCACCGCGTCCAGGCCGCTGTTGAGGGCGTCGATCAGCTTCTGATCGCCCAGCGCGGTGGCCCAGCCGACGAAGTTGTTGACGCTGAAGGTGTCCTCCAGGATGGCCATGCCGTCGCCGTCCTGGATGGCGCCCGCCGCCTGCTGACTCGGGGCCACCCAGGCGTCGATCTGCCCGCTCTTGAGGTTGGCGTAGGCGGTGGCGTAATCCGGGAACTTCACCGGATCCAGCTTCAGCGTGTTGGTCACATAGTCGTCCTGGACGGTGCCCTGCACCACGCCGATCCGGTGCCCGGCGTTCAGGTCGGCGAAGCCGCGGATCGCGCCGGTCTGCGAGGCGACCAGCGAGAAGTAGCCGAAGTCGTAGCCGTTGGTGAAGCCGACGGTCTTGCGGCGCTCGGCGGTGGTGGTGATCGACGACGAGCCGACGTCGTACCGGTGATTGGCCACCTGGGCCAGCAGGCCGGCGAACTCGGTGCCGACGAACTTCACCTTGAGGCCGAGCTTGGCGGCCACCGCCGACAGCAACTCGTTGTCGAAACCGGTGTACTGGCCGGCGCTGTTGAGGCAGATGCTCGGCGGCGCGTCGGACAGCGTCCCGACGGTCAGGGTGCCCGGCTGTACCAAGCCCAGCGCGCTGATGTCGATCTGGTCCAGCGGCACCACGTCGGCGGTGGTGTACTGATCCACCGCCTGCTCGGAGGTGTTGAGGTTCTCCGGGGCGGCGGCCGCGGTGGCCAGTCCCGGTGCGGCGCACAATCCGTCGTCGCCGCTGTCGGCCGATGCCCCGCACGCCGCCACGGCGAAGAGCGCGACCAGGATCGCGATCAGCGCCGGCAGCCGCCGGAGCCCAGTGAGAAAGGACATGGGACCTGACCCTATCGGTCAGGTCCCATGTGATGCCGAATAAGAATCACTCGGCGAGAAAAATCATTTCGCCCGAAGGGCTCCGGGTCAGTGCGCGGCCTCGTAGGCGGCGATGATCTCGGCCGGGATGCGGCCGCGGCTGCTCACGGTGTGACCGTTCTCGTTGGCCCAGGCGCGCACCGCGCGGGTGTCCACCTTGCCGGCCGTGGCGCGACGGGTGGTGCGCCCGCCCACCGACCGCGAGACCGCGACGTACTTCGCGACCGAGTCGCGGAATTCCGCGGCGTTGGCCGGGGAGGTGTCGAATTCGTAGTTCTTGCCGTCGATGCTCCACCGGATGGTTTCGTATTCGTCCAGTTCGGCGCCGTCGATATCGTCGACGATCTGGATCTTGGTGCGCTTAGCCATGAATGACCTTTCGGTGGAGTTCGGCGTGATTCGCAGACGCGGATTTCGTCGTGAATCGATTGACGCGACCGAGTCTACAAGAAGAATGGGCCCGACGATATGCGCCGCGCGAGCGATCGGGTCCGCGGATGGCCCCAGTCAGGTGGCTCACAATGGCCGTCGGTCAGCGCGTGGGAATGATCGACGAGGTCGGCTCGATCGAGGTCCGCGGCGGTGCCGAGGAGGCCGAACCGCCGCTCAATTGCGGTGAAACCCGGTCGTCGGCGTGGATATCGGAATATCCGGACCGGGTGATGGCGAAGCCGTTTCCCGAGCGCGATTCCAGACAGTAGAGACCGTCCACGTCGGACAGACAGGAGAAATCGCCGGCCGAGATGGCCGAGCCGTATTCCAGAATGTGCGAGCGGTAGAGCACCGGATACAGATTGGCGCAGGCCCCGGCGGCCGGCCCGTCGGCGCTGAGCACCAGCAGATCGCGCTGCCAGGTGCAGCCGTCCGGCGTGCCCGGGCCGGGTGACGGCCGACCGCCGATGGCGTCGCCCGCGCAGGCCAGCGACCGGGTGCCGGCGTTGCCGGTGGAACAGCGCACCGCGCGGTCGGGGGTGGAGAAGTGCACCCCGGAGACGCCGTCGACGCGCTCGCCGGCCGGGGAGGTCGCGCCGATGTGGAAGCTGCTGACGCCCACGCGCGGTGCCGAGCCGATGACTCCGGCGTAGCTGTCGCCGGCCGGCACCGTATACGACGGCGACTCCCGGTCCTCGCGCCGTGACGTGGTCGTGGTCGTGGTCGGTGCCGCCGACTCGGTGATCAGCGCATCGGTGCCGGGGATCTCGATGGCGGTCGGGCGTCCCTCCTCGGTGAGCAGGCCGCAACCGGCGGCGGCGAAGACCAGTGCCAGGCCGGCCGCCAGTGCGGCCGAGCGGGCCGGGCCGGTGCCGAGGCTGCGTCCGCTGGATCCGTACCCTTGCACTGTGGCCACCCCCAAGATCGTGCTCTTCTATGTGTTCACGCCGCTCGCCGACCCCGAGGCCATCCGGCTCTGGCAGTCCGCGGTCTGCGAATCGCTGGGATTGCGCGGCAGGATCATCGTGTCACCCCACGGGATCAACGCGACAGTGGGCGGCGATCTCCCCGACGTCAAACGATATGTGCGGGCCACCCGCGGGTATCGGCCTTTCGCCGATGCCGACATCAAGTGGTCCGAGGGCGTGGGTGACGATTTCCCGCGGCTGAGCGTGAAGGTGCGGCCCGAGATCGTCACCTTCGGGGTGCCCGAGGAGGTGAAGGTCGTCGGCGACGGGGTGCTCGGCGGCGGCGAGCGATTGACGCCCGAGGAATTGCATTCCCTGGTCGAGCAGCGCGATGACGTCGTCTTCCTCGACGGTCGCAATGCGATCGAGGCTCAGATCGGCCGTTTCGCCGGCGCCGTCGTACCGCCGGTGACCACCACGCGTGATTTCGTTCCGCTGATCGACAGCGGTGCGCTCGACCATTTGAAAGACCGGCCGCTGGTGACCTATTGCACCGGCGGTGTGCGCTGTGAAGTACTCAGCGCGCTGCTGCGCAATCGTGGATTCGGCGAGGTCTATCAACTCGACGGCGGCATTGTCAGGTACGGCGAGAAGTACGGCGACGACGGACTCTGGGAGGGTTCGCTCTACGTCTTCGACAAGCGCATGAGCGTCGAATTCTCCGATCACGCCGCCGTCATCGGCGTCTGCGCGCAATGCGGTGAGCCGACCAGCCGGATCGCCAATCATCCCGATGAACTCGGCCGTGAACTGGCGGTGCTGTGCACCGGCTGCCGGCCGGAATCGCCGTGACCGCCGGGATCCCGGTGGTGGTGCTCGCCGGCTTTCTCGGGGCGGGTAAGACGACGGTCCTGAATCATCTGCTCCGGCGCAGCGGCGATCGCCGCTTCGGGGTGCTGGTGAACGACTTCGGCTCGGTCAACATCGATGCGCTCCTGGTCTCCGGGCGTAGCGCGGGCACGGTGGAGCTCTCCAGCGGCTGCATCTGCTGCACCACCGATGCGGACGGCCTGAGCGAGGCGCTCGGGACACTGGCGGCCTCCGGGGTGGATGCGATCGTGGTGGAGGCCAGCGGCATAGCCGAGCCGAAGGCGCTGATCCGGATGGTGCTGGCTGCGCGGGATGCGCGCATCGCCTACGGCGGTCTGGTCTACGTCGTCGATGCGGCGAACCTCCCCGGAACCCTGGAGCGGCATCCGGCGGTGCGCGAGCATCTGGCGGTGGCCGATCTGGTGCTGTGCAACAAGGCCGACCTGGCCGGCGCGGCCGGGACCGCGGCGGCGGTGGCGCTGGTGCGCGAGGTCAATGCGACGGCGCCGGTGCTGGCGGTGACGCGCGGTGCCGTCGACCCGGGCCTGTTCGCCGACCCGGCGGGGCGGGTCGGCGAGGACGTCGCCCGGCAGTTGACGCTGGGCGATCTGGAGGAGGCACTGGCCGGCGACGACCCGGCCGCCCGCGATGTCCACTCCCACGACTGCCGCTCCCACGACGGCGACGCGCACGGGCACTTGCACGACGGCTTCGAGTCGGTGGCGCTTCAGACGCCCGAGGCGGCCGATCCGCGCCGGCTCGCGCAGCTGCTGGAGCGCCCGCCGGCGGGGGTGTACCGGATCAAGGGACTGGCCCGGATCGATCTGCCGGGGCATCGCGGACGCGCCTACGAGGTGCACGCGGTGGGCGGCTTCGTGCAGGTGGCGACCCGCCGGTGGCCGGGTGAGCCGGCCACCGAGCTGGTGCTGATCGGGGCGGGTATGGATGCGTCGCTGCGCGCGCCGCGCTCGAGGACGTGTGCCGGCCCGCCGACCCGGACGATGTGAACGGGATTCTGCACCTGACCCGGCATCTCGCGCAGCCCTGAACCACCGTCGGGAGCCCGGGCCCGCGGTCCCGGTCACGAGGGCCTAACGATTCGCCGGTGTGACCCGGATCGGGTTGCCCCGCGGACCGGATCACTGTTTCACTTGTTACAGAAGTGGCCAGTGTGATTTCTGGTGAGATCAAGGGGTTTTTCAGTGATGTCTGTCGATTCTGTCCGTCGTCGTGCGCCCATGCGCGGCCGTCCGGTGCTGCGCCGAGCGCACACCCTGACCGGTGTCGCCGCGGTGGGTCTGCTGGCCACCGGCCTGCTGGGAGCGCCCGCGCAGGCCGCTCCGGCCGCCGGGCCGCTGACCGGCCGCACCGTGTTCCTGGATCCGGGACACCAGGGTTCGGCCGAGGGGCACCAGCTCAACAAGCAGGTGCCGGACGGGCGCGGCGGCACCAAGGACTGCCAGACCACCGGCGCGACCGCCGAGAACGGTGTCAAGGAGCACACCATCAACTGGAACGTCGCCCAGTTGGTCAAGGCGGCGCTGGAGGGCGACGGCGCCCGAGTCGTTTTGAGCCGCAACAACGACACCGGCTGGGGCGGCTGTGTCGACGAGCGGGCGGCCGCGGCCAGTGCCTCCGGCGCCGACATCGCGGTCAGTCTGCACGCCGATTCGACTACGCAGGGCGCCGATCAGGGGCGGTCCGGCTTCCACCTGATCGTGCCGAACCTCCCGGTCCCGGATGCGACTGTCTCGTCGGTGCAGGCCGGCAACGGCCGCCGGGCGAGTGAGAACATGCGCGACGCGCTCAAGAAGGCGGGCTTCACCCCGGCCAACTACGGCGGCGCCAAGGACGGCATCGTGGCGCGGTCCGACATCGCCGGGGTCAACCTGACCAAGGTGCCGGTGGCCTTCGTCGAGATGGGCAACCTGTCGAACCCGGGTGAGGCGCGCGCGCTGTCCTCCCCGGACGGCGCCGCCAAGTACGCGCTCGCGGTGACCAACGGCATCAAGAGCTATCTCGGGACCGCCCCGGCCTCGGCGCCGGTGCCGTTGAAGCCGGGCGAGGTGACCCAGCCGGTCACCGACGAGGGCGCCGTGGACGTGGCCGGCCTGGCCGCGCTCGGCCCGCTGATCCAGCAGCTGAGCACCGCCAAGAACCTGAAGGACGCGCAGGCCATCCTGGCCGCGCAGGGCTCGGATGTGGCCTCGGACGTGCTCCGGTCCATCCTCGCCGTCGTCTACGCGGTCTTCGGCGGCAAGCTCCCGGTCTGATCGGGACGCCTGAGCCGCTCGACGAAGCCCGCCTCGCCATCGCGCGCGGCGGGCTTCGCGCATCGCGCGGGGTTCGTCGAGCCGGCGGGCCACTGGCGGTTCGCCGAGCTCGGCGAACCGCCCTCCCGCGCGCGGGGGAGGGCGCGACGAGGGTCCGTGCGGGACGTGGCGCGGGCCACTACAGTCGGAGGACATGGCCCTCTCCCTGCCGAGTTTCAAGACCGTCCGCGAGCTGTTCTACATGCCGACGCCGGTGCCGACGTTTCGTGGCCGGAAGGTGCTGATCACCGGTGCCGCCAGCGGGATCGGGCGGGCGACCGCGCTGGAGGTGGCCCGCCGCGGCGGTGAACTGGTATTGACCGATGTCCAGGCGGGTGCGCTCGACCAGGTGGTCGCCGAGATCACCGGGTCCGGCGGCACCGTCCTGTACCACCGTCCGGGTGACCTGTCCGACTACGAATGGGTCGCCGCCTTTGCTCGCGGTGTCGACGCCGAGGTCGGTGTCATGGACGTCGTGATGAACGTGGCGGGCATCTCCGCGTGGGGCACCGTCGAGAATCTGACGCACCGGCAGTGGCGGCGGATGGTCGACGTGAACCTGATGGGCCCGATCCACATCATCGAGTGCTTCGTGCCGCAGATGGTGCGCCGGGGCGCGGGCGGACAGCTGGTCAACGTCTCATCCGCGGCCGGCCTGCTGGCGCTGCCGTGGCACGCGGCGTACAGCGCCAGCAAGTTCGGCATCCGGGGCGTCTCGGAGGTGCTCCGCTTCGATCTGCGGCGGCACGGCATCGGTGTCAGTCTGGTCTGCCCGGGCGGCGTGTCCACGCCGTTGGTCGGGACCGTCGAGATCGCCGGGCTGGATCGGGACAACCCGGTGATCGCGAAGCAGATCGACGGCTTCCACCGGATCGCCGTGACCCCGGAGTCGGCGGCGCGATCGATCTGCCAGGGCGTCGAGAAGAACAAGTACCTGGTCTACACGTCGTTCGACACCCGCTTCGGCTACTGGTGGGCCCGCAAGTTCGCGCTGCCCTACGAGGTCGTCATGCGGATCGCGAACAACCGGTTCGACCAGTTGGCCCGGATCAGCGCGATCGGTGCCGCCGACCGGGCCGCCGACGCCCCGGCGGCGCCGGCCGTCGAACGTCGCGACTGACGGCGCGCATGACCGACGTCCTCGTGGTCTCGGCGACTCGCGCCGAGGCGGCCCACGTCCCGGCCGGAGCGCCGCTGCTCATCACCGGAATGGGGAAGCTGCGTGCGGCCACCGCGCTGGTCCGCCACCTGGCCGAGCGGCCGGGCCGGTATCGCCGGGTGGTCAACATCGGCACCGCCGGCGCGCTGCACGAGCGGCACGGCGGCCTGTATCTGCCGTCGAGGGTGATTGAGCACGACATCTCCGCGACCGAACTGGCCGCGATCGGCTACCCGGTGACCGACACCTGGGAACTGCCCGGCGGTGACGGGACCGTGCTGGCCAGCGGCGACACCTTCGTCGCCGACGCCGCGGTTCGGGATCGGCTGGCACGGCGCGCCGATCTGGTCGACATGGAGGGCGCCGCGGTGGCCCACGTCTGCGGCGATTTCGGCATCCCCGTCCGGCTGGCCAAGGTGGTCAGCGACCACGCCGACGACGCGGCGATGGACTGGCCGGCCGCGATCGACGCGGCGGCCCGCTCGCTGGCCGAGTGGCTGATAGACACCGACTTCGGCGACTGAGTCGGGGATCGGGCGCAGCAGCCCGGACGGTCCGGTCCGGAGTGATCGGGCAGGTGCGCCCGGCTACTCCGGATCGGCGAGGAAGTCTTCGATGGAGATCTTCTGGCGCAACTCTTCGCGGGCCGTCCGGCGGGGGCGATCACCCGGCTTCCGGGGCGGAATCACCTGGGGCTGGGCGCGGCGAGCCGGCGACCCCGGCGGAGTGTTCGCGGGCGGAGTGTTCTTCGCGGATGAGGTGTTCGAGGGTGGGGTGCTCGCGGGCAGGGCCGTCGTCGCCGGGCCGGTGACCTCGATCGGCGGCAGATCGCCGACCGGAATGGGTGTGGACCGCTCGACGTAGCGAGGCTCGTCCACCGGGGCGGTGCGCGGCGGCACCTGCTGTTGCGGCGCGGCCTGCGGCTCGGGTGCCGGTGCCGGTGCGGACGGGCGGGAGGGCGCGGCGGTGCGGGGTGCCTCGGCGGCCGCCGGACGAGTCGGCGGCGCCGTGCGCGGAGCGGCGGGCGCCCCCGGGTCCGCGGGTGCGGGATGGGTGGGCTGTTGCTGGGCGGCCGGGTTCTGGGCCGCTGGGTTCTGGTCAGCCGAGTTCTGGACGGGAGGCCGCTGCGCTGCGGAGTCCTGGGCGGCTGGATTCTGGGCAGTTGGATTCTGGGCGGCAGGCTTCTGGGCCGGCGGCTCACCGGGGGCGGACGACCGCTTGCGGCGCTTGCGCGGTGCGGCCGGCGCGTGCTCGGCGGAGTCGGTCGCCGGGGCTGGGCGCGCGGCCTTGCCGTTCTTGCGTCGCGGCTCCTCGCCCGGACGTGTGTCCCCGGCTTCCGGGCGGACGGGTTTGCGGTCCGGGTGCGCGGTTTCGTCGCCCGGGCGTCCCGCGGCACCGTTCGAGCGCTTGGCGCCCGCGGGGACCGGCCGACGGATTCCGGCCGAGTCGTGGCGTCCGTCGCTGCCTCCGCGCCGGGCCTCGGCCGCGGCGACCGCCCGCGTCGAGTAGTAGCGGAAGGCCACCACCGCGAGAGTCAGCACGAATGCGGTGAGGATCCACGGAAACAGGTTCGAGAACGGCAGCGCGATGTTCAGCACCATCCGGCGCATGCCCTGCGGTCGACCCGAACCGCTGCGGGCGAGGGTGGCGAAGTACAGCGAGGCCATGCCGACGCCGAGCGTCACCAGCGGAGGCTGGACGGCGGCGGTGAAGAGGGCGCGCCGGCGCACCGCGAGCGCGGCCACCACGCAGCCCAGGACGAACAGCAGGTTGTAGATCAGGCCGAGGGAGGCGTTCAGCGACAGATCGATCAGGGCGCCGAGGGCGGTGAAACCGACGGCGACGAGCACCGCGCCCCACCAGGGCACCCCGGGTACGGAAGGCAGCACGCTGCGCATGCCGACGGGCACGGGGGTGCTCTGGGAGAAACGGGAAGCCACGGGTCAACGGTACCGGGTGCGCGCGGGCGTGCCACGCAGCCGGGCCGTGGCCCCGGGAGATTTTCAGGTGGCCGGTGAACTGGATCGCACCGGCGTGTCAACGGTGGGCAGGCGTGCTCGCTCAGCGGGGTCGCCGCCGGTGACGTCGCCCAGGGCTTCCAGTTCGGCCAGGCGGCGGGCGGTGACCGTGAGCCGCGAGTCGACGGCGCCGATCGTGGCGTTGTAGCTCTCGACGGCCTTGCGCAGCGCGCCGCCGGTCTTCTCCAAGTGGCCGAGTACGCCGTCGAGACGCTGGTAGAGCTGGCGGCCGAGCGCGTGGATGGTGGCGGCGTCCTCGGCGAGCGCGTGCTGGCGCCAGCCGAGGGCCACGGTGCGCAGCAGCGCGATCAGGGTGCTCGGCGTCGCGAGCACCACGTTGCGGCCGAAGGCGTAGTCGAGCAGCGCCGGATCGACGCGGGTCGCGGTCTCCAGGGCGCCGTCGCCCGGCAGGAAGAGCACGACGAACTCGGGCGAGCCCGGCAGGGCCGCCCAGTAGCTCTTGGCCGAGAGGGCCTGGACATGCGCGCGCACCGCGCGGGCGTGGGCGACGGCCGCCTCGGTGGGTTCGGGGGCGCCGGCGGCCTCCAGGTAGGCCGTCAGTGGGACCTTCGCGTCGACCACGATGTTGCGCCCACCGGCCAGATGCACCACCAGGTCGGGGCGGGCGCGGCGCTCCCGATCGCCGTCGGCGGGCAGGTGCTGCTGCGTGGTGAAGTCGCAATGCCGTGACATCCCGGACAGTTCGACGATTCGCTCCAACTGCACCTCGCCCCACCGTCCGCGCACCTGCGTGGTGTGCAGCGCGCCGGCGAGCCGACTGGTCTGCTCCTGCAGCCGGTACGACGCCTGCGTCATCCCGCGGACCTGTTCGGACAGCCCGGCGAAGGCGTGGATGCGCCCGCGCTCGGAGGCCTGCAACTCGGTCGAGAGCTGGTGCAGGGTGGCTCGCAGCGGTTCGACGATGTCGTTCACCTCGTCGCCCAACAGCAGCGACTGCTCCCGCGCCGCGTCGGCCGTGGCGGCCCCGACCGCACCGGCGGCGCTGCGGTGCGCGAACCAGCCGACGACCGCCCCGAGGATGAGGCAGACGAGCGCGGTGATGGCCAGGGATGCGGTCATGTCCAGATCATGCACCCGACCTCGGACATCGGCGGGCCGGCCGGCCCTCGCCGGATCAGGCGCGAGCCTCCCGGGCCAGCAGCGACCGCTTCACGTCCAGCCCGTACCGGAAGCCGCCGAGGCTGCCGTCGGTGCGGATCACCCGGTGGCAGGGGACGAACAGCGCGGCGGCATTCTTGGCGCAGCACATGGCGGCGGCCCGGACGGCCTCGCCGTTGCCGGAGCGGGACGCAAGTTCGCGATAGCTGACCGGCGGCCCGGCCGGCACCTCCCGCAGCGCCGCCCAGGCGCCGCGCAGGAACGGGCCGGAATGCTGGCGCACCGCGATCCGGGCTGGGGCGTCGAGGTCGCCCGCGTAGTAGTCGTGCACGGCGGCAGCGACGGCGCCGCCGTCGCGCTCGACGAGTCGCCGGGGCCGCAGCGACGAGTGGATCAGCGCGCACAGATAGTCGGGATCGTCGGTCCAGCCGGACGCGTAGACCACGCCGGCGTCGTCGAACAGCGCGGTGAACGGGCCGTCGGGGGTGTCGACGGTGCTCCAGCCGAGGCTCTCCGGCGCGGAGGTGTCCGTGGTGTCTGGGGCAGTGGAGTCCGGGGCAGCGGTGTCTGGGGCAGGGGCGGTCGGTGCGGCGGTGGTCGGGGTGGTGGAAGCGTTCCGGGTCGGGGAGGTCATGCGATTCCTTCTGTCGGCCGCAGGGGCGTCGGTGGCGCGGACTGGGGGTGCGGGAGATGGGGTACGGGAGAGTGGGGCGCCGCGGCCGACTCGGGGCCGAGCAGGCGGTAGCGCCAGAGATGCATCGCCGCGTAGCTGCGCCACGGGCGCCAGCGGTCGGTGGTCGACGGATCGATGCGCAGATCCGCCGAGCCGCGGTCCATCACCAGATCGCCGCGCGGCAGCACATCGGGGTCGCCGGTCACTCGCATGGCCGTCAGATCGGCGGTCCACGGACCCACGCCCGGTAGGGCGAGCAGTTCGTCGCGCAGGGCGTCCGTCTCCGCGCCCGGGTGCAGGTGTAGGCGGCCGTCGGCGACCGCGGCGGCTGCTCCGGACACGGCCAGTGCCTGTCGGCGGGGTCCGCGGAGGGCGGCGCCGCCGTCGTCGGCCAGTCGCTGCGCAGTGGGGAACAGCAGTGCGGGCACGTCGGGGCGGGCCGGATCGTGCCAGGGGGCGCGCTCGCCGAGTTCGGCGACCAGCCGACCCAGCCGGGTGCGCGCGGCGGCGACGCTGATCTGCTGACCGGCCATCACCCGCACGAGGGTCTCGACGCCGTCGACGCTGCCCGGAAGCCGGATGCCGGGCGCCGCCGCGACGAGGGGTGCCAGCCGTGGATCGGCGCCCAGGACGGCGTCTACGGCGCGCGGGTCGGCGTCCAGATCGGCCAGGCGGCGCAGCCGGTTCACCGCGACCGGCAGATCGCGCAGGTCGAGGTGCTCGAAGCGGGCCACCGCGTGGTCCGGGTGCAGGGTCAGTGAGACCAGTGCCGGGGCGTGCGGCAACGACAGGGTGCGGTGGAAGGCGGTGCCGTCCCAGTGCTCCAGACCGGGCGCCGCGTGCGCCGCCAGGCCCCGCACCGTCCAGGCGACGTCGTACGGGGTGCGCAGCGGCAGCTTCAGGGTCAGTGGACCGGTCGTCGCCGCGGCCGAGCGCTGCCGTCGTCCGCTCCCGGCGCCGCGCAGTTGCGTCGGCGTCATGCCGTACGCGGCACGAACGGTGTCGTTGAACTGCCGGATGCTGGTGAATCCGGCGGCGAAGGCGACGTCGCCCATCGACATGGCGGTGCCGGTCAGCAGCGTGCGTGCGGTGGCGGTGCGATGCGCGCGGGCCAGGGCCAGCGGGCCGGCGCCGAGTTCGGCCGAGAGCACCCGGTTCAGGTGGCGCGGGGTGTAGCCGAGCGCGGCGGCCAGCCCGTCGACGCCGGACCGGTCCACCACGCCGTCGGCGATCAACCGCATGGCCCGCGCGGCCAGATCCGCGCCGAGGTTCCAGCGCGGGGATCCGGGTGCGGCGTCGGGCAGGCAGCGCCGGCAGGCGCGGAAACCGCGGGCCACCGCGGCGGCGGCGGTCGGCACGAAGGCGACGTTCTCCGCGTGCGGGGTGCGCGCCGGGCACGACGGCCGGCAGTAGATCCCGGTCGAGACCACCGTGACGAAGAACTGGCCGTCGAACCGGGAATCCCGGGCCGCCAGCGCGCGGTAGCAGCGCTCGAAGTCGAGGGCGGCATCGCGGTGCGACGGGGCGGCGGGAAGGGGCACGACATCGAGTGTGGCACCGGTGCCCGGCGCCGGGCTAGCGGCTTTCGGACACGGCGGTGGATCCGCCTGGACCGGCGCGTTCCGGGTGGCGCCGGGCGCTCGCGGCCCACTTGTGTGACGATCTACCGGTGAGCAACGACGACGATGTGCGCGA
The DNA here is from genome assembly GCA_964513715.1 of uncultured Gordonia sp. GTDB lineage: Bacteria > Actinomycetota > Actinomycetes > Mycobacteriales > Mycobacteriaceae > Gordonia. The sequence continues at coordinate 56,103 of CAZEOP010000001.1, forward strand.
CCTCAGCGGAGTCACCGACGCCGACGCGGAACTGATCGAGGAGGCCGGGCGGCAGGCGGCCGCCGAGCCCGACGATCTGGCGGCCGTCACCGAGCGGGTGATGACCGATCCGCGGACGGGCAAGCCGTACCCCAGCCGGGCCCGCGTTTTCCGCACCGGGCTGCGGTCGTCGGCCATGTTCGCGATCCAGGTGATCGCGGTGCTGGCCTTCCTGTGGGTGCTGCTCTGGATCCTCGGGAAGCTGTGGGTGGTGGTGCTGCCGGTGCTGCTGGCGATCATCATCGCCACGGTGCTGTGGCCGCCGGTGCGCTGGCTGCGCGCACACGGGGTGCCCGCCGCCCTGGCCTCGTTCATCGCGATGATCGCCACCATCGGCATCGTCGCCGCGGTGCTCGGGCTGATCGTGCCGTCGGTGATCGATCAGGCGCCGCAGCTGGCCGATCAGGCCATCAAGGGCGTCAAGCAGGTGCAGACCTGGATCCAGGGGCCGCCGCTGAACATCGACGACCAGCAGATGTCGGGGATGGTCAACACGATCGTCGAGAAGCTGGAGAAGAGTGCCGCGTCCATCGCGTCGGGCGTCTTCAGCGGCGTCGGCGCGGCCACCTCGGCGCTGATGACCGGCTTCACCGCACTGGTGCTGGTGTTCTTCTTCCTCAAGGACGGCAGCAAATTCCTGCCGTGGCTGGACCGCACCGTCGGGCGGCCGAGCGGCTCGCACATCGCCGAGGTGCTGATGCGCATGTGGAACACGCTCGGTGGCTTCATCCGCACGCAGGCCATCGTGAGTGCCGTCGACGCGGCCCTGATCGGTCTGGGCCTGGTGATCCTCGGCGTCCCGCTGGCCGGGGTGCTGGTGGTGATCACCTTCCTGGGTGGCTTCGTGCCGATCGTCGGTGCCTTCGTCGCCGGTGCGCTGGCCGTCCTCGTCGCCCTGGTGATGAACGATCTGACCACCGCGCTGATCGTGCTCGGCATCATCCTGCTGGTGCAGCAGTTGGAGGGGAACGTGCTCTCGCCGTGGCTGCAGTCGAAGGCGATGGAATTGCACGCGGCCATCGTGCTGCTGGCGGTGATGCTTGGTGGCACCATGTTCGGCATCGTCGGCGCCTTCCTGGCCGTGCCAGCGGCGTCGTGCCTGGCGGTGCTGCTGCGGTATGTGCTGGAACAGATCGGGATGGCCGCCGGCGAACAGATACAACGAGAGGACGCCGAGGCCGAGGCTGCGGCGAAGGCGGGCTTCTTGTCCCGGCTGCGCGGCGGTCCACCTCAGGGGGCTCCGCCGGTCGAGTGACCGGCAGATAGACTCGACACCCGTGAGTCTCACCCTCGGAATCGTCGGACTGCCCAACGTCGGCAAGTCCACCCTGTTCAATGCGCTGACCCGCAACGATGTGCTGGCGGCGAACTACCCGTTCGCCACCATCGAGCCCAACATCGGCGTGGTGGAGCTGCCCGACACCCGGCTCAACCGGCTGGCCGAGATCTTCGGCAGCGAGCGGATCCTGCCGGCCGTCGTGTCGTTCGTCGACATCGCCGGCATCGTCAAGGGTGCGTCGGTGGGCGAGGGCATGGGCAACCAGTTCCTGGCCAACATCCGTGAGGCCGACGCGATCTGCCAGGTGGTTCGCGTCTTCGCCGACGACGACGTGGTGCATGTGGACGGCCGCGTCGATCCGCTGGCCGACATCGAGGTGATCGAGACCGAGCTGATCCTGGCCGACATGCAGACGCTGGAGAAGGCCCTGCCGCGGCTGGAGAAGGACGCCAAGAAGAACAAGGATCTGGTCGAGACGCTCGACGCCGCGCGCAAGGCGCAGGAGATCCTCGACTCGGGCAAGACGCTGTTCTCGGCCAAGGATGAGTTCGACCTGTCGAGCGTGCGCGAGCTGCACCTGCTGACCGCCAAGCCCTTCCTGTACGTCTTCAACGCCGACGAGGGCGTGCTGACCGACGATGCGCGCAAGCAGCAGCTGCGCGAGGCCATCGCGCCCGCCGACTGTGTCTTCCTCGACGCCAAGGTGGAGAGCGAGCTGCTGGAACTGGACGAGGACGACGCGCAGGAACTGCTCGACTCCATCGGTCAGGACGAGCCCGGCCTGCGTCAGCTGGCGCGCGCGGGCTTCCACACCCTCGGCCTGCAGACCTACCTGACCGCGGGCCCCAAGGAGGCGCGCGCGTGGACCATCCACCGCGGCGACACCGCCCCCAAGGCCGCCGGTGTGATTCACACCGACTTCGAGAAGGGCTTCATCAAGGCCGAGATCGTTTCCTTCGACGATCTCGACGCCGCCGGCTCGATGGCCGACGCCAAGGCCGCCGGCAAGGTGCGCATGGAGGGCAAGGACTACGTCATGGTCGACGGCGATGTCGTGGAGTTCCGGTTCAACGTCTAGCGGCGCGAAGAAGTGATCTCAAAGAAGGATGCTGAGGCAGCGCTCTCGCGGTTCGAGTTTAAGGATCTGACCGACCCTGACCCCCGTGCTTGGACCGACCTCCCCGAAGTGCAGGTTGCAATCGATGCCGCTCAGTCATCAGCGGAGTCCGCGATCGCGATGGCCTACACGATGAATACCCTTCGCAAGACTGCGGAGGGCAAGGAAGTGCGTGGAAAGTTCACCTCCGAAGCGGTTGACTGCCTTCGTTCGGCATTGCTCTTTTCCGGGGCGGGGCTCGACACTGCGCTCAAGCGGCTTGCCGCCGAATCGCTACCCCTGCTCGTCACGTCAGATGAAGTCGTATCCAAGAAGCTCCGCGAGTTCGCTGAAACCCAGATTGCCGACGATGCTGGCGGCGTTCGTGCAAAGGACCTTGTGCGAGTTCTCCTGGGAGAGGGCACAAGTCCGCGAGACGTCATGGTACGGCGATGGGTATACGCGCTGGAGTCCAATAGCGCGCAGTCCGCAGATCGCGTCACTGAGTTCGCAAGTGCGCTCGGCGTCGTTGAGAGCAATCTGCGGAAGCGGATCGCGTCGACGAAGGCGCGATCCAGCTTGCTTGAAACAGCGTTCAACGCTCGGAACGAGATCGCGCACGAATTGGACGTCACCAGGCCCGCAGAGGCAGCTAGGCAAAAGCTGGAGAGCATTCGTCGGTACCGAAACGTCGACGACATCGTTGCCTGGTGCTGTGAACTGCTCGATGTAACTCAGTGTCTCGTGAACGATGTCGTTCGGAGAATCCCTAGTGAGATGGAGTGATTCAGACGTGGTCGAGTTCCGCAGCGGAATAGCCTCTGGTGGAAAGAAGTGATTCTCAGCTGATGGGCGTGCGCTTCAGCTCTCTCGGCGGCGCGCGGCCGGGCTGGTTGGTGCTGTCGATGTGACCGACGGTTCAAGGTCGCCTTTCGCGCGGGTCAGATCCCGACCCCGGAGTTCGATCTGTCGCGGTGCCATGATCCCCACGTCGCCATCGACGCCAAGATCAGCTCGGGCCGCTCTATAGAAGGCGTCTCTAGCATGTCCGCAGGTTGCGTAGAGGTCTTCGAAACTGGGTGAGTTGGCAGGCAGGTCGCCCCGGATTGCTTTGCGGAGCTCCCAGACGCTCTTGTGCCAGGCTCGTGAGGCTGTGACTACGTCGGAGTGGCCAACCAGGAGGATGGATTCAAACTTGCTGGAACGGTCAGTCTTCGTGGCGGCTAGCTCCTGACGCCCAATCTCTGGATCTAGAGAATCGCCAGTCGGACCTAGCCCTAGGTGAACAGCCATCCGCCGGCATAGGATTGTCTCCTCCTTTAGGGAGCGCGCGAATGATGAGTAGGCGTCGCGGCGGAGCTCCGCGGTTCTGGCAGCCTCGCTACGCTGCCATTTCAGCGATTCCTGTCGAGCGCCGAAGAGGTATGCAAGCGCTGCACCGACGACTACACCGACCAGCGGTAGGATGAGTGCGACAGTATCCACGACTACATCTTAGAGTCGGCCTGAGCGCAATGAAGTCGCTCTCGGGGTTGGCCTACAGATGTGGGTTGTCGCATACCCCACAACGTTGTGGAATTCCGGTTTAACGTCTGATATCGGCCTGAGTGCCTAACAGGCGGGCGACTGCGTGGCTGGCGAAAGTAGATTGCATGGTCGACGGAGATGAACGGGCGCTGAGTATCGAACGGCTGACGGTCGATGATGCTGGAGAGGTTCTGACTCTGCAGCGTGCCGCCTACGTCAGTGAGGCGATCCTCCACGACGACCTCTCGCTGCCGCCGCTTGTGCAGACGCTGGAACAGCTCGTAGCGGAGCTGGCCGATGCAGTGGTCGTGGGGCTGGGAATCCGGCGGCAGGGCCGGCTCGTAGCGGCCGTTCGATTGCGCGCCTGTGGAAGCGTCGCTGAGTTGGGACGGTTGACCGTCGCCCCAGACCTGCAAGGCCGCGGATTGGGGACCACGCTCTTGTCTGCCGTGGACGACTACCTTCCCGCGGAGGTGGACCGAGTCGAACTCTTCACCGGCGAGCACAGCATCGGGAACATCCGCCTGTACTCGCGGATGGGTTACTCGGAAGTGCGCCGCCAGAACCTCGGTGCGTACGACTTGGTGTTCATGTCGCGCCAGCGGAAGTGACGTGCATTCGTTGCGGAGGTCGGTCGAGGTCCGATCCAGCCGCCGTTGGTCACCGTCGACGACTGTTCCGCGGCACGCGACTATCCAGACGGCGCTCCCTAGGTTATGGCTGACCCCGAGGGCAACGACTCCTGTCTAGATGTACCCGGCCAGGACGTTGGTAGCGGCGAGCCGGCTTGAACTGAAGAGA
>CAZEOP010000002.1:0-1091 GCA_964513715.1 uncultured Gordonia sp.
CTGGCGCATCGGCGGCTACAACGAGTTCCTGTACACGTTCTTCAAGTGCCTCACCTCCGAGCGGATCCAGTACGCCGACGGCTGGTTCGCCGAGGCGCACGACGACGAGGCCTCAATCGAGCTGGACGGCTGGACCATTCAGCGCCGCTGCCCGCATCTGAAGGCCGACCTGAGCAAGTTCGGCGTGATCGACGGCAACACGCTGACCTGCAACCTGCACGGCTGGCAGTGGGATCTGAGCTCGGGCCGCTGCCTCACCTCCAAGGGCCACGAGCTGCGCGCCGAGAAGACCGACGCCTGACGCTCCAACTGTGAAGTAGGTTTCGCCGACCGGGAGGGTTCTCGCTGGTCGGCGGCGATCGCATCCACGATCGCGGCTGGGTACGTCACAGTTGGAGCATCGACACCGGCGGACCGCCCGCGCGCCGCCGCGGATCAGCGGGCGATGTCGACGACGAGCCGCGTCGGCGAACTCAAGGCGGACACCCGCACTCCCGGGTTCGTCGCGTTGGTGCCGATGAAGGCCAGCGCCTGGCCCTCGAAGACACCGCCCACATCGACCCGGGTGAGGCCGCCGACACCGTCGACCACGCCGACGAACGCCGGATGGCCGGTGTCGTCCGGGTATCCGAGGCCGGTGAGCACCACTTCGATGATGCTGGTCCCGGGGATGGACACCGGTTCTCCACTGCCGTCCCGGCGCGGATCGTCGGTGAAACGGACGGTCCAGCCGGGAGTTCCCGTGCCGGCGAAGTCGAAGACGACGCGGTCGTATCCGGGGTGTTCGCCGACGCGGGCCCCGGTCACCGACAGCCGGGCATCGGCCGACGCCGCCTGCGACACCGGCAGCGACCCGGTCGGCACATCGGTACCCGGCGGCTGGGTGCCCGGCTGCGTACTCGGGATCGAGGCGCCCGGGGGTTGATCGGTCGGCGATCCGGTGACGGTGGTGGTCTCGGTGATCGTCGGCGACGAGGCCGCCGGTGGCGGCGAATCGGTGCCGCAGCCCGGCACCAGCAGCACCGCGGCGACGCCGGCGGTCAGCAAAGCGTGCGAAACGTTCATATCTCCGGCTTACACCCCGATCGCGC
>CAZEOP010000002.1:1191-19367 GCA_964513715.1 uncultured Gordonia sp.
CCGCTCGGCGAGGTGGGCGGCGATCATGTGCAGTTCCATCTCGTCGGCGTACCAGGGACGACGGCCACCGGTCGCGAAGACCACTCCCCGGCCGACCAGCCCCGCGGGATCCCTGTCGCCGGAGCCACCGTCCCCGGTATCATCGTCGCCGGCCAGCAGCTCGTCGATCCGGGCGTCGCGGCGGTCCAGGGCCGCGGCGTGTCTGGCGAGATCGGCCAGGAAGGCGTCGCGGTCGGTGTACGGGCCTTTGTGATGGAAGGTCGTGTAGACCGCGGCCTCGATCTCGGCGCACCGCATCAGCGAGGCGCGCACGTCCGGCAGCAGCGAACCCTCGTCGCAGTACACCGGGCCGAACGACGACAGGTCCACATCCGCGGTGAAGAACACCCCGTCCGGCTCGATGAAGAAGCCGCAGTGCCCGGCCGTGTGCCCGGGCAGCGCGATCACCCGGATGCTCACCCCACCGCCCACCTCGATCACGTCACCGTCGTCGAAAGCGGTCGCATCCGGGCGCGGGGTCAGTGCGAAGGTCCGCCGCTGGAAGTCCGCGGCGGCCTCGTCGCCCACCAGATGGGTCACCCGGCAGAACTCGTCCCACGAGCGCACCGGCTCCAGATCGGCGCGATGGACCAGCACCGGCGCGGCGGTCTCGCCCAGCCCGACCAGATGGTCCTCGTGCGCGTGACTGAGCAGAATCAGGTCCACGCCGCCGGCCGGGTGGGCCAGCGAGGAATCGAGCTGCACCGTCGTCTCCCCACCGCGCACGACGAGCGGGTTGCCGTGCGGGAAGACGCCGCCGTTCTCCCCCGGCAACAGGGTGACGTGCTCGCTCAGGCGCACCTGGTCCATGACCGTCGACCCTAGGGCATCGGGTGCGGGCACGGGCGGGACGACGGATCGCTCATCGCACCTCACGCACCGGTCTATGAGGCTAGGCTTACTTCACCGTCGCCGAATCCAGAGGGGGTGCCCGTGACCTCGGTGCTCACGCCCGCGCCCACGCCCCCTTCCCGCGCGGCCACCCCCGGCCGCCGGGGCGCCCTCTCCCGCACCGCGGTGATCGCCGGCCTCGTGGTGATCCTCGTCCTCCTGCTGCTCGGCGGCCTGTTCGTCGGCAGCGGCGACTACTCCCCCGCGCAGGCCTGGCAGGCGCTCTGGGGGCACGGCGATCCGACCACCCTGATCGTGATCCGCGACGACCGCATCCCGCGCACCCTGCTGTGTGCCGTCGTCGGCGCCGCCCTCGGCGTGGCGGGCGCCGTGATGCAGGGCCTCACCCGCAATCCGCTGGCCGACCCGGGCATCCTCGGCGTCAACGCGGGCGCCTACTTCGCGATGGTCGTCGGCTCGGTCTTCTTCGGGGCGACGACGGCCGGCTACACCTGGTGGGCGATGGCCGGTGCCTTCGCCGCCTCGGTGCTGGTCTACTTCGTCGGCTCGCGCGGACCGGGCGGCGCGAGCCCGGCGAAACTGGTGCTCACCGGCGTGGCCCTGGCCGCCATGCTGAGCGGCCTGGGTTTCGCACTGACGATGATCCATCCGAAGACCTTCGACGCCATCCGCGGTCTGCTGATCGGCACCCTCGACGGCCGCGGCTGGAGCCAGCTGTCGGCGGCCTGGATCCCGGTGCTGATCGGCCTGATCGCCGCCGTCGCCCTGGTCGGCTACCTCAACGCCCTGGCGCTGGGCGACGACCGGGCCGCCGCGCTCGGCGTCCCGGTGACCTGGGTGCGGGCCGCCGGTTTCGTCGCCGTCACCCTGCTCTGCGGTGCGGCCACCGCGGCCGTCGGCCCGATCACCTTCGTCGGCCTGATGGTGCCGCACGCGGTGCGGATGGTGGTGGGCCCGGATCATCGCTGGGTGATCCCGCTGTCGATGCTGGTCGGCCCGATCGTGATGGTCGGCGCCGACCTGATCGCCCGGGTGGCCACCGCGAGCGAACTGCCGGTCGGCATGGTGACCGCCTTCCTCGGCGCCCCGGTGCTGATCGCGCTCGCCCGCCGCGAGAAGGGCCCGGCGCTGTGACCGCCGCGAACGCCCCGCTGCGCGCGCAGGTGCCGCCGGCTCGCTGGCCCCGGCGCATCCGATTCCTGCGCATCGGCCCGATCGCCGTCCGCATCGACCTGCTGGCCACCGCCGTCACCGCGGCGCTGGTGCTCGCCACCGCGCTGATCGCACTGTGGTCGCTGGGCATCTCGACCACCTCGTCGCCCCATCTGACGCCCGGCGAGATCGCCCGGGTGCTCACCGGCCAGCTCGGCGGTCCGGCCGCCACCCGGGTGTCGTCCGCGCTGCCCGCGGTGATCGTCGCGGTGCTCGGCGGCATCTCGCTGGCCCTGTCCGGGGCGATCTTCCAGACCGTCACCCGCAATCCGCTGGGCAGCCCGGACATCATCGGCTTCACCACCGGCGCCTACACCGGCGCGCTGATCGCGATGCTGGTCTTCGGCTTCGGCAGCGCCGGCACCACCGTCGGCGCCCTGATCGGCTGCCTGGCCACCGGGATCGCGGTGTGGTTCCTGGGTATGCGCGGCGGTACCGGCAACTACCGCTTCATCGTCGTCGGCATCGGCATCTCGGCCATGTTGATCTCGTTCAACGGCTACCTGGTGGCCACGGCCAATGTGCAGAACGCGGGCGCCGCCGCCGCGTGGGGCATGGGCAATCTGCGCAATCTCACGATGGCCGACACGATCCCGGTCTTCGTGGTGCTGGCCGTGCTGATCCCCGCCATGGCGTGGCTGACCCCGCGGATGCGGATGTTCGAGCTCGGCGCCGACTCCGCGCAGAGCAAGGGCGTCGACACCGGTCGCACCGAACTGCTGCTCCTCGTCGTGGGCGTCGGCTTCGCGGCGGCCACCACCGCGGTGGCCGGGCCGATCGCCTTCGTGGCCCTGGTGGCTCCGCAGCTCGCCGCCCGCCTGACCCCGAGCGCCGGTATCCCGCTGATCACCTCCGGCGCGGTCGGCGCCGCGCTGCTGGTCTCCAGCGATGCCATCGCCCGCACCATTCTGGCCCCGACGACCCAGCTCTCCGTCGGCGTCGTGACCACCACCCTCGGCGGCCTCTATCTACTCTTCCTGCTCGTGGCCCAGGCACGAAAGGCACGGTTGTGACGACATGACCAGTTCCGGAACCGCCCGCCTCACCGGCACCGGCCTGCGTGTCGGCTACGGCGAACGCACCATCATCGACGGCCTGGACGTCGCCGTCCCGGACGGCTCGTTCACGGTGATCGTCGGCCCCAACGCCTGCGGCAAGTCGACCCTGCTGCGCGCCCTGTCCCGGCTGCTCCGGCCGCAGGCCGGTCAGGTGCTGCTCGACGGCAAGCCGGTGGCCTCGTACCGCGGCAAGGAGTTCGCCCAGCAGGTGGGCCTGCTGCCGCAGCAGTCGATCGCGCCCGAGGGCATCACGGTGATCGACCTGGTCTCCCGCGGCCGCTTCCCCTACCAGCGGATGTTCCAGCAGTGGACCGACGACGACCAGCGCGCCGTGGACCGGGCGCTGGCCGTCACCCGGCTCACCGAGCTCAGCACCCGGCCGGTGGAAGCCCTGTCCGGCGGGCAGCGCCAGCGCGTGTGGATCGCGATGGCGCTGGCCCAGGAGACCCCGATCCTGCTGCTCGACGAGCCCACCACCTACCTCGACCTGGCCCACCAACTGGAGGTGCTGGGGCTGTGCGCCGAGCTCAATGCCGAGGGCAAGACGCTCGTCGCCGTCCTGCACGACCTGAACCAGGCGGCCCGCTTCGCCACCCACCTGATCGCCATGCGCTCGGGCGCGATCATCGCCACCGGCCCGCCCGCCGAGATACTGACCGCCGAGCTGGTGGCCGACGTCTTCGGCGTGCGCGCCCAGGTGCTGCCGGATCCGGAGACCGGGACGCCGATGGTGATCCCGCTGGCCGACCGCCCCGTCGACTTCGCCCGGCTGCCGGGCGACACCGCGAACCTCGTCGCCGCCGCCGAGGACGCGACCCCCGGAGAAAGGATCGACCCATGACTCCCCGCCCTTCGACGCCCCGCCCTTCGACGCCCCGCCGTTCCGCTGCTCGGCGCCTGGGAGTGCTGATCGCCCTCGCGGCGGCCCTCCTGCTCGCGCTCACCGGCTGCGTCAAGACCGACGACTCACCGGCCGGCGGCGTCTACAACGATCCGGACACCGCACCCGGCTTCAGCCTGGGCGAGAACCCGCGGGTCGTCGCCCTCGGCTGGTCCGACGGGGCCGTCGCCCTGGAGCTCGGCGTGAAGCCGGTGGCGCTGTACGACTGGATGGCCTTCGGCGAGGCCACCAAGGGCGTCGGCGCCTGGGACGCCGCCAAGTTCGGCGATCAGACCCCGGTGCTGCTGTCCGCCCAGAGCGAGGGCCAGTTCAACTACCAGCAGATCGAGGAGCTGAAGCCGGATGTGATCCTGAACGTCCGGGCCGCCGAGGACGCCAAGGTGACCGATCGCCTGGCGACCATCGCCCAGGTGGTGACCGCCCCCGCCGGCAGCGGCGACTTCGCGGTGAACTGGAAAACGCAGACCCGGCTGATCGGCGAGGCCCTGGGCAAGGCCGACGCCGCCGACGAGTTGATCGCCGCCACCGAAGCCGGGATCGCGAAGCAGAAGGCCGCGAACCCCGCGTTCGCCGGCAAGACCTTCGTCTACGCCGCGAAATACGGCACCGCCTACGGCGCCTACCTGGCCGGCGATGCCCGCTTCGACGTCTTCGCCGACCTGGGCTTCGTGCCGAATCCGCCGATCACCAAGCTCACCAGCTCGGGCTTCTTCGCCCAGGTCCCGGTGGAGCGGGTGGCCGACCTCAACGCCCAGGCCGCGCTGTTCACCACCATCGGCCTGCCCTTCGCCGATCTGGAGAACGATGCCCGGCTGAACTCGCTCGCGGTGGTCCGGGACGGCCGCGCGGTGCGGCTGCCGGAGGACGATCCGGCGGTGCAGGGCCTGGCGGCGGGCACGCCGGTCTCCCTGCAGTTCTCGGTGGACGCCGTGGCGCCGAAGCTGGCCGAGGCGGTCGCCAAGCTGCCGTGAACCCGGCCCCGGGCCGAGTTACCGGCACAGGCGAGCCGTCCGTGGACCTATAGACCACGGACCCCCGCTCTGTGCCGGTAACTCGGTTCGGCAGGTACCGAATTACCGGCGTCACTACCTGCGTCAGCCGGTGAGCCAGGGCAGATGCGGGGCCGCGAGCGCGTAGCCGACGAAGGCCACGACGTCGATCACCGCGTGCGCCAGGATCAGCGGCCACAGCCGGCCAGTCGCCTGGTACCAGCGGCCGAAGATCAGGCCCATCACCACGTTGCCGAGGCCGGCGCCCACGCCCTGGTACAGGTGGTAGCTGCCGCGCAGCAGGGCCGACGAGGCGAGCGCACCGCCCGAGCCCACGCCGAGCTGGCGCAGCCGCACCAGGAAGTAGCCGACCACCAGCACCTCCTCGGCCCAGGCGTTGCCGATCGCGCTCGCGATCAGCGCGAGGTACTGCCACCAGGAAGCCGATTCGGGTGCGGCGACCAGCTGCGCATTCAGCCCCAGCTCACGGGCCAGGGCGAGCAGGGCGAGGCCGGGCAGGCCGATCAGCGCGGCCAGTGCCAGGCCGGGCGGTACGTCGCGGCGCACCGGGCGGCCGAGGCCGAGACGATCCGGGCCCAGGCCGCTGCGCCAGAGCAGGTAGACGCCGAGGCCGCCCATCGCCAGCAGCTGACCTGCCCGCAGCAGCTGCCCCGCGAAATCGAGGGCGGCGTTGTCGTACACGGCCGGATTGAGCGCGACGGTCGCCGCGCCGAGGCCGCCGGAGAGCAGCGCGTTAAGCAGGTCGAGGATCGCCGACAGGGCCGAGAGGCCGAAGGTGAGCGCCCCGACGATCAGCAGTTCGACGATCAGGGCGCGCCGCTCCCGCGGATCGCGCACCACATCCACCGCCGGCTCGGGCGCTCGGCGCAGCCGCTCCCAGAAGCTCACCCGGCCAGCCTATCGGCGCCCCACACCAGGAGTGGATGACCGGTGGTGCCCTCCGCACCGTGGGTCTGTGGTGCCCTCCGCACCGTGGGTCTGTGGTGCCCTCTGCACCGCGGGTCTATCGTCGGATCATGACCGTTCAGCATCCCCCGCTCCCCCCTTCGGGCGAGCCGCTGACGCTCTCCGATTGGGCCGCCCTCCCAGAGGACACCGGCCGTCGTGTCGAGCTGCAGGAGGGGGTCTTGCACATGTCACCGAGGCCGCGGTTGAAGCACCAGGTGAGTCAGGCGCGGATTGTCGGCGCACTGAACGCCCAGGTGCCGGACGGGTTGCTCGCGGTCACCGAGATCGATGTGGTCATCGACCGCTCCGACTGTCCGACGGTCCGCGTCCCGGACGTCACGGTCCTAAACCCGCATGCCGTCGAGCCGGTCACCGCCGACCAGCTGCTACTGGTCGTCGAAATCGTCTCACCGAGTTCGCGGCGCCTGGACACCGTGATGAAGCGCAGCGAGTACGAGGACGCCGGCGTGCCGCACTACTGGATCCTGCACGACGACCACTCGCTGACGACATTGACGCTGGGGAGCGACGGCCGGCACGCCGAAGCCGCACCGCGGGCCATCGGCACCTTCCGCACCGACGAGCCATTCCCGGTCGAGATCGATCTGCGGGCGCTCTGACCGCCCCGCCGCCCGATCACACCGCCGGCCGACCACACCACCGGCAGCCCGCGGGCCGTCGCGACCGGGTCCCCCCGGGAACCGGCCGCGACGGTCGTGCTCGCGTCAGTTGCGCGCCGTGGCGGTGCGCCGCAACTCGTTCGCGACGAAGGCGACTCCGCGGAAGTACGGACGCGGCGGGGTCAGACCGGCCGTCTCGCCCAACTGGCGGAGTCGTTCTTCACTCAGCGGGTAGAAGTCGGCCTGCAGGCGCTGCGCGATACCGGCGAGCGCTTGCGGGTCCACTCCACGCGCGGAGGCGTATTCGGCCATCACGTCGAGGTCGTCCTCGTCGTGGGCCATCAGATCGCACAGCAGCAGCGGCGCACCCGGCCGCAGCCGGGTCACGATCTGCGCCAGGTAGTCGCCCTTGGCCTCGTCGCCGGCCACGAAGTGCATCACCAGCAGACTGACCGCGGCATCGAAGGGCCCCGAATCCGGCAGGTCCGCGACGTACCCCTCGTGGAAGCTCGCATTCGGCAGGTCCGCGGCCCCGGCCCGCCGCCGCGCCACAGCCAGCATGTCGGCCGAGGGATCGACGCCGATCAGCTCCCATCCGGGATTGGCCTGCGCCAGCGCCAGCGTCTCGGTGCCGGTGCCGGCCCCGACCACCAGCACCCGCGCCCGCTCGGGCAGCCGGGCGGCCAGCACCGCGGCGCTGAGCTCGTGCAGTTCGGCGTAACCGGGGACCAGGTCGCCGATGCGGGCGTCGTAGCCGAGGGCGTTCTGCGCCGCGAATCGGCGCGCCGGGTCGGTCTGGTCCGAGTGGGACTGAGACAGGGTCGCGGTCACGGGTTGCCGACCAGATCGTGCAGGGCGGCCGAGAGGTCGCCGACGCCGGTGCACGGGCGCTCGAATGGCAGCCGGACGTCGTCGTCGGACTCGGCGGTCTCCACCCGGAAGGTGATGCCGAAGCGGTCCAGGCCGAGCGGGCGGACCCGGCCGCGCTGCAGATGCTCGGGGAACAGGCTGGCCAGCCGGTAGACGAGATCCTGGTGATCGGCGTCGAGGTGACTGAGCCACTGGCTCTCGTACTCCCAGAAGGGGTCGGGTTGCGCCGACGAGAGCACCGCGGCGTCCACGCTGGAGGCGCCGTCCGAGGTGGCGATCACCGCATTGTCCAGGTGCAGGCGCAGCAGGCAGTGGCCGTGGCCCACGTCCAGCAGCCGGGCGTCGGGGTGATCGCCGGCGATCTCCACGGCGAGCTCGCGTTCCAGTTCCAGCGGCACCGAATGCACCCGGCCGGACAGCCAGATCAGCGAGCGCACCCGCTCGCGCAGGCTGATCGGCGCGCAGTCGGCCAGTTCCAGCATGGCCGGCACCCCCTCGAGCACCGGGCCCACGAGCTCCCGGACCGGCGCATCGTCGGGGACCACCATGAAGGCCTCGGACTCGAAGAGATGCACCATCGCCACGGCGACGGGCGTGCCGCCGTCCACCGACAGCGTGCCCTCGTGTGCGCGGCGGCAGGCCGTCTGGATGCGTTCGGCGTCGCACGGGACGGGCATCGTGGATCGGGTCGGCTGCATCCGGAACCTCCTGGCAGCTTGCTTAGGTGAGCCTTACTTATGGTTGCCTAACCTAGACTGCGGACGGGGGCTCGTCAACACATTCGCCCGATCCGGGACCGACTACCCTGAAGGAATGCCCGTCTTCGCCTACTTCGGCCCCGCCGGAACGTTCACCGAGTCGGCGCTCAATCGGCTCCTGGAACGCGGCGCGGTGCCCGGCACCGACGACGCGCGGACCGTTCCCGCCGACTCACCCGGCGCCGCCATCGCCCTCGTCCGGGCGGGCGAGGCCGACTACGCCTGCGTCCCGATCGACAGCTCCCTGGAGGGCTCGGTGCCGGCGACGATGGACGCCCTGGTGCCGCGCGACGGCGCCGGCCGCGTCCAGGTCTACGCCGAGGTCGCCCTCGACATCGCCTTCACCATCGCCGCGCGCACCGAGTTGCCCGCCGACCGGGTGCGCACGATCGCGGCCTATCCGGTGGCCTCCGCACAGGTGCGCACCAGCGTCGCCCGGCTGTTCCCGCACGCCGAGTTCCGCCCGGCATCGTCGAACTCCGGCGCCGCCGAGGACGTGGCCGCGGGTCGCGCCGACGCCGCGGTGACCACGCCGATCGCCGCCCGGATGCACGCGCTGGAGCCGCTGGCCGAACGGGTCGCCGACGCCGACGACGCCGTCACCCGCTTCCTACTGCTGGGCCGCCCGGGACCGCCGCCGCCGCGCACCGGCGCCGACCGCACCTCGGTGATCCTCGACCTGGCCAACGAGGCGGGCAGCCTGGTCTCGGCGATGACCGAGTTCTCCGACCGCGGTGTCGACCTGACCCGGATCGAGTCCCGGCCGCGCGGCGCGGGCGCGGTGGGCCAGTACCGCTTCTACCTCGACGCCGTCGGCCACCTGGACGACGACGCGGTCAGCGAGGCGCTCCGCGCGCTGCACCGCGGCGTCGAACGCGTCGTCTACCTCGGCTCGTGGCCGATGGACCGGGCCGGCGGCGCCGCGCCGCCGCCCGATCATGCCGAGAGCTTCCGGTGGCTCACCGCCCTGGCACAGGGGCGGGACTGACATGGCGCGCCTGTTTCTGGTCCGCCACGGCGAGACGACGGCCAATGTGCTTCAGCAGCTCGACACCGCACTGCCCGGTGCCCACCTCACCGACTTCGGGGCGCGCCAGGGGATCCGCTTCGGCCTGGCCAATCCGCTGACCGGCCCGGCCGTGCTGCTCAGCTCGCAGGCGAACCGCGCCCGGCAGACCGCCGAGTTGATCGGCTCGGCCTGGGAGCTGGACTCGCGGCCCATCGACGACGTGCACGAGGTCCAGGTGGGCGATCTGGAGGGACGCAGCGACCGCGAGGCGCACGAGAAGTTCCGGGACGTGGTGCACGCCTGGCATCGCGGCGACCTGGACGTGGCGCTGCCCGGCGGCGAGTCGCTGGAGATGTTGCGCAACCGCTACGTCCCGGTGCTCGACGGACTGGCCGCCGCGCACCTGCGTGCCGACGCGCCGCGCGATGTCTATCTGGTCTCGCACGGCGCGGCGATCCGCCTGGTCGCGGCGCATCTGGCCGGCGTCGACCCGGAGTTCGCGCTGCGCCACCACCTGCGCAACACCGACTCGGTGGAACTGGAACTGACCGACGACGGCTGGCACCTGAACCGCTGGGGCGCGCTCACCGACTTCGTCGTCGACCCCGCGCAGGAGCCGCTCGGCTGATCCGCCGGCTCAGCCCCAGCCGTGCTCGTGCAGCCACTCGTCGCTGATCCCGAAGTGATGCGCGATCTCGTGCAGGACGGTGATCGCCACCTGCTCGCGCACCTCGTCGCGGGTGCGGCAGATCGACAAGATGATGTCCCGGTAGATCTCGATGGTGTCCGGCAGAAAGCCGGCGTAGTCGTGGGTGCGCTCGGTCAGCGCGACGCCGGTGTACAGGCCCAGCAGGTTCCGGTCCTCCGGATGCGCCGGCTGGATCATGATCACCACGTTGTCCATGGCGTTCATCAGCTCTTCGGGAAGCAGGTCCAGGGCCTCCCCGACGAGGACCTCGAAGTCCCCGTCCGACATGCGCACGGCCATGGGTCTAGCCGGCCGGGGCCGGCTCCTCCTCGGGGTTGGCCACATAGCCCTCGGGCATCGGCACCGGGGTCGGCAGCGCGCGTCCGGGCGGACCCTCCTCCGGCGGGGTCGGGACCTTGCCGTTGATCAGCACCTGCTGCTTGGCGTCGCCGACCAGCTTGGCGAAGCCGCCGCGATCGGGCAGGGCCACATAGCAGACCACCCGGCGGCTGCCGCCCAGCCAGCTGACCTCGGAGATCACCGACCACTGCACATTCAGGGTGGTGTTCTTGAACTTCTGCTCGCCGCCGAAGAAACGGTTCGTCTGATTGGGGCAGATGGTCCGCAGGTAGTCGTTCTGGGCGGCGACGTCCGGCCACGGCTTGCCCGAGTCCCGCGCCCCGAAGCGCTGCGAGAGGTCGACCAGACCGGTGGTCTGGAAGGCGTGCGGCTCGGCGCAGCTCACCGGCGTGGTGGTGGGCTTGCGGGTCTTCTCGTCGAAACCGATGCAGGTGCCGACGGGCCAGGCGAACGACTGGTCGGTGTCGGCGGCGCGGCCGGTCCACTCCTCCTGCACGCCCTCGCGGCCGGGCTGCTCGATACCGCAGCGCAGCACCCGAGCCCCGCGATCCCACTGCGCCTTCGACGGGAACATCAGCCCCACGGCCAGCCGGCCCTGCGGGTCCAGGCCGCCGCCCAGGTAGCGGTCGACGATCACCCGGCAGTGCTCGTCCCGGATCTCGGTGAAGCGTTCGACGCCGGGCCACGGCGCGGCCGGCCCGAACTCGGAGCCGGGCAGCTGCGCGGTGTCCAGCGTGCCGGCCACCTCGAAACGGTGCTTGTCGGTGCACGGCACCTTGACCGGAGTCCCCGCCGCGCCCGCTCCCCAGGTGAGACAGTCGCCGGCCTGCGAACGGGTGAAGTCGGTCTCGGTGTACGAGGCCCCCTCCCCGATCACCGTCTCACCCAGCCCGCCGGCCTCGGCGAAGCCGCCGCGGGCCGCGATCACGCCGCCGGCCACCAGCCCGCCGAGCAGCACCGCGACCAGCGCGGTGATCACGCGCACGGCGGAGGCGCGGCGAACCTGATCGTCGCCGTCGGGGTTCTGCGCATCAACATCTGGGGAACTCATCGTCATCCATCATGCCTGGTGATAACACCACACTGTGCGCGAGTAGGCTTGTGAGTCGTGATTGACCTGAAGATTGTGCGCGAGAACCCCGATCTGGTCCGCGATTCACAACGCGCCCGCGGCGAGGATCCTGCCCTGGTCGACCGGCTGCTCGACGCCGATGCCGCGCGCCGCTCGGCGATCGGCGAAGCCGACGCCCTGCGCGCCGAGCAGAAGGGTCTGGGAAAGCTGGTCGGCAAGGCCGCCGGCGACGAGAAGGCCGCCCTGCTGGCCCGCGGCAAGGAGCTGTCCGACCAGGTCAAGGCCGCGGTCGCGCGACAGAACGAGGCCGGAGCCACCTTCGACGAGGTGCACCGGGCCATCAGCAACCTGATCGCCCCGCAGACGCCGCCGGGCGGCGAGGACGACTTCGTGGTGCTCGAGCACGTCGGCACCCCGCGCGAGCTGGCGAACCCGAAGGACCACCTGGAACTCGGCGAGTCCCTCGGTCTGATCGACATGGCGCGCGGCGCCAAGGTCTCCGGCGCCCGCTTCTACTTCCTGACCGGGCCGGGCGCCCTGCTGCAGCTCGGCCTGCTGAACATGGCCGCCGCCAAGGCCACGGCCGCCGGCTTCACGATGATGATCCCGCCGGTGCTGGTGCGCCCCGAGGTGATGGGCGGCACCGGCTTCCTGGGCTCGCACGCCGCCGAGGTGTACCGCCTGGAGGCCGACGACATGTACCTGGTGGGCACCTCGGAGGTGCCGCTGGCCGGCTATCACGCCGACGAGATCCTGGATCTGTCCGACGGTCCGGTGCGCTATGCGGGCTGGTCCACCTGCTTCCGCCGGGAAGCCGGCTCGCACGGCAAGGACACCCGCGGCATCATCCGGGTGCACCAGTTCGACAAGGTCGAGGGCTTCGTCTACTGCAAGCCCGAGGACGCCGAGGCCGAGCATCAGCGGCTGCTCGACTTCGAGAAGTCGATGCTCGCGGCCGTCGACGTCCCCTACCGGGTGATCGACGTGGCCGCCGGCGATCTGGGCAGCTCCGCGGCCCGCAAGTTCGACTGCGAGGCGTGGGTGCCCACCCAGGGCGCGTACCGCGAACTGACCTCCACCTCCAACTGCACCACCTTCCAGGCCCGGCGCCTGGCCACCCGCTACCGGGACGAGAACGGCAAGGCGCAGACCGCCGCCACCCTCAACGGCACGCTGGCCACCACCCGCTGGCTGGTGGCGATCCTGGAGAACCACCAGCAGCCCGACGGCTCGGTGGTGCTGCCCGAGGAGCTGGCCCGGTTCACCGGCATCGAGGTCCTCGAGCCGCGCTGAGGCGCCGCCGCGGCGTGACGAGCGCAACCCTCCGGGGCCGCGCCGCGCCGGTATTCTGGCCGGAATGAACGGCCAGCCCCCGCCACCGGGACGGGAACCGACCCGCGACGCCGGTCGGGGCGCGGTGCCACCGCGGCGGCCCGCCCCTGTCGACGGCGGCCATCCGGCCCCGCGGCGTCCCCTGCCCGGCGACCCGGTCCCCGGTGGCCCAGTCCCCGGCGGCTCAAGCCGCGGCGGCCCAGTTCCCGGCAATCCGCAGGTTCCCGGCACTCCGCAGGTTCCCGGTCCGGGGCCCGCACCGGGCGCCGCCGGCCGGCCCGCACCGACTCGGCACGTCCCGCGGCCCACCGAACCCGGACCCCCGCTGGCCTGGAGCCGTGAACCCGATCCCCGGTCCCGGCAGCCCTCGCCCCGCGATCCGCACGGGCGCCGACCGCACGATCCGCCGGCACCCGGGGTCCGGCCCCCGGCCGCAGCCCGTCCGTCCGCCGGCGAGGCGCGCCACGAGCCCGTACCGGCACCCGCGCCGCGGCCGGTTCCCCCGCCCGGTTACGCACCGCGTCAGGAGCCCGAGCCCGTCCCGGCCGCCGGACCGGTCCGCCGGCGACCGCCGCGCACCGATCGGCCGGAGTCGTCACGGCCCACCCCGCCCGGCAGCCGGGACGACCGCGCCGCGACGGAGGCTCCGGCCAAACGCCGCCCCGGGCGAAAGCCCCGTGTCCGGCGCCGCCGCCGCGCACTGCCGATTCTGCTGATCGCGCTGCTGGTGTTGGTGATCACCCCGCTGGGGCTGACCTTCTACTTCGACAGCCGGCTGCACCGGGTCGACGCGCTGGCCGCCTACGCCGGCCGCCCGGCGAACACCCCGGGAACCACCTGGCTGATCGTCGGCACCGACTCGCGCGACGGCCTCAGCCAGGCCGAGAAGGACAAGCTGGCCACCGGCGACGCGGACGGCGCCCGCACCGACACCATCATGCTGGCGCACCTGCCCCGCAGCGGGAAACCGATGCTGATCAGCATCCCGCGCGACCTGTATGTGCCGATCCCGGGCATGGGCAGCCACAAAATCAACTCGGCGTTCAACGACGGCGGCCCGCAACTGCTGGTGCAGACCGTCGAGAGCCTGACCGGGATGCGCATCGATCACTACGCGGAGATCGGCTTCGGCGGCTTCGACCAACTGGTCGACGCCGTCGGCGGCGTCACCATGTGCCTGGATCGGCCGCTCAACGATCCGAAGGCCGGGCTCAAGCTGCCGGCCGGCTGTCAGCAGCTGACCGGGGCGCAGGCCCTCGGCCTGGTGCGCACCCGCGCCTTCCCGAACGCGGACCTGGAACGCGTCGTCAATCAGCGCAAGTTCCTCGCGGCGCTGACGGCCCGGGCCTCGTCGCCCGCGGTACTGCTGAATCCGTTCCGGCTCCTCCCGTTCCTGGGCGGGGCGGCCGACTCGCTGACCGTCGCGCAGGGCGATCACCTGTGGAATCTGGCCTGGCTGGCCTGGAAACTGCGCGGCGACATCGTCACCACCACCGTGCCGACCGGCGGCCCGGAGTACACCGACGACGGCGATTCGCTGACCGTCGGTGCCGACACCGAGCAGTTCTTCGACTACCTGCGGCGCGGCCGGCCGGTGCCGGACGATCTGCTCAGCGACAACTCCGGCGGCGCCTTCTCCCGCTGACGGCGGCGGTCAGCGCAGGGTGACCTGGCGGGCGATGATGCCGGCCCGCGAGCCGCGCTCGGCGGCGGTCAGCTCGCTGGTGTCGGCCAGCGCCTCGGTAAAGGCCGAATCCAGGGCGTCGAGCGCGTCGTACCACTCCTGCGCGTGCCGCTCGATGTCCAGATCGAAGACCGGGACCACCAGGCCGTGCGTGCGGAACGAGCCGGCGAAACGCGAGCCCTCGCCCATGGTAAGCCGGCCGGCGGCATGCACCCGGGCCAGCGCCTTCATCAGCGTCTCCTCGTCCTCCGGACGCACCCAGCGCAGATGCGCGCGGTCGCCGGCGGCCACCCACCACGGGGCCCCGACGCCGCTGGGCGGGGTGAGCCGGGTGGTCGGCAGGATCGACTCGTTGGCGCGGGCCAGCATGGCCCTGATCTGCGGATCCACCTCGGCGTCGTCGCCGAACCACCAGTCGAAGTTCTCGTAGACCACCACGTCCAGGCTCGCCTGCGGGTCCACGATCTGCGCCAGGTCCAGCTCGGCGGGCTTGCCCGAGTACTCGGTCCCGGGCTTTGCATTCGCCGCCCACGCCAGGGCACCGGCGAGGCTCGCCGCCAGATCCTCCGGCTCCGGATCGGTCTGCAGCGCCACCAGGGCCTGGGTCACCTTGCCGTCGGCGTCGCCCTTGGCGGCTCCCCGCTCACCCCAGATCGCGGCGTCGCGCCGACGCACCAGGGCCGGGCCGGCACCGGGCAGGATCGTGACGAAGTCGGCCTCGTTGGCCGCGGTGAAGCCGTCGGCGAAGCGCACCTGGGCGCTCGCGGAGGCGATGAAGGCGCGCATGGCCACCAGGTCGCATTCGGCGCCCGGCAGATCCTGGAACGGCCGCTCGGGCGGTGCCAGTGCGGCGGCCTGGCGCGCCTTGCGCGCCGCCATCCGCTCGGCCCGATTACTTCCCGGACGCGGTCCGCGCTTGCTCTTCTTCGCCATGCCCCTACTCTCTCATTCCCGGACCCGCGATCGCGCGTCCGACCCGGCCCGGGCGGTCGTTCGGCGGCGCCCACCCTTCGCGGCGCCCACCCTTCGCGGCGCCCACCCTTCGCCGGCGCACCGCCCGTCCCGGCCGGCACAGTCAGTCGACGGTGACCAGCCAGTCGCGCACCTGCGCCGGTTCGTTGGTCGCGATCCACCGCACCCCCAGGTCGGCGCACAGCTGCACGTCCTCCTGGCTGTCCACCGTCCAGCAGTAGGTGACTCGGCCGCCGGCGGCGGCCCGGTCGACCAGCTCGGGATGGGCGCGCAGGGTCCGCACCGACGGTCCGACACCGGTGGCTCCGACCGCCGTCGCCGCCCCGGACGAGATCCCGGCAACCGTCTCCCCCAGCAGAATGGTCGGCAGCATGGGCGCGCTGCGCCGGATCCGCCAGATGCCCGACGGGGAGAACGAGATCACCACCGCGCGACTGTGATCGGCCGACGGCGGGGCGCCCACCCGGAACTCGCGCAGCGTCTCGAGCAGACGCTGCTCCACCAGCGAACCGAAACGCACCGGGTGTTTGGTCTCGATGAACAGTCGCACCGGCCGGCACCAGTCCAGAGTCAGCTCCAGCAGCTCGGGCAGGGTCAGCACCGCGGCGGGCTTCCCGTTCTTCCACGACCCGAAGTCGTGCTCGCGCAGCTGGGCCAGCGTCAGCTCGCTGACCACGCCGGCGCCGTCGGAGGTGCGATCGATGGTCCGGTCGTGCACGCACACCAGCTGGTGATCGGCGGTCAGCCGGACGTCGCACTCCAGACCGTCCGCGCCCTCGGACAGCGCCGCCTCGTAGGCGGCCAGGGTGTGCTCGGGATGCTCGGCCGAGGAACCCCGATGGGCGACGACGGCCGGCTTTCCCGAGCGCGAGACCCCGGTCATGCCACCACCAGTCGCCGGGCCGGGACGGGCGCCACCGCGTCGGCGCTCGCGACCAGCCGGCCCAGCCGAGGCCGCAGCCAGGCCGCGAAGGCGGCCGAAACGGCGAAGCCGAGCACCGCCCAGCCCATCGCATCGGCCCCGGTCTGCACGCTGTGATCCACCGCCGCGGCGATGCGATAGCCGAGCGCGATCAGTCCGACCAGGCAGACCAGCGCCCAGGCGACCGCGGCCTTGGTGATCAGCGTTTCGGCGCGCGCGCCGTCGGCGCCGCCCACGGCGCGCGCCGGCTCCCGCAGCAGCAGCGGCGCGGTCACCAGATTGACCGGAAAGACCACCGCACCGGCGATCACCACGGCGCGGCGGCGCGGCTCGCTCCGCCCGGCCGCGGCGAACGAGGTCCGGCGCACGGCCACCACCCAGCGCGCGAAGAGATACAGCACCCCGAGCACACCGAGCAGGGCCGCGTAGCCGCAGATCGAGACGATGCTCAACGAGAGCACGTCCCACCAGAACGGCACCGGCCGGGACCGGTTGACCACCAGGGTGAGGTAGCGCAGCAGCTGCGCCGCCGCGGCCACCGCCAGCAACGGCCACAGCCAGCCGAGCGCGCGATGCAAGACGGCACCCGGATCGGCGGCCGCCACGGCATCGTCGGCGGCCACCGGGACGTCGCGGAGACCCCAGTTCGGGACGGCCGGATACCGCGGAATGCCGGGTGCCCGTTCAGGAACAGGGGGCCGGGGCGCGGGCAGGGTGTTCAGCGGCCGATGGGCCACCCAGCGCAGCGCCGGCCGACCCGCGGGAACCGGCGCCGGACCGGCCGGCGGCTGCGCCACAGAGGACTGGGCGACGGAGGACTGGGCGACGGGCCGCTCGACGACGGGCGACGGGGCGGGTGCGGCAGGCCGCTGCGCCGGCGCGGTCGGTGGGGCGGACACGATCGGCGGGGCGGGCACGGTCGGCGGGGCCGGGATCGGCTCTCGGGTCGCCTCGTCGACCACGATCAGCCGGCCGCCGCAGCGCGGGCAGAGCGTGCGACCGGGCCGGTGTCCGGCCTGAATGCGGCAGTCGGGACAGACGTCGAGCATCAGGGGGTCGACTCCGGACCGGTCTCGACGGGCTTGCCCGCGGCCTCCCACGCCACCATGCCGCCGCGCACGCAGGTGCCGTCGACACCGCGCATCGCCAGATACTGCAGCAACCGGAAGCTGCGTCCGCTGGTTCGGCAGATCACCAGCAGATCCGCCTCCAGGTCGAGCTCGTCAAAGCGGCCGGGGACGTCGTCCAGCGGAATGTGCAGCGCGCCGCGCACATGGCCGCCGTCCCATTCGTCGTCTTCCCGGACGTCCAGCAAGACACGATCGGTGACATCGGTGAAGTCGTCCGGAAGGTCGGCGACGTCGATCTGTTCGATGTCCATGCTCACGCGATCCATGGTCGCACAGACCGCCGATCCGGCACCCGGGGTTCGGTCTCCGAACGCTCGCGGAGCCCTACCACAGGCCCGTCTTTCGACGGTCGGGGCCTGCCGCATCGACCATCGAAAGTTATCCACAACCGCGCCGCGAAGCGTTGTCCACACCGTCCACACCCTGCCGACAGTCCTGTGTACAGCTTTGTGGATTTGTGGATGAATCCGAGGTCGCCGTCCAAAAACTGAGGACTTGTTCATATTTCAGCCCACTTTTCGCCGCAGAATGCGATGTACCTCACTCTGGGACTACCCGGATCGACAACTGCCGTTCACTCGCACGTCCTGTGGATCGCGTGTGGATAACACGCCGCGCGACACTCTCAAGTTCAGCTTTCGAGTTGCGCCGCTGACCGGAATCAGCGTCCGGCGAAAGCGGTCAACCGAGCCGCCTCCCGCTCCACCTCGGCGCGCTGGGCCGGCTGCAGATCGACCAA
>CAZEOP010000002.1:19467-33092 GCA_964513715.1 uncultured Gordonia sp.
CCGCCGCCCCGACGCCCGCGATCGCCGCCGCGTAGACGCCGGGATCGGCCAGCGCGCCCCGGTCGGCGGCGGCCGCCAGCGCGCCGTCGTTCGGGGCGAGCAACCGGACCGGAGCGGGCTCCTCACCGGTCGACGTCGGCAACCCTTCCAGGTCGTACAGCAGTCGCCCGTCCGGCCCGGTGAACTCGGCCAGCTCCCAGTCGGCCGCCATCGCCGCCAGCAGCGGCGCCAACTCCGGCAATCCGCTCCACTCGACGAGTGCCGGCGCCGAAGCCGGTCCGTGCCCGCGCAGATACATCCGGATCAGATCCCGGCGCGCCTCGTCGCCGTCGACCATCGGCACACCGTCGCCGATCCAGTGATCCAGCAGGTGATAGGCAGGCGGGCCCTCGCATCGCCACAGCCCCCGCGGCGGCACCTGCACCAGTGGCAGCCGGGTGCGCACCACCGCGATGAGCGAGGCCACCGGGACGCCGGGCCACCGGCGGGCCAGCGTCTCGCGGATCACCGCACCTGGCACCGCGGCACCGGCGGGTGTCGCGTCGTCGCCGTCGCCCACCCGGGTGAACAGCGACGACACCAGCTCGAGCAACTCGTCGCAATCCGCGCCGCCCAAATCCCTGCCGCCCAAATCCCTGCTGCCCAAATCCCCGCCACCCAGATCCTCGTCGCCCGGGCCTGCCGAGCACCGCAGCGCATGAATCCACCGCGCATCGAGACCGTCGATCAGCGTCGTCTCGCCGCGGTGCAAGCCCATCCGCACCACCTCGCGCCCGCTGAGCAGGTCGTCGAGTTCGGCCGGATCGAAGTCGGCTATGCGTGAGAAGAGTGCGAAGAACGGGGCCTGCGGATCGCGGGCGCCCAGGCCGACGCAGCGATCGATCACGTCCACCGCATCCTCGTCGGCGCGCTCGAGCAGGTGCTGGCGCGACAGCACCGTCCGGTTCCACTGCGCGGCGGTGAGGGTCGTCGTCACGGAAGAGGCCGTCCGGTACGCGATCAGCCGGCGGACGGGAAGGTCAGCCCCGTCGCGGCGTGGCAGCGGTAGCCGTTCGGATTCTTGTGCAGGTACTGCTGGTGCACCGGCTCGGCGTAGTAGAAGCGGCCGGCGCCGGCGCGCTCGAGCTCGGTGATCTCGGTGGTGACCGGGCCGTAGCCGGCCTCGGCCAGCACCGGCGCGAAGCGGGCCGCGGCCTGTGCGGCGCGCTCGGTATCGGCCGGATCGAAGGTGTAGATCGCCGACCGATACTGGGTGCCGACGTCGTTGCCCTGCCGCATCTCCTGCGTCGGGTCGTGCGCGGTGAAGAAGACGGCCAGCACCTCGTCCAGGCTCACCTGTTGCGGATCGAAGACGACGAGCACCGCTTCGGTGTGGCCGGTCTGCGCCGTGCACACCTCCTCGTAGGTCGGATTCGGGGTGTACCCGCCGGCGTACCCGGCTGCCGTCGTGTAAACGCCGGGCACCTGCCAGAAGATCTCCTCGATCCCCCAGAAGCAGCCGCCGGCCAGCACCACCGCATGCAGCGACTCGGGCCAGTCGCGCAGCGGGGTGCCCAGCACCGCGTGCTCGGCCGGCACTTCGAGCGCCTCGGCCCGGCCGGGCAGCGCCCGCTGCGCCGACACCATCGCCTGCTTCACGTTGCCGGCCGCCGTGATCCGATCGAAGATGCTCATGCCGTCCAGCGTACGACCGCCGATCGGGGTTCCACATCCCGCGCGGGACCGGACCCGTTGGCCACGCCCCGCCGGAGCCGGGTAGGCTACCGCCAACACCGATCCACTGTGAGGTGGATCACCGCGTAGAACGAAGGGGGAGCGCCGCCATGTCGCGGAAGTCGGTCATCGCTGCGGGCACCATGACCCGTCGCTCGGAGTCGTGGCCGTTCTACGATGTCCGGCGCCAGTGCCTGGCGACCTTCGCCAGCATCGTCGCGCTGGTCGCGATCATCGCGCTCGTGATCCTGCTCTGACCCCGTCGACGCACCCCCGCCGCGCTCGGACAGTCGTCGCCGGCGGGCCGCGGCACACCCCGCCGGACCGGCGGGCGCAACCCTTGCGCGTCGTCGCGGTCTGGGGAAGTGTAGTAATTGGACCAGGTAGAAAGTAGCCCCGCATCCGGGGAAAGCACCGAATAGAGAGGGACGACTCGTGGCCGTCTACACCCTGCCCGATCTCGATTACGATTACGGCGCTCTGGAGCCGCACATCTCCGGCAAGATCATGGAGCTGCACCACAGCAAGCATCACGCCGCCTATGTGGCCGGTGCCAACACCGCGCTGGACAAGCTGGCCGAGGCACGCGAGGCGGGTGACATCGCGGGCAAGGTCTTCGGCCTGAGCGCGAACCTCGGCTTCCACCTCGGTGGTCACACCAACCACTCGATCTTCTGGAAGAACCTCTCGCCCAACGGCGGCGGCGAGCCCACCGGCGACCTGCTCGAGGCCATCGGCCGTGACTTCGGCGGTTTCGACAAGTTCCAGGCACACTTCACCGCCGCGGCCACCACCCTGCAGGGCAGCGGCTGGGCCATCCTGGGCTACGACACCATCGGCAAGCGCCTGGTGATCGAGCAGCTGACCGATCAGAGCGGCAACACCTCCGCCGCACTGATCCCGGTCGTCATGCTGGACATGTGGGAGCACGCCTTCTACCTCGACTACCAGAACGTGAAGCCGGAGTACGTCAAGGCCTGGTGGAACGTCGTCAACTGGGACGACGCCGCCGAGCGCTACGGTCGCGCCGTGGCCGCCGACGGCCTGATCGTTCCCTGAGTCCAGTACTCGCAGCACTTTCGCACCAACGACGACGCCCACTCCCCCGGGAGTGGGCGTCGTCTGCATTTCTGCACGGTTCCGGTCATCGGCACGAGGCCGGTGAGTCCCGCGGCCGGGCGGCCCCGCTCAGCGTCCCTTCGCGGCGCGCCGCTCCTCGTAGCGCCGGCGGTTCTTCACCGAGCGCTTGGGCCAGAAGGTGTAGCCCAGCCAGATGCCCAGGAAGCTGATCCCCGCACCGAGCACCAGCAGCCCTACCACCAGGGCCGTGTCGGATGCCTGCCAGCCGCTCAGATCGTCGTCGCCGGGGACGACGAAGACGCTCAGCCCGCCGACGACGGCCCAGACGAGCAGCGCACCGAACGACCACCAAATGAGCCACCAGCGTTCGGCCGCGGCCGGCACCCGCCGGTGGCTCTTGACGAAGGAGTCGACGGTGGTCATCGCGGCCAGGAACGGCGCGATGAGCGGGATGAAGCCCAGCCCGCCGCCGAGCACGGCCTCCAGGGCCAGGTAGATCAGCCACAGCAGGACCGACATCCCGACGAAGATGCCCAGGTACTTCCACAGCGGTGTCCCGCCGGCCGGCGGCGTCACGCCGGGGAGCGGGGGCAGCGTCTCCTCGTCGACCGGGGGCATCCACTGCTGCTGGGCCCCCGGGTACGGCTGGGCCCCCGGGTAAGGCTGGGCACCGGCGGGCGGCGGCGGGATCGGCACGAACGGCTCCTGCGGGGCCGCGCCCGCGTTCTCCGGCGCCGCCGCGTCCGGTCGCGCGGGGTCTGATCCTGCGGGTTCCGGTACCGGACGGTTCGGTTCGGTCGGGTTCGGTTCGGCTGGGCTCGGTTCGGCTGGGCTCGGTTCGGTCATCTCGGGCACTCCTCACGATTCGGGACCCGCACAGGGTACCCGCGGCTCCCCGGATCGCCCAGAGCTGGATCTAGTCGGCGCCGGATCGGGTCAGAGCAGGATCGGGTCAGAGCAGGATCGGTCAGAGCAGGACGGTCAGGGTGATCGCCGCGGCGCAGGCCAGCGCCACGAGGGCCAGCGCGATCGCGTCGATCCGGCCCGGGTGCGACGGATACGCCGTGAGCCGGCCCGTTCCGCCGCGCGCGGTGATCGCCTCCCCCATCTCGGCCGCCCGGCGCATCGCCGAACTCATCGCGGCCACCACCATGTCGATGATGCTCAGCTCGGCCGAGGGATGCCCGGAGTCGGCGCGGGAGGTGGGCCGCAGGCGGTGCGCGGCCCGCAGCATCTTCATCTCCTCCATCAGCATCGGCAGTCCGCGCAGCGCGAGCGCGATGCACACCGCCCATTCGTCCACCGGCAGCCGCAGCACCCGCAACGGCGCCATCAGCCGGGCGATGGCGGGGGCGATCTCGGCCATCGGCGTGGTCCAGACGACCATGATGCTCATCGCCAGCACGATCAGGCCCAGCACCACGCCGCGCAGGTAGACCAGCACCCCGGACCCGCCGGAACTGAGTGCGGTCATCACGCCACCGATCAGCATCAGCGCCCAGAACCACCACGGCGGGCGCGGGACGGCCCCGAGCGGGATGCCGGCGGCGATCGCGAAGACCAGCACGCACAGGGCCACGAAGCCCAGGCTCGGCCAGGACGGCAGCACCCAGGTCATCACGCCCAGCACCAGGACGATGATCAGTTTGGTGCCGGCCCACATCCGGTGGACCACGGAATCGCCGGGCAGCTGCCGCAGCGGCGGGGTGCGCAGGGTCATCGTCGTCCCTCCAGTACGCCGTCGGTCAGCGCGACCCGGCGGTTGCACACGCGATCCAGGGCCTCCAGATCGTGCGAGATGATGATGATGGTGATGCCCTGGCGGCGCAGCCCGGCCAGCACGTCGAGCACCTCCTCGCGGGCGCCCGGGTCCAGCCCGGCCAGCGGCTCGTCCAGCACCAGCACGTCCGGCTTCGCGGCCACCAGCGAGGCCAGCACCACGCGGCGCATCTGCCCGCCGGACAGCGAGTCGACCCGGCGCACGGCGATCTCCCGCGGCAGCGCCACCAGGTCGAGCACCCGGGCCACCTCTGCGGTACCGACCGATTCGCCGCCGACGGCCATGATCTCGTCGCCCACGGTGGTCTTCTGCAGCTGCAGCCGGGCGTGCTGGAAGCCCAGGCCCACGCTGCCGATCTGGCCGCCGATCGGCTCGCCGTGCAGCAGCACCGAGCCGTTGGTCGGGACGATCAGGCCGGCGACGATCCAGGCCAGGGTGGTCTTCCCCGAGCCGTTGCCGCCGACGATCAGGACGCCGTCGCCCTTGTCCACCTGGAGGTTCACCGAACGCAGCGCGGTGACCTCCCACGGTGAGCCGCGCAGATAGGTGTGGCTCACGTCGTCGATCACCAGCAGCGGCTCGCCCGCGCCGTGGGCGACGGGCAGCTCCGGGGTGTGCGCCTCGGGGCGCATCCATTCGGGACGGTGGGCGACGATCCGGCCGGCCTCCAGGTGGATCACCCGGTCGGCCGCCCGCGCCTCGGCGTCACGATGGGTGATCAGCACGACGGTGATGCCGCGGGTGCGCGGCAGTTCGGCGAGGATCTCGATCAGCTCGACGCGCCCCTGCGGGTCGACCATCGAGGTGATCTCGTCGGCGATCAGCAGTTGCGGCTCGCGAGCCAGCGCCGCGGCGACGGCCAGTCGCTGCTGCTGGCCGCCGGACAGATCGGAGGTCTCCCGCTCGCCCAGCCCGGCCAGGCCGACCTCGGCCAGCAGCCCCTCGATGTCGACGGTCTGATCCGGCGGCAGACCCCAGACCAGGTCGTCGGCCACCCGGGAGCCGAGCATCTGCGCCTCCGGGCGCTGCAGGACCATCGCCGTGCCGCCGCGCCGGCCGAGCCCCGGATCGCCGGGCCGATCGACCAGACCGATGGTGGGCGGGGTGCCGGCGAGCAGCTTGCTCAGCGTCGACTTGCCCGAGCCGTTGGCGCCCACGACGGCCACGAACTCGCCCTGGGTCAGGGCCAGTTCGATGCCGGTGAGCACATCGACCTCGGTGCCCGGATAGCGGTAGCCGACCCCGGCCATCCGCAACGGCAGCGGCGCCACCGCCTCCTCCAGACGCAGATCGCGCGCCGAGTCGAGGGTGTCCTGCATCTTGATGTGCGCCAGCCGATCGACGACACCGTTCAGGATCCACCAGGCCACCACCAGCGACAGGAAACTGCCGATTGCTCCGGAGACCCAGAGCCAGATCCACCAGTACCGCTCGATGGCATCCCCGAATCGCCCGAACCAGTCGCTCGCCGAGTGCCAATCGAGATCGAAACCCGACTCCCGACCGAACAGCCCCACCGCGCGGTGCACGACCCATGTGGTCGCATCGGCGAGCCAGGCGATGAACTTGCCGACGCCCGAGACGAGGTTGTTGATCATCGCCAGCGCCAACTTGCGCAGCGGCACCAGGATCAACAGCACGACCACCGAGACCGAGGCCAGCAGCGGGGCGACGATCACCGAGACCGCCAGCAGCCTCGGCAGTCCGCCGCCGCGCCGCTTCACCTCACCGACCACGCCGCCGATGACGGCCGAGGCCACCACCGAGAGCGCCGCGCCGAGACCGGCGACCGCGAAGGTCACCGCGGTCGCGGTCACCGAGGCCGCCACCACCGCCCGCAGCCGAGTGCGGGCGGCCACCAGCGCGATGGGCACCGGCGCCAGCAGTCCGGCCGCCTGGGCCATCGGGATCACCGCGGCCACCACGACGGCGACCACCGTCAGACCGGACAGAATGGCGACGGTCGCGATCTCCAGCGGGCGCAGCGGACCGGTGATCGGGCGCACGCGCGAGTCGAGGGCTTGGGACGTCACGTCGGCCATTGTGCCTGTTGCTCACCCGGGCCTGCGCCGCCCCGGTCGCCCGGACTCCTACTGTGAGGTTGCCCTAACTTCTTCCTTTGGCCTTCCTACCTGCGACGATACGGCCGAGCGAGGTGTTGCACGGGCCGCCGGACCTCCCTAGGGTTGCCCGCATGACAGCGGCACTCCTCCTCGGCTTCGGCGTGATCTTCGTCGCCGAACTGGGCGACAAGTCGCAGCTGCTCGCCCTCACCTATGCGCTGCGCTACCGCTGGTGGGTGGTGCTGACGGCGATCCTCGCCGCGACGACGCTGGTGCACGCGGTGTCCGTGCTCTTCGGGCACTTCCTCGGCCTGTCCATCCCGGCGCACCTGATGTCAGTGGCCGGTGGCCTGGCCATGCTGGCCTTCGCCCTGTGGACGCTGCGCGGGGACGAGCTGTCCGACGACGAGACCAGCCGGGCCGGCCGGGTGGGCGGCAGCGCCTTTCTGGCCGTGATGAGCGCCTTCACGCTCGCCGAACTGGGCGACAAGACGATGTTCGCCACCATCACCCTGGCCGCCGACCACAACTGGCTGGGCACCTGGATCGGTTCGACGCTGGGCATGGTGGCCGCCGACGCGCTGGCCATCGCCGTCGGCCGGCTGTTCGGCAAGCATCTGCCCGAGCGCACCATCGCGCTGGGCTCCGCGGCGCTGTTCCTCGGCTTCGCGGTCTGGCTCCTGGCCGAGGGACTGGCCGGCGCCGGGCCCGCGCTGCTCGGCGGCACACTGGCCGCGGTCGCCGTGATGCTGGCCGTCGGCGCCCGGGTGATCGTCTCGGCGCGGCGCCGCCGCGCCGCCGCGGCACTGGGCACCGTCCGCACCTCCGAGCAGCCCGTCGATCTGGCCCCGTAGCGCGGCCCCGGCGACGTCAGCGAAGCAGGTCGTCGACGGTGGGCAGCCGCAGGATCCGCTCGGAGCTGAGCCATTCGCGCAGCACCTTGGTGGCCTGCACGTCGTCCTCGTTGTAGCGCAGCAGCCGGTCGCGCTGCGTCAGGTCGAGCGGGCCGCCGTCCAGGCCGACGGCCGCGGCGTACCACTCCATCGATGCCTCACCGCTGGCCTCGGCGTCCTGCCAGCCGAAACCGGCGACCGGGGCTATCCGCTTGAGACCCTTGCCGTCGGGGCAGACGAAGTTCTGGTTCACCGACTCGAAGATGTCGACCCATTCGTGCGAGGCGATGAAGGCGTCCACCTCGTCGCGCGGGGGCACCCCGGGCACACCGGCGAAGCGGTCGGCGCTGGCCCGCAGCCACTTGTTCTCTGCGTGCTGCGAGTAGCAGTAGGCCGCGAAGGTCTTGCCGGCCTCGTGGGCCAGCGCGCGCCGGTGCATCAGCCACGACCAGAACCGCCCGAAGGCGTGCCCCTCGTCGAAGGTCGGCAGCGGATCCCAGGTGACGAACGGGCGGTAGCGCACCGGCTCGCCCGCGGTGTTGTCGGTCAGCAGCGTGCCCCACAGGTAGGCGCCGCGCTCGCCGTAGCTCTCCATGTCGACGTCCACCTCGACGTCGGCGCGCTGCACGCTGGGCCGGTCCAGCCGGCGCACCAGCGGCACCCCGCGCCGGCGGCAGTTGGCGGTCACCACCGCATCGTGGAAGTTCGGGTAGCCGGGCCAGTCCTCGGGCGGATCGCCGCGGTAGACGGCCAGATCGGCGACGGTCCGGATGCCCATCTCGCCGAGCGCCTCGCCGCCGGCACCGCCGACCACCAGGCTCACGTCGTCGATCGCCTCCAGCTCGGCGTGACAGCGCGGCCACCACTCGCAGGTGCGGCACTCGTTGACGCGTCGCGGTGCGGTGGGCTCGATGCCCTGGGCCACGGCCCGCCGGTGGGCGAAGGTCGTGTCGTAGTCGCGCATCACCTCGCCGAGGGCGACGGCCACAATGCAGTCGGCGTCCACGCCGATCACCGCACCCGTCCAGAACCGGGAGTCCAGCGACACCGCGAGGCCCAGGCCGTCGAGCATGGCCGCGAGCTGCGCCAGCCGCATCACGTCGCGGCGATTGCTGCGCGAGGAGCGGGTGACGTCCGGTTGCGGGTCCCAGCGGTCCAACCCGCTGGTGCGCACGGTGGCGGGCTCGTCGGGGTTGCGGTCCGGCTTGGCCGGGTTGGTGATCCGGTGGTTGACGATGATCAGCGGCAGGTATCCGGTTCCCTGGCGGATCAGCGCCTCGGCGTGCCCGCGTCGCCCGCCCACCCGATCGGTGGGCAGCACCGCGTGGAAGATCCAGTCGGCCCCGGCCGCGCAGGCGGCCAGGGTCTGCGCGGCCCGCTCTCGGTACGCCAGCCCGGGATCGATCGTCACCACGGTCGACGAGCGGCCCTCCTGAAAGGCGCGGAGCCGCTCGATCACCGCCGCCCGGTGTTCGGCGGCGGCCTCGATACGCCGGCGGGCCTCGGGCGTATCGCCGGTACTCGATTCCTCGCCCGACTCCCGGGCCGCCGCGGTGAGAGCCAGGCGGTGTTCGCAGCCGGTGAGGTCGCGGGCGCCGAGGATCACTGCGCGCACCTGCCACCTCCCTCGTGGTCGCCGCCGGGCGCCGGCGGTTCCCAGGATTTCAAAAGAACGGAGCGCCCGCGTCACCGTCTCATCTGCCACCGACACTATGCAAAACTGATAGCAGGCACGGCCAGGCAGGTCGTGCGGCGGAAAGGACACCATGGGTCTGTCAGAGTCCCGGAAGGCCCGACGCCTCGAGCGCAAGGCCGAAGCCAAGATCCGCAAGGCCGAACAGAAGGCCCTCAAGACGCGGGTCAAGCTGGAGGCCAAGGTCAGCTCACACGAGGAGACCAAGCGGCATCGCCAGGCCCTGCGCGCGGAGCAGAAGTTCCACAAGAAGGCGCAGAAGGCCGAGCGCAAGACCGCCAAGACCGCGGGCAAGGCCCAGGAGCGGGCGCATGCCGCCGAAGCCAAGAGCGTCGCGGCGCAGGCGAAGGCCACCCAGCAGCCGGGGCTGCTGGCGCCCAGCCGGATCAAGCGTTACCTGGCGGTCGCGCGGATCGCCGCACCGATCGCCGGTCCCATCCTGTACCGCGGTGCGATTGCGGCGCGCAGCGAGGTGACCGCCTTCCAGGCCCGGCGCGCCGGGGTGCCGGCCTCGCTGCTGAACCAGTACGGCGGGCCGAGCGCACCGCTGCGGGCCCGGATCGCGGCCGCCACCGAATCGTCCGCGAAGGTGGAGCAGTTGGAGAAGACCCCTGAGGGGGCGGCCTTCGTCGCCAGCATGCGCGGCCGACTCGACAACCTGGTGGTGGCGCTGGACGCCGCCGACACCATGCCGCCGGCGCAGCGCCGCGCCGCACAGCGGGCGGTCGGCAACGAACTCAGCGCCATCGACAACGATCTGCTCGCCCGCCTGAACGTCCACCCCTAGGAGCTCCGTCACCATGGCTGACAACGATCCCCGCGCCGCCAAGACCGTCGCCGAACTGCGTGCCGAGGCCAAGGCCCGCGGCCTGCACGGCTACTCGACGATGAAGAAGGCCGAACTGTTGGCCGCGCTCGCCGCCGACACCCCCGCCACCGACACCCCCGACGCGCCGACGCCGGCACCGGCCGATCCGGACGCCCCCGCCGGGACCGCCACCGAGTCGACGGTCACCGAGGTGGCGGCAGTGCCGGCGAAGTCCGCCGAGCTGCCGCCCACGGCGGTGCAGACATCGTCGCCCGCGGCAGACCCCGCCACCCGGACCGACGCCGCCCCGGCACCGGTCGTGAAGCCCGCGGTTCCCGCCGTCGATCGGACCCCGGAGCCGGCCCGGCTCAAGGGCGACGCCGTCGCTCAGGCCGATGCGGCGCGCGACCAGTTCAGCCGACTGCGCCGGACCGCACCGACCCCGCTGTCGGGTCAGGGCATCACCCCGGCGATGATCGCCGCGCTGATCGCCCTGCTGGCCGCGGTGGTGGTGATCCTGCGCCGCCGGCGCCGCTGACCTCGCAGAACACCGCCCCATCGACTGCCGCGGGCCCTCCCTTCAGTGCGAAGGGAGGGCCCGCGGCGTAGTGCGAGTGGGACCGATCAGCGGCCCGGCAGGTACTTGAGACCGCGGATCGCCAGCGGCGTCACCTTGAGGAACAGATCGCGCGGCACGCCGACCATGCCGTCCAGACCGATGAAGCGCTGCGCGGCAACGGTCTGCGGCTCGGTGTACTTGAGCAGACCCTCCTCGCCGTGGCGCCGACCGACACCCGAGATGCCCATGCCGCCCATCGGTGCGGCGGTGGAGCCCCACGCCGCGGCGTAGCCCTCGTTGATGTTGACGGTGCCCGCACGGAGCTTGTCGGCGATCTTCTGGGCCTGTGCCACGCTGCCGGCGAAGATGCTGGCGTTGAGGCCGTACTCGGTGTCGTTGGCGCGCTTGACGGCCTCCTCCACGGTGTCGACCGGGTAGATCGACACCAGCGGTCCGAAGGTCTCGTTGCGGCAGCACTCCATCTCTTCGGTGACGTCGGTGAGCACGGTCGGGGCGTAGAAGAACGGGCCCAGGTCGGCGCGCTTACGGCCGCCGGCCAGCACCGTCGCTCCCTTGGCGACGGCGTCCTCGACGTGCCGCTCCATGGTCTTGACCTGATCGGCGGAGGCCAGCGAGCCCATGTCCGCGCTCAGGTCGTAGGTGGCGGCCAGGTTCATGCCGTCGACGTACTCGGCGAACTTGCGCGAGAACTCGTCGGCGATCTCGCGGGCGACGTAGATCCGCTCGATGGAGATGCACAGCTGACCCGAGTTCGAGAAGCAGGCGCGGGCCGCGCCCTCCACCGCCTTGTCGAGGTCGGCGTCGCCGGTGATGATCAGCGGGTTCTTGCCGCCAAGCTCGGCGGAGAAGCCGATCAGCCGCTTGCCCGCCTGCTGAGCGAGGGTGGAGCCGGTGGCCGACGAGCCGGTGAACATCAGGTAGTCGCAGTTCTCGACGATGGCCTGGCCGACCACCGAACCCGGTCCGGGCACCACGGCGAACAGCTCGCGCGGCAGACCGGCCTCGTAGAGCAGCTCGGCCAGGGCCAGCGCGCAGTACGGGGTGTTGCTGTCCGGCTTGATCACCACGGCATTGCCGGCCATCAGCGCGGCCACGGCGTCGGAGACCGCCAGGGTCAGCGGGTAGTTCCACGGGCTGATCACACCCACCACGCCCTTGGCCTGGTAGCGGATGCGCACGTCGGTGGCGCCCGGGATCATGCCGGCGGCCTTGCGCTCGGCCAGCATCTTGGGGCCGTGGGTGGCGTAGTACCGCGCGGTGAGGGCCACGTCGAGCACCTCTTCCTGGGCGTAGACGCGGGCCTTGCCGGTCTCCGCCTGCGCGATGTCCATCAGCGAGTCGGCATTGCTGAAGACCAGATCGGAGAAGGCGTTGAGCACCTTCGCGCGCTCGGCCGGGCGACGCTCCGCCCAGTCCGGCTGCGCCTCGCGGGCGCGCTCGACGGCCGCGACGAGGTCCTCGGCGGTGCCGACCGGGATGGTCGCCATCTCGGTGCCGCTGTAGGCCTCGAGAACCGGCTTGGCCGGGCGGTCGGCGGGATCGTCGATCGCGGCGAGCGCGGCGAGGCGGGTGAAGTAGTCGGGAGTGGGCTTGGCCATGGGATCGCTCCTGAAAGTGGGGAAAGGATTCAGACGGGGGTCACGACGACGATGCCGTCGTCATCGGAGAACAGGTGGTCGCCGGGGTGGATGACGATGCCGCCGAGCTCGACGGGGACGTCGCGCTCACCGGCTCCGGTCTTGGACGACTTGCGCGGATTGGTGCCGAGCGCCTTGACGCCGATCGCCATGCCGCCGATGGTCTTGGCGTCGCGGATCGCACCGTGGGCGACGATGCCGGCCCAGCCGTGAGACCGGCCGAGCTCGGCGATGATGTCGCCGACGAGCGCGGTGTGCACCGAGCCCGCACCGTCGATCACCAGCACACCGCCGGGGTTCGACTCGGACAGGATCGACTTCAGCAGGGCGTTGTCCTGGAAGCAGCGCACCGTAGTGACCACGCCGGCGAATTCGCGGTTGCCGCCGTACTGGGTGAACTGGGTGTCGCAACTGCGCACGTCCTCGCCGATCTGGTCGACGAGATCTGCGGTGGGCGTGAATTCAGGCGCGGTCATAGTGGTCCAGTCTAGGCCTGCGACGGCGCTGTCTGTACCTGGCGGTAACACACGTCACGTCCGCGTTCGACGACCACGCGCTCGCCCGGGACCATCGGGACTTTCGGCGGCGATGCTCCGATTTGTGCCACCGGCACGCGTCGGCGCTTTTAGACTGCGCCCAGGCCTCATGCCTGCACCACCTGTCTGACGGCGGGTCTCCCGCCGGGAGGAGCACCCATGTCCACACGTTCCCTGGCAGCGCTCGGCGCCGCCGTCGCCGCCACCGGCCTCCTCGCCTCGTCACTCGTGGCGCCACCGGCCCAGGCCGCCGGTTCCGGCACCCTGATCGAGGCCGTCGACAAGGGTGGCTGCACCGCCGAGTTCACCCTGACGAACTTCACCAACAGCCCGAACTACATGCCCGACTGGTGGTTCGAGGCCGAGAATCCACCCGCCTCGTATCCGCTGGCCGCGCCACCCGCGGGTGCCGAGATCAATCCCCCGTGGCGGATACTCAGCGGCGTCCCCTGGCCGATCGCCCGCTACGTCGGCGATCCCGCGCTCCGATCCGGAGTCGCCGAGGGAATCCCGCCGTGGACCGGCCCGGGCTCGGGCACCGCGTACTCGTCCACCGTGCAGGGTCCCGACGGCTATAAGACCACCAAGACGATCGCCCTGAAGGACGCCACCGATCCGGCCGCACCCGCGGCGGGGGCGGACGGCACCCTGAAGATCTTCTACCGGATCGCCCTGGGACCGCAGACCGCCGACCGCGACCAGGAACCGAAGGAGCTCGTCGTCACCGGCTGCGGATCGAGCGGCGGCAACGGCTCGCTCGACTCGGGCTCCGGAAGCGGCTCACTGGACTCGGGCTCACTGGACTCCGGCTCACTCGACCTCGGCTCCCTGATGCCCTGATC
>CAZEOP010000002.1:33192-42224 GCA_964513715.1 uncultured Gordonia sp.
CTGGGCCAGTTCCTGAAGCTGGCCAATCTGATCGACACCGGCGCCGACGCCAAACTGGTGATCGCCGACGGCCTGGTCAGCGTGAACGACGAGGTGGAGACCCGCCGCGGGCGCCAGCTGCACGACGGCGACGTGGTGGAACTCGGCGGGATCAGCGTCCGAGTCGCCGCGGAGACGCCCTGATGTCCGCGGGGGCCAACATTTCCGGGGCCGGGGTCTCCGGGATCGACGTCTCCGGGATTAACGTTTCCGGGCTAGAGGTCTCCGGCGGCGTGGTGCACGAGTTGCCCGACGATCTGCGCGCCGCGCTCCTCGGCGGACCGCGCGGCGAACCCGACCCGAAGTATCCGCCGTCCGCGGATGCGAATGTGCTCGACCTCTGGGAGGCGTGCACACCGCTGGGCCGCAACGAGTTCATCTGCTGGGTCACCGAGGCCAAGCAGCCCCAGACCAGACAGCGGCGGATCCGGCGCACCTGCGAGGAACTGGAGGAGGGCAAGCGCCGGCCCTGCTGCTGGCCCGGCTGTAAACACCGGGAGCGCACCGGCAAGGCCTGAAGCGCCCGGCGGTGCGGTCGGCCGCGCGCGACGCTCGTTCAGCCGTGCGGCGAGCCGTTCAGCCGCGCAGAGCGGCGCGCACGGCCCGGGCGGCCGCGAGATTCCCGCGGTCGGTCGGATGCCCCACCATCAGCACGTCGTCGGCGTGTCCGGGGACCGGTGAGAGCACTCCCTGGATCCACGGATCGGGCGCGCACATGCCGTGCCCGCGGGTGGCGGCGGCCAGGTCGACGAAGTCGATCTTCAGCAGCTCCGCGGCACCCCGCTGGGCGCTCTGCAGCCGCCGGGAGAACGCCGGGGCCGCCGAGCTGTTGGGCACCCGGACCCGAGCCCCGGCCAGCCCGAAGCACAGCTCACGATCGCCCGCGGCGTACAGCTCCGGATAGCCGACCAGGGCGATCCGCGCGTTCGGCGAGTAGTGCTTCACATAGGTCACCAGTGGACCCAGGCGCTGAGCGAAGCGCGCCGCGGTGAAGCGGCCGAACTGGCTCTCGCCGCCCGGGCAGCCCCGACTCAGGCAGCGCGAGTACAGGTCGAGCCCACCGTTGTAGTCGTTGAAGCCGAGCTGGACCAGCACCGTCTCGGTGGCGGCGGTGAAGCCGCCCGCACGCCGGGCCCGCTGCGCCTGGTCGTAGACATTCTGCGGGCCGTCCAGTTCGGCACCCAGGCACGACACGTTCACCAGGCGCTTGCCCGAACCGGCCGCGAAACGCGACGGCCAGTTCGTCGGGCTCTGCCCGCACGGCTGGGCCGGCGCATAGGTGTCGGAGGTGAACGAATCGCCCATGACGACGACCGTCCCGCGCGGCGCCGCCTCGGCAGCCGCCGCCGCCGTCAGTGCGCCGGCGGCCGTGAGTGCCGCCGCCGCGAGCAGTGTCACCCGTCGCACACCGGTCCGCAGCCGCGCCGTAATCGGTCCGTTCATGTCGCTGTTCATCTGCCACTGCCTTCCGTGCTCGCCACCAGCGGCTCTTCTCGCTGCCGAAGCAGCGCGAGCTCCTGCACGGTGACCTTCCCGTTGACGTGCCTGCCCACCCGTTTCTTCCGGGTGGTGATCGGTTTGTCGATGTACTCGTAGATGAACGCCGCCGCCAGGACCGAGACCACCAGGGCCAACAGCGCATCGGCCGCCCACGTCCAGACACCGCCCGGATGACCGGCCGCCAGATAGCGCACGATGATCACCATGACCGGGTACTGGATCAGGTAGAAGGCGTAGGAGATGTCGCCGAACCAGACCATTCGACGGCTGGCGTTCAGCCCGCGGCGGCCCGCGGCGTCCCGATTGGCGGCCGTCGCGATCACCGCGGCCGTGGGCAGCAGGATCAGCACCGACATCTTGTAGTTGATCGGCACGAACCAGGTGAGACCGAAAGCCACCGCCAGGGCGACCAGCGGCCAGAGCATGTTCTGGTTGCGCCACTTGCCCATCAGCACCAACCGGCACATCAGCACGCCGATGAAGAACTCGGGCAGCCGCATCAGCGGGAAGTAGTAGCTGAACCAGTAACCCAGGTCGTTGTAGCCGATGTAGTCGCGCGCGAAGAATTCCGCCGAGGCGTTGTACCCGTACTCCTGGGTCACCTCGGGAACCGGCATCGGGATCCGCGCGCCGAAGAGGTTTTCGGTGCTCTTATCTCCCGGCGCCCACAGGTAGACGGCCGTGTGCATCGCGACGATCAGCGAGAACAGCAGCCCGAAGGCCAGCGGGACGAAGCGGTCGGTGATCCGGCCGACCAGTGGCGCCAGAAACGGGAAGGTGAGGTAGAAGAGCATCTCCGAGGCGAGCGACCACGAGGGCACATTGAGTCCGCCCAGCGACGTCCAGTTGGGCCACCAGGTCTGGATCAGCACGAACGACGGCGCCCAGGTATCCAGCCGGCCGAGCGGGATCGGGATCACCAGCATCAGCACGATCGCGGCCACCAGGTGGGTCGGATAGATCTTCTTGATCCGCCGCCACATGAACGAGAGTTCGGTGTCCTTCTCGCGCCGGGTCCACCACATGACGAACCCGGACAGCACGAAGAAGAAGGTCACGCCGGCCGCGCCCACCTGCATCGGCACGGCCCTGGCCAGGTCCCAGTAGCCGGAGCTGCCGTAGAACGGGTAGATCGGCAGGAAGACGACGACGTGCAGCAGAAAGACGGCCAGGGCCGCCCACCAGCGCATGCCGGTCAGCGACGGCAGCCGCGCCCCCCGCACCTGTGCGGGGGCCTCGGAGGCGGGGCTCATCAGTAGCCCGGCCGACCCCCGCCGCCCTGCGGCAGCTGCGGAGCCTGCTCGGCCGGCGCCTGCTCAGCCGGGGCCTGCTCGACGGGCGCCTGCGGCGCAGGAGCCTGCTCGACCGGGGCCTGCGGGCCGGTGTTCTCCTCGACGACCGGCGCCTCGTCGGTGACGGTCGCCTTCTTCTTCTTCGACGTCGCGGGCTTCTTCGAGGTGGTCTTCGAGGCGCTCTTCGAGGTCGACGTGGTACTCGGGGCCACCGACGAACTCGTGGGCGCGGTGCCCGAATCGTCCGAGCTGCAGCCGGTCAGCAGGCCCAGGGCCATTGCGCCGGCGGCGACGGCGGTCGCGGCGTACTTCGGATTCATGTCACTCCTGTGGGTTCTCCGGGCGCGCGGCAGCGCACCCGGTCGGGCGGGTTGGACGGGGAGGTGACCCCCGAAGAGGCCCCGGGTCCGGCCGGGGCCGGACGGCTCAGGCCGCGCGGGCGACGGTGCGCGCGGCGACCGCATCCCCGGTCACCGTCGGGTGACCGACCATCACGGTCTCGCGGATGCCCGGGTTCGGGTTGAAGATGCCGTTGACCCAGGGCTGCGCGCTGCACAGGCTGTGCCCGCTCGTGGCGGCACGCAGATCGACGAAGCCGATGCCCAGGCGGGTGGCGGCACCCTGCTGAGCGGCCTGCAGCCGCTTCATGAAGACCGGGGCCGCGGTGGTGTTCGGCAGCACGACCCGGGCACCGGCGACGTTGGCGCAGATGTTCTTGTCGTTCGCACCGAACACCTCCGGGTAGCCGACGATCGAGATCTCGGCGCGCGGCGCGTAGAAGCGGACGTACTCCACCAGCGGACGCAGCTTCTGGGCGTAATTCGCGGCGTTCAGCCCCGGGAAGTAGCCGTTACCGGGGCAGCCGACGGTGAAGCAGTTGCGGTAGAGGCTCGTCCCACCGTTGAAGTCGTTGAATCCGAGCTGCACCAGGACGGCCCGGGTGTTCCCGTTGAGGCCGCCGCGAGCGACCGCCTTGCGGGCCTGGTCGTACACGGTGTAGCCGGCGCCGGTCAGCTTGCTGCCGCTGCAGGCGAGGTTCATCACCGGACGGCCGGTGCGCCGGTGCAGCTGCGCCGGCCAGGAGGTCGGGCTGGTCCGGCAGACGGACGGGATGTCGAGGCTGTCCGCGTTGTTCGCCGTGTACGAATCGCCGAAGGTGACGGTGTAGGGCACGCCGCGCTCCTTCGGCTTCGGTGCCGCGTCGGCGGGGGTGGCCGTCGCCAGCAGCGTTCCGAGTACGGCGGTCAGCGTCACCACGGCCCACGCCGCCGGGCGCCGAGCGCGACGGTGCGTCGGAGTCTTCGGATTCACTTCGCGGGTCATCCCCAGTATCGCTTTCGCTTCAGTGGTGCCAGAACAGGTCAAGCGGACCTTACCTATCAGCAGACCCTCAGCAAAGCTGCCCCATTCGCCCAGAAAGTCCACCGGCACCAGTTGTTTCTTTACCGCACCGGCCGTCCTCTCAACGGAATCTGCACGTCCACGGGGCGCGCGGCATACCACCCGGTGGACCGGTCGGGTCGCTCGAAATGCGCACCGATGTCTCAGATTCGACCGAATGTAGGACAGTCGAACGAAGGACAATCACGCCCCGGGCATCACCGGAGCGATTGCGGCGG
This sequence comes from uncultured Gordonia sp., assembly GCA_964513715.1. GTDB lineage: Bacteria > Actinomycetota > Actinomycetes > Mycobacteriales > Mycobacteriaceae > Gordonia. The sequence continues at coordinate 37,643 of CAZEOP010000002.1, forward strand.
CGACCGCACGCAGCTGGGTGCACGCGAGGTCCCGCTCGGCCTGATCGGTGCTTCCCACCGTGCTCCGCGCACCCGGCACCCGGATGGTCGCGATCTCGAGCGCGTACGGCTCCGCCGTCGGGGCGACATAGCCGTATTTGCACCACACCGCGCCGTCCCGCTCGGTCATGTCGTAGCTGCGCCAGCCCGGCTTGTCGGCGAAGGCGGTCGTACCGCGGCTGTAGTTGCCGAGCATGCTCGTCTCCCAGGTGGAACCCCGGACGTAACCGCCGATGATGACGTCGGGATGGCCCGCCGTGTTCAGCGCGCTGCCGCAGATGATCGCCTGGCCGGCCGGAGTGGTGCGCTGGCCGAGCGGGGTCTGCATCCCGCCCTCGGCGAGCAGCGGCGCCGGGATCGTGCACGGATCGATCGCGCCCATCGTCGTGCGCACCTCCGGATACACCTGGCGTCGGTCGGTGGAGCTCGGCCGGTCGGCGGAGATCGACGGCACGGTGGAGATCGGCCGGTCGGTGGAGATCGGCGGGGCGGTGGCCGAGACACCGGGCCCGTCGGACGGTTCCGCCGCACCGGCACCGGTGCCGGACCGATCAGCGGTGCCCTCGGACGCCGCTGCCGGACCCGCCTCGTCGCCGCCGCGGCCCAGCGCGAGGGCGGTGCCCCCGCCCGCCAGCAGCAGCACCACCGCCGCGATCGCGGCGATGCGCCCCCACGGCGCACCGCGGTCGCGCGGGCCCGGCGCGGTCGGGATCGGGGCACTGGCCACCGGAGACATCCCGGCGGGTCCGCCGGCCGCACCGGTGAGCGGCCGGGTGGCGCGCACGACGGTCGGCGCCGCCGGAGCCCCGGCGCGGGCCAGCACCGTGGCGGCCGTGCTCGCCGGGGCGACCAGCGCCGACCGCAATGCGGTGACGAACTCCTCGCAGCTGCCGTAGCGCTGTGCGGGATCCTTGGCCAGGCCGCGCCGGAAGACCTCGTTCACCGCGGTCGGCAGCCCCGGTCGCAGTTCGGTGATCACCGGGATCTCGCCGTGCAGGTGCAGCGCGATCACCGCGTACATTCCCGGTTCGGCGGGGCGGAAGGGCTTGACGCCGGTCAGCAGATAGGCCGCGGTGCACGCCAGGCTGTACTGATCGGCGCGGCCGTCGGTGGGCTCGCCGCGCAGATGCTCGGGTGCCGAGTAGTCGGCGGTCCCGATCACCGAACCGGTGGCGGTCAGCGAGGTGTCGCCGATCGCCCGGGCGATCCCGAAGTCCGAGAGCAGCACCTGCGGTGGTCGGCTCCGCGGGTCGATCAGGATGTTCTCCGGCTTCACGTCGCGGTGCAGCAGCTGGTGACTGTGCGCGAAGTCCAGGGCCCGAGCCACCGACAGGCAGATGTCGACCACCTGCCCGGGCGGCAGACCGCCGGGGGTGCGCGCCAGCACCTCGGCGGCGGTCGGGCCGTCGATCAGCCGCATCGACAGCCACAGCCGGCCGCCGTCCTCGCCGGCGTCGTACACCGGGACGATGTTGCTGTGCTCCATCCGCGCGGCGATCTGCGCCTCGCGTTCGAAGCGGGCCCGGAACGACGGATCGTCCGAGAGCGCCGGCGCGAGTACCTTCACCGCATCCAGCCGGCCGAGCCGGGGATGCCGCGCGGCATACACCGCGCCCATGCCGCCCTCCCCCAGCTTGCGCTCGATGCGATAGCCGGCGATGACGGTCGGGTCGTGTGACGACATGGTTGTGCTCTCCCGGCCCTCGGTGGTCGTGGCAGGCTCCGAGTGTACGACGGACCGTCAGGCACCAGGCCTGACGGTCCGTCGGAGGGTGACGCGCAGTTACCGCTGCGCCACCTGGGTGGGCACGATCGGCGCGGGCAGCTGGGTCTGGCCGGTCAGGAAACGATCGACGGCGGCCGCGGCCGCCCGGCCCTCGGCGATGGCCCAGACGATCAGCGATTGGCCGCGGCCGGCGTCACCGGCAACGAACACTCCGGGGACGCCATTGGCCGCGAAGTGGTCGTCGCGCGCGACATTGCCGCGCGGGTCATAGGAGACGCCGAGCTTGTCCAGCAGGTCCTCGCGCTCGGGGCCGACAAAGCCCATCGCGAGCAGGACCAGATCGCACTCCAGCTCGAAGTCGGTGCCCTCCACCTTCTCGAAGCGCCCGCCGGCCATCTTGACCTCGTGCGCCTTGAGGGCGGTCACCTTCCCGTTCTCGCCGATGAACTGCTCGGTGTTCACGCTGAAGACGCGCTCGCCGCCCTCCTCGTGCGCCGAGGAGACGCGGTACATCATCGGGTACAGCGGCCACGGCGTGGACTCGGCGCGTTCGGCCGGCGGGCGCGGCATGATCTCGAACTGGTGCACCACCTGCGCGCCCTGGCGCAGCGCGGTGCCCAGGCAGTCGGCGCCGGTGTCGCCGCCGCCGATGATGACGACCTTCTTGCCGTCGGCCCGGATCTGACCTTCGACCCCATCCCCCACCGCGAAGCGGTTCGACTGCGGCAGGTACTCCATCGCCTGATGGATGCCGTCGAGCTCGCGGCCCGGGATCGGCAGATCGCGGCCGATGGTGGAGCCGTTGGCCAGCACCACCGCGTCGAACCGCGCGCGCAGCTCGTCGACGGTCACGTCCACACCCACGTTCACGCCGGCGCGGAAGACGGTGCCCTCGGCCTCCATCTGCGCCAGCCGCCGGTCGATGAGATGCTTCTCCATCTTGAACTCGGGGATGCCGTAGCGCAGCAGCCCACCGATGCGGTCGGCGCGCTCGAAGACGGTCACGTCGTGACCGGCCCGAGTCAGCTGCTGGGCGGCGGCCAGACCGGCCGGGCCCGAGCCGATCACGGCGACACTCCTACCCGTCCGCTCGGACGGCATCACCGGCGCGACGGTGTCGTCGGCGAAGGCCTTCTCGATCAGCTCCACCTCCACCTGCTTGATGGTGACCGGCGGCTGGTTGATGCCCAGCACGCACGAGGCCTCGCACGGCGCCGGGCACAGCCGCCCGGTGAACTCCGGGAAGTTGTTGGTGGCGTGCAGCCGGTCGATGCCGGCCGCCCAATCGTTGCGGAAGACCAGGTCGTTCCACTCGGGGATCAGGTTCCCGAGCGGACATCCGTTGTGGCAGAACGGAATTCCGCAGTCCATGCAGCGGCTGGCCTGGGTCTGCAGGCTGTCGCGGTCGAACTTGTTGTAGACCTCTTTGTAGTCGAGCAACCGCAGTTCGACGGGCCGCCGGGTCGGCAGCTCGCGCTCGGTGTGCTTGAGAAAACCCCTCGGATCAGCCATGAGCCGCCTCCATGATCGCTTCGTTCACATCTCGTCCGGTGCGCTCGGCGACGTCGATGGCGTCAAGCACGCGCTTGTAGTCGCGAGGCATCACCTTCGCGAACTTGGTCTGGGCCACCGCCCAGTTCCCCAGGATCTTGGCCGCCACCGGCGACCGCGTCTCATCCCGATGCTCGGTCAACATGCCCTGCAGGTAGGCCAGGTCGTCGTCACCCGGCGCTTCGAGATCCACCAGCTCGGTGTTGAGGTTGGCCGCGAGCCGGCCCTGCGGGTCGTAGACGTAGGCGACGCCGCCGGACATGCCGGCCGCGAAGTTGCGTCCGGTCTCGCCCAGGACGATCACCCGGCCGCCGGTCATGTACTCGCAGCCGTGATCGCCGACGCCCTCCACGACGGCCTCCACGCCCGAGTTGCGGACGCAGAAGCGCTCCCCGGCCACGCCGCGCAGGAAGATCTTGCCCGCGGTGCCGCCGAAGCCGATCACGTTGCCGGCGATGATGTTCTCCTCGGCGACGAAGCCGGCCGGCGCGTCGATCGACGGCGCGACGACGATCTTGCCGCCGGACAGGCCCTTGCCGACGAAGTCGTTCGCGTCGCCGGCCAGCCGCATGGTGATGCCGCGCGGCAGGAAGGCCCCGAAGCTGTTGCCCGCCGAGCCGGTCAGCGCGATCGAGATGGTGCCCTCGGGCAGCCCCTGGGCACCGTAGGCCTTGGTCACCTCGTGACCGAGCATGGTGCCCACCGTGCGATTGACGTTGGTGATCGGCGTCTCGAGGAACACCCGGGTGCCCGATTCGAGGGCCGGTCGCGCCTTCGCGATCAGCTCGTTGTCGAGCGCCTTGTCGAGCCCGTGATCCTGGCCGCCGGTGCAGTACCGGTCCTGGTTCATGAACGGCGACTCGGGCACCGTCAGGATCGGCGAGAGGTCGAGCTTGCCGGCCTTCGCCTCCTTCCAGTGCGCGAGCGCCTTCGAGGTGTCCAGCGCCTCGATGTGCCCCACCGCCTCGGCGAGGGTCCGGAAGCCCAGCCGGGCCAGCAGTTCCCGCACCTCCTCGGCGATGTAGAGCATGAAGTTCTCCACGAACTCCGGCTTGCCGGTGAAGCGCTCGCGCAGCAGCGGGTTCTGCGTCGCGACGCCCACCGGGCAGGTGTCGAGGTGGCAGACGCGCATCATGATGCAGCCCGAGACCACCAGCGGCGCGGTGGCGAAACCGAATTCCTCGCCGCCGAGCAGCGCGGCGATCATCACATCGCGGCCGGTCTTGAGCTGGCCGTCCACCTGCACCACGATCCGGTCGCGCAGGC
>CAZEOP010000003.1:0-41947 GCA_964513715.1 uncultured Gordonia sp.
CTCGTCGTCGACGGACTGATCGTCGCGGCGACCCGGGCGGCAGTGACGCTCGACGCGGGGCCGGCGCGACGGTACGCGTGGTTCCTGCTGTGGTCGGCAGTCGCTGTGTCGATCGCGGGGAATGTTGCGCACCTGTTGCTGCCGCCGGGACCGGTGCATCCGGCGGTGGCGGCGGCTGTCGCGGTGGTGCCGCCGGTCGCGGCGCTCGCGTTGACGCACCTGGCGATCGTGCGCGCCCGGGCGCTCGCGGGCACCGCAACACGTGACGCCAACAATCGGCCGGAAAATATTATGACCGCGGCCGACTCAGGCTGTGACGCACCGGTGACGCCCGCGTCAGCGCAGCTCGCAGTCGTGCCGGCGCCAGAGCTGGAGTCGGGCGACCTCGACGGTGACGTACCAGCGGACGAGGGTGACGCACTGCGTTATCGCGCGCGCCAGCTCCGGGACGCCGGCCTGAGCAACTACGCGATCGCGGACCAGATCGGGAAGTCGGAGGCGACGGTGCGTCGCTGGCTTGCGGCGGGCGTCGCCTAAGGTCACGTGCGAACGCCCTCGTCTCCAGCGGGGGCGTTCGTCGCGTCTTACACCCTTCACGACGAGGCGTTTCGGTCCGCACCCGCCACGTAGAGTCTCGGCACAAAATGCAAGCATTGGAGCGGCTCATGCTTGCATATGTCTGGTTTAATGGGGTTGCGCAAGCATAAATCAGCATGCATCGTCACGCACCGGAGAGTGAATGGCCACCGAGAAGAAGCCGCAAGCCAAAGGCGGGGAAGCCCGCGCGAAACGTCTCAGCAAAGAAGAGCGATCGAAGATCGCCAAGGAAGCCGCCAAGCAAAGATGGAATGCCGATGTTCTACCGGCGGTGTGCGGCTCCCCGGATAAACCGCTCGACATCGGCGGAGTGGAGATTGAGTGCTACGTCCTAAAGGACGGCACACGGGTGGTAACACAGGCATCGTTCATGCGCGCAATTGGACGTAGCCCTCGCTCAGGCAGTAGCGCCGGCTCGTCCCTGCTTGACGAAACACTGCCGCCCTTCTTGCGGACCCGCAGCCTGCAGGATTGGGTGACTCCCGAGATCGTCGAGCAAAGCCAGCCTGTGACATTCACATTGCCACGAGGTGGACGCGCAAAGGGGTACCGAGCAGAGCTCCTTCCCGTGGTGTGCGAGCTCTACCTCAAGGCCCGTCAGGCTGGCACGTTGCCGCCGAATCAGGAGGCCATCGCGCGCCAGGCTGAAATCCTCGTCCGAGGCCTTGCGCGCGTCGGCATCATCGCGCTCGTTGACGAAGCCACCGGCTACCAGGAAGTGCGCGCCCGCGACGCCCTGACCAAGATTCTCGAAGCGTTCGTAGACAAAGAGCTCCAGGCTTGGGTGCGCACATTCCCGGACGACTACTACACGGAAATGTTCCGACTGCGTGGACTGCAGTTTCCTCAATCGTCGGTCCAGCGCCCCCAGTACTTCGGCCTTCTGACCAATGACATCGTCTACAAACGCCTTGCCCCTGGCGTGCTCGAGGAACTCAAACGCGTACAGCGAAAGACGAGCACGGGCAGACCGAAGGACAAGTTGTTCCAGCGGCTAACCACCAACGCCGGATACCCCAAGCTGCGCGAACACCTCGGCTCGGTGGTCACGCTGATGAAACTGAGCCCGGACTGGAAGACGTTCATGCTGAACCTTGATCGCATCCATCCGAAGTACGACGAGACGATCCCGATGACGTTCGATACCGACGACCAACTCGGCTTGTAACCCGGTCCCGCCAGCCCGCTCCACCCCATCGCGAGGTGGACGGGCTGGCATCAAGGGCCGGAGGGTGAATCATTCGTTTCGTTCACGAACCGTAATCGTCGGGTTGGATGCGGTAGCCTGACCGAGCCCCGGCGGGTGGGGTTCCTTCTGACAAAGTCGCTCCGGTGCCCGCCGGGGCTTTCTGCTACCTGCGGCCGTCCCTGATCTGGTACATGCGCGGCGCCGAGAGGCCGGCGGCCGTCGCCATTGTTGACGTGCGGATCCCTTCCGCGAAGCCCGCGCGTACGAGGTGCCTGATCTCGGTATCGACGGCTTCGATCTCAGCTTCGAGCTGGGCTTTCCGGTCGCGTTGCTGGGCGAGTCTCTCAAGGATGTCCACGGCGGAAATATAGCACGCTTATTTATTTTCACCAGTGGGGTTGCACTCAGGTTTATAGCGCGCTATAGTTCTTCTTGTCAGAAGGAAGCAACATCCCAAGGAGAACGACATGACCGCCAAGCTCGCCACCGCCCCCGCCACCATCACCATCTACCCCACCACCGACGCCCTCCACTACGGCGAGGCCGCATCCGACAACGCCCGCGACGACTTCATGGCCTGGATCGTCGGACACGGCTTCACCACCAAGTACGACCTGGACAGCAGCGACGAGTGCGCCGGGTACTACGTCTACGACCGGGCCGGCGCGCAGGTCGCATCCGCCCTCATCGACTACCGGTAGCCGGGGCCGGGGGCCGGGAAACCGGCCCCCACCCCTCCCCCGATCACACACTCTCGGAAGGCCATACGATGACCCCGATCTTCACCGCCCTGCTCGCCGAGTTCCGCGCCGAAGGCCCGATCATGCTCACCGACGACGAGGACTGACCCCAGGCACGACGAAAGCCCCCCACCTCGCGAGGAGGTGGGGGGCTTCTCTGTCGTGCGGCCTACAAGTCGATACTGACGGTAACGAAATGAACCCGGGTGGGGGCCAGCGCTCCTCCACACCACCGGCTACTCGACGTTCCAGCCAGCCCCGACCGTGACACTGTCGTCGGCAGCATGCCCGTCGATCGACAGCCACCCCGACACATCATCGTGCGTAACGGTGAACTCCACCCCAGGCAGGGTGTCGAGCACGAACATGTGGACTGCCTGCATCTGTCCTCCTAGTCCCAGTACAGGAACGTGCTCGTCGCGCCGGCGAGCACATTCCGCTCGGATGTGGTTGTCGCCGAGTGGTACGCCTCGACCGTCACGACATCACCGTCGCTGAGCGTCGTCGCATAGCTGAGCGTGTACGTCGTCTTCGATGCACTGTCCCGACTGGTCGCCACGACAGTGCCGTTCACCTTCAACCGGGCGCCCTTGCTGATGAAGATCACACCGGTGTTGAACTTGACCTGCGCGTGAATCGTTGTCGCGCCGGAACCTTCAGCAATCAGCGCACCACCCGATTCGACGGTGCCCGCATAGCCGGTGCGCACGGTCCAGCCGGTGACCTGCGTCCACGTGTTGCGGCCCGGGTCCTGGGTGCCGGACTTGTCCACGCCCATCGCCACGAACGTGACGACCGCACCGGGTGCCGTCGCGGTTGGGGTGACCTCGGCGACCAGGGCCCGGGTGAGCACCGGCATCGGCGGCGCCAGCGCAGCGACAGGAACCTCGGCGATCAGCGCCCGTTCGAGCACCGGAACCGCCGGGGCCAGAGCGCCGGGCGCAACCTCGGCGACCAGGGAGCGGGTGTGAACCTCCGTAGGTGGTGCCACCGCGGTGACAGCCGCCTCGGCGACCAACACCCGGGACAGAACCACCGTCCCGGCGGCGTCGACGTCGACGGGGATCTCGACGACGAGCGATCTGGTGTGGACCACGACAGCCGGGATGCTCGCTTCGACCGCGACCTGGGCGACGAGCCCACGTGTGAGTTCGTCGCCGAGCACCGGTGCCGTGGCGTCGACCGGCACCTGCGCGACCAGCTCCGCGTACTGGATCTGCCACGCGGGCGCCAGCACGGCCGGGGAGACGTCGACGACGAGGGCGCGTTCGAGGACCGGCACCATCGTCGACGGCATCTCCGCATCGACCGCGACGTCCGCGGTCAGTGGCGCGTACTGGATTTGCCACGCGGCCACCAGGACATCGACGTCGATCTCGACGGTGAGCGTCCGGACGACGACGCCGACAATGGCCGGCGGGATGTGCCCGGCAGGCGCGACGGTCTCCGGCATCCGCGGTCGCGGCGCGGTGGAAGTGACGACCTGGGGGCGCGCTGCGACAGTGACGCCGACGACCGGGCGTGCCGTCGTCGACGACCCGGCCGCCGGTGCCGGGGCGGTCGACTCGGGCAGCACCGGCCGCGGCGCGGTCGAGGCACCCACGTTACGTGCCCTGCGGGACCCGCAGAGTCACCGGGACGCGCAGCTTCCCGGCGGTCGTGAACGCCGCGGGGCTGTCCAGCGGATGCGACCACCGGAACGTCGAACCGTTCCAGCACGACAGGTGCGTCACAGTCGTCGAGGCGGGGATGTCGAACTCGAGCTCGGAACCGGCCACGTCACCATCGGACGCACCCGGGGTCCAGGTCAGAGTCTGGCGGGCGTAGCTGCCGCCGGTGACCTCGGATGCTCCGGTGGTGCCGGGGTCTGCGGTGTGCACCGAGAACGCCGAACCGAGACTCGACAGTTCGACCGCGAGGGCTTCACGGACGTCGGTTGCCATCTTCACGGGTGTGTCTCCTTAGCGGGGTGTGCGTTCGATCTGGCCCTCGTACCAACAGAAGTCGAGGGTGTCGGTGGCTGGCGGTTCGACCGGGTAGTGGGGGTACAGCTGGTAGGTGAGGCCGTCGTCGATCAGGTCTGCCTGCTCGGACTGCACCCAGAACTCGATGTAGTCGGCGGTGACCTCGAGCGCCGGCCACGTCGCGATCACGGTGGCGCCGACCTCGGGGCCGTCGGTGATGACGATCTCGGCGGTCGTGTCGTCGGGGAATGGCGGATCATTTGGGTGCCGGTTGTAGCGGTGCACGTAGTCGGCGCCGCGGGTGAGGACCAGTGGCTCGCTGATCGGTTTGTATCCGCTCACGCCGTGGCCTCGTATCCGGCGAGCTGCAGCGCCAGCGTGTGCGACGGGTTCGGCGACACGTGTGTGCCCGCCTGCGGGCGTACGTCGCGTCCGAGGACCGCGCCGGTGTCGTCGGCGAGGACGACTACGGCCTGCCCCTGCTGCCCGTAGGCGGGCGGGCGGGTATAGATCACGATGTGGTCGGCGCCCGCGATGGGCGGGTCGATGCGGTAGAGCCGGGCCGGGCCGGGGTGGCCGCCGAGATTGCCGTCGATGAGTGTTGCGGTGCCCATGTGGTTCTCCTGTCAGTAGAAGCGGGTAGTGACGAACACGGCGCCACCGCCACCGTTGCCGCCGTTGCCTGCGAATCCGAATGTTTCGTATGCTCCGCCGCCGCCACCTGGGCCGCCAGGCGTGCCACCGTGTCCACCGCGGCCTCCACTGCCAGCGCCGGTCTTCGCAGCACCACCGGCGCCGCCTGAACCCATGCCGATCTTCCCTGCCTCGACATTGAGGCCCGAGCCTCCGATGTCACCGCCGTTCGATGGCGGCGCGTCGCCTCCGGGAAGACCGAAAGTGCCCTCACCGCCGGCGGTCGGCGCACTCGCATTGAGTCCGAGCCGCTGACCGTGGCCTCCACGAATACGGAAGATCTGGTTGTGGAGTGGGTTGACCGCAGAGCCGTACGTCCCGTTGATCGACGATCCGCCAGTGGCTGCAATCAGATCACCGAAGCTGGAGAGCCCGCCATCGGCCCCCTTGCCTCCGTCGGTCGTCGCTCCGGCACCCCCGGCACCTACTGTGCACAACACCGCGCTCGGCACGTCAATGGCGTCGAATTCGTAGCTGGCCCAGCCGCCCGAGTAGCCGCCTTCTCCGCGTGCGTAGGCGCTGCCAGCACGTCCTCCTCCGGATGGGGCGCCGATCACGTCAATTTTGATGTACTTCGCGTCGGCCGGTTTGTACCAGGTGTCGGTGGAGTAGAACTCGGCAAGCTGGGCTTGCATGTTGCCGATGATGATCGCGTTGATCCTGTTGTCGAGCCGCGGCACATTCGTCTGTAGGCCACGCTCGGTGCCGTACAGGCGGTCCGCGAGGTCGTCGAGATTGAACACGCCGCCGGTCGCGCCGTCCATCTGATCGAGCAGGTCGTGGATGAACAGGTTGATGCGGTCGATGACCAGGCCCGGCAGATGCTCGGCAACCATCGCCATCGGATCCGTATGCCCCGCCGGGCGTTTACGTGGGAGCTTCTCCATCAATCCCCCTGATACAGCTCGAGTTCCGGCGGCGGCTCCGGCGACGCGATGCCGCGGTCGGCGAGTGTGCCCCGCAGCTGAGCGATGTAGTGCCGGGCGGCGAGCTTCCAGCGGTCCAGGCTTGCGATCTGCCGGTCCTGCCCGGCGATGTGCTGGTCCTGCGCCTCCGCGTGCTCCTCCAGGAGCTGCACGCGACGCTGCAGAGTCTCGGCGTCGTCGGCCTTGCGGATTCCGGTGATGATCGCCGCGATGCCGGTGGCGATGGCGCCGGTCGCGGAGACGATGACTGCGATGAGTTCAGTTGCCGTCATCGGACCCCCTGCTCAGCCCAGGCTCGGGACATTCCCCAGTGCATGACGGACGCCCAGATCGAGATCGTGCCTGTGAGCACCGGCGCGGGCGGCTCGAGGAAGATCGCGCCGAGCAGTAGGAGGAGGCCGTAGAACATCCACACCGCGGCCGCGACGGCGTGCGCAATCACCACCCCCCGCATGCGCAGCGTGGAGACGAGGACGAGCGTCCCGGCGACCGCGAACAACAGCGGGAAGATCGGCACGATGTCGTCGATGATCTGCACCAGCGTCGTCTGCGGGCCTACGCCGTCGCGTCGCACGAGCGCCGACGGGCCGAGATACAGGGCCGCGAGAGTCAGCGCAGCACCGGCCATCGCGTAGGACACGATCCGGAGGCCACGCACGGCCGTCACCGCCCGAGACGACGCTGGGCCTCGGCGAGAACTTCGTCGAGTGCCGTCTGCGCGTCCCGTGCCGCCTGTTCGTACGCGGGGATAGCCGACTGCGCATGCTCGGCGAGGGCCTTCTCGAACGCCCGCACGGCATCCTCGTCGAAGATCGGCTTCTGCGTCACGCGCGTGCCGGCGAGTCCGCCGACACCGATGCCGAGGATGCCGCCGACGATCGCGATGATCTGCGCGGACACACCAGCATCGAGGATGCCGAGAGCCACCAGAGCAGCACCGGCCGCGGCTGCGGTGGCGTAGATCGCCTTGCGGGCCACAGGGTTATCGAGGATCTTCACTGCTTGTTCTCCATCAGTTCGAGGATCTTGCGGGTGTTCGCGTTCGCGTTCGCCGCGTGGTAGTCGGCGGTGCGAATCAGGGTCGAGGCTGCGTAGGAGACGCTCGGATCGACCAGGGACGGTTCCGCATTCACGAGGAAGTGGTGCAGGTCGCGGATCTTGTCGAGTAGCTCGCGCTGCTCGTCGTGGGATAGGGCCATGAGGAAACCTCCGTCGGGAAGTAGAGCGGCGCCGATCTCGAGGCACCGCTGGTAGCGGGCACGGCGATCGTCGATGCCGTTGAGTCCGCCGTTGATCGCGCGCGTGACTGCCTCGAGGTTCCGGGCGTCACACAGGCTGTTGATCTGCGGCCGGGCCGCGGTCCAGTACCAGACCGCGCCGAGGAATCCGTATCGGTCACCGGAGAGTTGGGCGGGTTGGTCGAGGAAGAACGTCGGCGACGGCACGAGGCCGCGGCCGTGCGCCCAGTGGGACAGTTCGCTGTAGTTGTGCCGGCCGGTGATCTGGATCGGGCCGCGGCCCTTGAACCGCACGCCGTCGCCGGGCTGGCTGTTTCCGAGGTCGCGGCGGCCCTCGTAGTCGGCGCCGCTGGCGATCTCCTCCATCCAGCGGAGGCCGCCGGATTCGGTGCCGAGCTGCGCGCACCACATCGCGGCCCGCTCCACCGTCGTGCACCCGGCGGCGATCATCGCGTCGGTGAATGCGGGCAGGAGCTGGCGGTAGCGGTCGAGCGACACGGCGCCGCCCATCGCTGCGGCGAGCGTCTCGGCGGTCAGGCCACCGCCCGCGCCCGCGGGTGCCGGCGCTGGTGCCGGTTGCTCGCCGGGGTACAGCGCACCGTCGAGCAGCGGCAGAGGGTCGAGCCGGTCCGGGCCCGGCGGCACCCACACGTACCGGTGCCACTCCAGATGCAGGTGCGGTGCCACACCGCCGTTCGTCCTCGAATCCGGGTTGATGTGCGCGATGCGTTGCCCGGCCTCCACACGCTGCCCCGGGCTGACCTCGGGGGTGATGTGGCCGTACACGGTGGTGCCGCCGCCATCCTCGGTCGGGTGGTCGACGACCACCCACTGTCCGAATCCGGATGCCGGTCCTGCTGCCCACACCGTGCCGCCCTGCACCGCGTGTACCGGCATGCCGCCGGAGCCGCCCTCACGGCCGAAGTCGGTTCCGAAATGCATAGTCCCCCAACGAGGGCCGAATCCCGACGTAACGATATGGCCGCGTTCGAGCGGCCAGAATTTGCGTGCCATGGAATTGCTCTCCTCAGAGGCTGTTCGCGATACCGCGTGCCGTGCCGGCGAATCCCTGCAGGTGCGCGATCACGCGCTCCCACCCGTCCTTCAGCGCCTTGTCCTCGCCGAGGGTCACTGTCTCGACCTTCCGGCCGTCGCCGCGGTCGGAAATCTTCACGCCCGAAATCCACTGCTCGGTTTCGACTCCGCGATCCCAGAGGGTGACGATGTCGCCGACCCGGTAGCGGCGGCCGGTGCCGTCGTCGACTCCCATGCAGTAGCCGCGGCCGCCCGCGGTGCCGGACGAGAGCTGGATCTTCACCGCGTCCGACCCGGAGTGCTTCTTCAGCTGCGCCTGCCCGACCGCGAAGGAGTCGAGGGACCAGGCTGCGGTGTTGTCGCCGAACACCTCACCGAACCCGTGCTCGCCGAGGTCGTACTCGAGGTCCGGGTCCCAGAACTGCTGGTAGGCGAAGAACACGTTGTCGAAAAGGTCACCGACGAGGATCGTGCCGAGGTTCAGGCCCGGGAACAGGGCATTCAGGATCAGCTGCAGTGCGAAGTTCGCGCCCCACTCGATGGCCTGGTTCATGATCTCCGGGGCCTTGCCTCCGACGGCGACCTTGTGCGCGTCGGCGTGCTCGACGTCCCGCTCGTAGTACTCGACCTGCGTCGAGTCCAGCCGGAACTGGATCTTGCGCATGTCCCGCTTGGCGTGGGTGTTGAAGACGTACCCGGAGCGGGTCATCTTGTTCCATGTCGACGGATCGGCCAGTCCCAGAACGTTTCCGGGGTTGGTGAAGTTCAGGAAATTGTCCGAGGTGTAGTCGAACACCGACTGCAGCTGCGAAAGGCTTGTCGTGTTGAACACCATCGGAGACGGCCCGTCCAGCGGCGTCCACAGGTGGCACGACAGGCCCATCTCCTGCGTCTCGACGGTCTGCTTGTACAGCTCGTCGAGCTGGGTGAACCGGGCCTGCAGGACGCACAGGTCGTCGAGCGCGTCGGCGACGATGTCGAGAAGATCATCGAGAGTGTCGATGTCGTCGAGGTCCGGCAGCTCCGGGACGGTGTAGCGCAGCGGCAGCGCCGCATAGACGGGCTTCCGGAGCCGGGTCATGGTTTCGGCGAGGTACGCCTTGAACACGAAGTCCGGCGGCCCCCACTTGATGTTCTGCTTGCCGGTCAGCGCGAGCTGAAACTCCGGTGGGGTCAGGTTGTTCACCCAGGCCAGGCCCCGCATGATCCACATCAGGTTCGAGATGCAGTACAGGGTGATGACCTCGCGGCCCGGCTTGCCCTTCACGTTCGCCCGCATGATCCGGCCATCCCACGGGATTCCGTTCTGGTACGTACGCACGTGGATGACCCGGCGCCGGCAGTTCACCAGGTACGCGGCCATCGGATGGTCCGGCTTGATCTGGATCACCGCGCTGGTCGGCAGGTACCAGTGCCATTCGAAGTCCGCGGCCATGTACCCGCCGAGGGGCCGCCACGACAGGGCGTCCGGCTGCCCGATCTCGATGTCGAACCTGCCGACGTCGTCGCGGGTGGGGCGCGGATAGCCGGGCGCGTACGCGGTCGTCACAGGGCCGCCCAGTGCAGCTGAGGCACAGTGATGTCCACCTTCGTCGCTGAGGTAGTGCCGGTGCCGGTGATGGCGATCGGCACAGTGAGGCGGCCCGCGGGGATCTGCCGGTACCAGCGGCGGCCGACCCAGGACCGGTCGGCACCGGTGCTGTCGTTGATCTGGAACCAGTCCGGGTCGGTCTCGATGTCGAGGTAGTCCCCGGCCGGGATCGTCGGCAGTGGCACCGTCTCCCCCGCCCAGCCGATGGTCGGCAGGGTGATGGGCCCGGTGATCCGCAGGTGCGGCCACAGGGGTTCGTCGGAGTGGGTGCGCACCGCGGCGGCCGCGAACTCTGCCGGGAGGAACGTCTTGGTGATCGGCCTGCGCCGCCACCACGATTCGTCCGACCGCAACCCGACCGGATCTGACAGGACGACCCCGGCGTTGCGGAGCATCGTCAGATTCAGTGGGGCGAGTTTCGCAGCCAGGCGCACATCCTGGAAGCGGCGGCCGCCCTCGTCGGTGATCGCCCAGAACCGGTGGATCTGCTTGCCGCGGCCGAGGGACTGCCGCCACTGCTGTGCGGTGCGGACCCGGGCCGCCGGGTCGCGTACGGCGATCTTCACGTCCAGGCCGATCAGGTTCGGTTCGTCCATGCGCGCGCGCCAGGTGACGCCGGCCTGGTCGACGTTGCGCTGGTCGTCGTGCGCGAAGGGTGCTCCCTCGAGGCCGGTCGGATCGGTGCGCAACGAGAGCGGGCAGGTGGGGTCTGTGAAGTCCCACACCTGCCCGTTCTCGCATTCGAGGACGTACCGCCTCGCCATCTACATCCCCGCTTTCATGATCGAGAGGTTGGCGGTCCCGGCACCGCGGTCGACGTCGACCTGCACGTCGACGGGGTCCGGGTTGGCGGCGGCCGCCCGGATTTCCTCGAGCTTCTCGACGAGCATCTGGAAGCCCTTCTCCAGTGCCGGGTGAGAGTTGGCGCCGGTGTCGAACTGGCCGGTGAAGTTGCCGTCGGCGTCGAACCCGGAGGCGAGTGCGAACGCGCCGCCTACGCCGAGGGCGGCGAGGTTGTACATCGTGGCCCGGCGTTTGTTCGCGGACATGCCGGCCCAGCCGTCCGGGGTGAGGGGCACATCGAACGAGGGTGCGTCGCGGCCGCCGTAGCCGCCGAACCAGGTGAGACCACCGTCGGCCATCGGCACCAGCTGGTAGCCGAAGCGTCGGGCGATCTCGCGGGTGATCGCCACCGAGCGGGGGCGCTTCGATGCCGCCCCGGGGATGTAGCCTTCCCACTCGGTTTCGGATTCCGCCCACACGATGCCGTTTCCGCGGCCCTGCTGGATCTGCGCACCGCGGTCGGTGATGCCGCCGTTCTCGAACACCTTGAGCCCGGCGGTCAGGATGGGCTTGCGCTCCTCCTCCGGCTTGTCGCTGGTCTTGCCTCCGAGGGCGCTGGGCCAGTTCGTCACGAACACGCGCTGACCGTCCGTCGACAACGTCACGCCCGAATCGGTGGTGCCGGTGACGAGCGACGAGGCACTATCCCCGGATCCGGTGCTGGTGCCGAGACGCTCGGTCGACGGGTCATCGCCCATCGTCGCGCCGGGCCAGTGCCACACCTCGGGGAAGTCCTGCGCACCGTCGGCGCCGCCGCCGTACTGCACGCCGTTGCTGCCGTCGGACTCGATGTTGGTGCCGTAGAGGGTGCCGGCCATGTGGCCGTCCATCCCCACGCCGCCGTTGGTGCCGATCGAGAACCCGTTCGGGTCGTAGCCGGGGGCCCAGCCCATGGATCCGAAGTTGGATGCGGTGTTGAACCGCACGCTCTGTCCGGTGCCGGCGTTGAATACATCGCTGAGGTGGCCGGAGCAGTCGTCGAGCGTGGCATAGCCGTACGCACGTCCAGCCTTCGACTGTGCGCGGTCGATGGCCGCCTGAGCGTTGAATCCGGACGGTCCGACGATGCCGCCGTCGGCCATCTTCACCAGGCCCAGCCCGAAGTGCTCGGCCGTCGCGGCCAGGATCTTCTCGGCCCGCCCGCGCTTGGACTCGGCCCACGGGATGTAGGACTCCTTCACGGTTTCCTGCTCGGCCCACACGATGCCGCGGCCGCGGCCCGGCTGGATCTGCGGATCCCGGATGCCGCCGTCGGCGTAGTGCACCCGCTGGTACTGGCCGGTCTCGGCCTGCCGCTGGGCTGCTGCGGCTGCATCAGCGACGATCCGCTCGTTCTGCGCCTTGAGGCTGACGTACATCGAGACGGATTTGCCGTCGTTGTTGCGGATGAAATTGTCGATTGAGGTCTGGCCGTCTTCGGTGTCCGCGGTGACCAGAACGGTGCCGTCCGGCAGGGTCTCGACCTTGTAACCGAAGGCTTCGAGGTCGTCGATCGCGTCCTCGGTCAGCGCGTAGGTGTGAATCGACTTCTCGCCTGGTGTGTTGATGATCTTGTCGTTCAGGATGTCCAGTGCAGAGTGAGCCTCAGGCATGCCCGGCTGGTTGATGATCGTGTCGATCGAGTCGGGCGTGAGACCAAGCGTTTTGATGTAGGCGGCTACTGCCTCATCGCTCATGCCGGTCGCCTTGAGCTGCTGAATCAGGGCGTCGTAGTTGGCGTGGTACTGGGCCGTCAGTTCTTCGACGGTCGCACCAGCTTCGAGGCCTGTGCGCACCTGGCTTTCGAACGCCTCGGTGAGGCCCGACACCTGGGCGGCGAGGGCGGCTGGCGCCTGCTCTCCCTTGGCGAGGCCGCCGGTGAACGCCTCGAGGTCCATCGTCGTGCCGTCTGCGGCGACACCGATATCGGAGATCGCCTTCGAGACCTTCGCTGATTCGTCGTTGAACGCGGCCGAGAGCTTCATGTCTCCGGCAAAGTCGTTGAACCGGCTCTGCGCGGAGTCGACCCCAGGGATGAGGGTGTTGTCGATGAAGTCGGCGCCGGTTCGCAGTCCGCTCGCGATGCCCTCTCCTCCGCGCTCAGCTGCGTCGGCGAGGCGGTCCAGCTTGTCGCTGGCATCGCCCATATCCGGGATCAGTGCGCTGAATCCGGGGATGGAGTCCAGGAAGGTGAGGCCGTCGATCATGTCCGCGAGCGAACGAAGGAACGACACCGACATGTCTGTTCCGGCGTCGTCGAACTCGGCGAGTCCACGCATGCCCTGGGAGACGAACCCGAGTACCGCCTCGGCACCGTCGAACGCGGCGTTGCCGACGTCGATGAAGAACTGGATGACACCGGCCCGGTTGTTGGAGATCTGGTCGGCCCACTCGGCAATCTGCGGCCCGAGGGCTTCCGCGAGGGCTGCCTTGAGCCCGTCAGCGACGACAGAGGTAGACCGCATCGCGCCCTCGACGGAGGTTGCTGCGTTGCCGCCCATCGTGGCAGCCAGGCGCCCCGCCGCGCCCTCGAATTCGCCGAAGTTTTTCAGCGCCTCGGAAGGATCCCAGGATGCGAAGACGTCGAAGAAGTCGCCCGCGGTGTCACCGAGGACGGCGAGGATCGCCTCGTTCCGAAGGACAGGGTCCTCGATGCTGCGGATCTTGTCGAACAGCTTGTCGAACGCCTGATTACTCCGATCTCCGCCCGCCACGAAGTCGTCGAACATCTCCTGTCCGCTGAGGCCGATGCTGTCCATTCCCTCGATCATCGCGTCGCCCTCTTCGGAGATGCGGCGTCCGAATTCGCGTAGAGCATCGGAGGCCACGTCGGCATTCCAGGCCCCCGAATCGGTGGACTGCTCGATCAGCGCGAGTGCCGTCTGGGCCTCGATCCCGGCGTTCTTCCACCCGGCTGCGTACTCCCAGATCACCTCGAGGAGGTCTTCGTCCTTGTTCGCCGAACCGCCGACGGCGTTGGCGATCATGTCCGCAGCCTCTTCCGCCGATGCGGCGAGGCCAGTCGACATCAACGCCGACACTGCCTTCACAGACTGGGACACCTCGGTGTCGAGAGCGGTGGAGATCGTGTCGAGCTGAGCGACCACCTTCTCCGCGTCACGCTGGGTGGCGCCCGGATCGATGATGTTGTTCTGCAGCGCCAGCTTCAGCGTCGACAGGTTCTCCTCGACGGACTCGCCGAACACGTCCGCGTACGCCTCACCGGCGGCCCGGGCGAACTTCTCCGCCTGCGCGACAGTGGTGCCGGTCTGGGCTTGGAACAGATCGCGCTGCAGCTCCGCCTGCATGCCGTCCTTGATCGCGGCGGCGAGCATCGCCCCAGCGGTAAGTCCGAGGGCGGCGATACCGAGGATCGATCCGGCGACCGGTCCGGTCTTGGATCCGAGGTCGCCGATGGCGTCGGAGAACCCGGACAGGAAGTTCCCGCCGGATTGGCTGCCAGCGTCGCCTCCGCCTTCTGCGGCCTGGTCGTACAGGTTGCCCAGCTCGCCCTGCGCGGCCTGCAGGTCCTGCTGCAGTCGGTTGCCGAGTTCGATGTTGTCGACCGCACCGGCGGCCTGGCGTGCCGCGGCGCGGATGTCCTCGATCTGCTGCGCAGCCCGGCGGGCATCGTTCAGCAGCTGGGTGTTCACCGTGATGTCGTCGACGGACTGGTCGGCGCGCTGGGCGTTGCGTTCGAGTTCCTGGATGCGCTGTGCGGCGTCGCGGGCCTGCTGCTCGAGACTCCGGTTGATCTCTACGGCCTGCGCGGCCTGGGAGGCACGCTGTGCGGCGCGGCTGATGTCCTGGAATCCGTTGGTGATGCGCTGGGTGGACTGCCGGGACTGCTGTTCCGCGCGTTGGGTTCCCTGGACGAAGCGGGAGTCGTCGAGGGTGAGGCGGGCGACGAGTTCGCCGACGTCGAGTGCCACAGGTCAGTCCTCCTTGCGGTGCTTCTTTCGTGCGCGCGCCCGGGCGCGTTCGAGGTCGCCGAGCTTCTGAGAGACCTGCTCGAGGTCGACCATCCGGCCGAGGTGAGCCAGCGCCCAATGCACCTCGGCCATGTCCGGGGAGAACCCGAAGTGCAGGAGCGTCGTTCGGCCGGCGTGCAGGATCATCGGCCACGGCACGCCGTCGGCGACCATCTCGCCGAACGCGCTACCGAGGGCGTCGATGGCCTGCTGCGACTGCTCCACCGGCGGCAGGCCGGTCGCGACGATCGTCTCCTGCATCTCCTTGTGCGCCTCGTAGTCGGGCGCAACCACGGTGTACGTCTTGCCGCGGATCGGCAGGTGCAGGTCCGGGTCGAACCCGGTTTCGGTGAGGTCCTTGAGCGCCACTACGCGCCTTTCGTCAGCGCCTTGTGCAGGCGGGAGTGGGGATCAGCGGCGAGGGCGGTGATGCGCACGCGCAGCCACCGCCACGACCGGGTGTGCAGGACCCCGGATTCGAGGTCGATTCCGTTGTCCTGCAGGTCGAGTTCGATGTCGGACCAGTGGTGCAGGCAGTCGACGATGGTGCGTGCAACCTGGCCGGGCTTCGGCCGGTCAGGTTCGTCGTTGTACCAGTCGCGCACCCCGGTTACGGGGTCGTACGGGCCGCCGCCAGGATCATCCGGTCCGTAGGTGCCGGGCGCCGAAAGATCGCGCGGAGTTTCTCCCCCATCCGTGCCTGCTTCGGGGATGGGGGTATCGGATTTCCCGGCATACCGGCGCTCTCCCAGTGGGCCTGTCCGGCGGCTTCGGAGTGGCCGAACCACAGTAGGGCGGTGCGGCCGGCGTGGGCGATGGTGGGCCAGCCGATGCCGTCGTCGACCATCTGCTGGTAGGTATCGCCGAGGATCGCAAGGATCTCGGCGCGTTCGGCCGTGTCGTCGAGGCGGGCGCCGGTGGTGACGAGATGCTGTGCGCGTAGGCCTTGCCACGCTGTGCAGGCGATCGCGTAGTCGCGGCCTCCGATTGGCAGGTGCAGGTCTGGGTCCATGAAGGCGTCGAGGTCGAGCACCTACCGGTCCTTTCCGTGGTGTGGTCCACCCGGGGCGCCCGCGAGGAGAGCGCCCCGGGTGGAGACTGGGTCAGGCCGCGGCGATGGCGAATGCGCCGCCGGTGAGACCGGCGCCGTCGCCGGTCAGGACGCCGCCGGGGACGGTGACAGCGAACGGGCCGCCCGTCGAGCCGGTGACCGTGAAGTCGCTGGCGGTGTAGCCGTCGTCGAGCGCCGCCAGCGCCGACTTGATCGCCGCCGACGTGGCGTCGAACGCGATCGGCGTGGTGGTCTTGCCGGCCCACGTCAGGGTGAAGGTGCCCGCGGTGGCTCCACCGAGGGTGACGGTGAAGTTCTGCGCGGTGGCCGGGATCAGCGGCTTGGTGATATCGCGGGGCTTACCGCGGCCGGACAGCGTGAAGCTGAACTCCTGCAGTGCGTTCGTGTCCCCGGCCGCCGAGTCGGTCCACTTCACCGTGGTCTCGGCCTCGTAGGCGTCGGGCAGTTCATCGCGCCGGTAGATGCGGACCGTGACGACGTTGTCGAGGCCCGTCTTGCGGCCCTTCTGGCGCAGGAAGTTCTGGCCCGGGTCGTCGACGAAACCGGAGGTGTTCTCGCCCTTGCGCTTGCCGCCTCCTTCGATGCGGAATGCAAGGCCGGTGACGATCTGGGAGGCGAAACCCTCCGAGTCGATGTCGGAGTCGTCCTGCTCGGCGCCCTCGAAGATCGGGGCGACGGAGGACAGTCCGCGGACGCGCGTCCACGTGTCGGTGGCAGTGAGGACCTCGAGGATCCAGTCGCGGGCGAGGGTGGAGGCGAGGGCCTGGGTGGGTGCAGTCATGGGGTCGTCCTCCTAGGACGGGTTGACGGTGATGCGGTACGAATCGGGGCGGGTCCAGCGCCCGTTCGCGTCGGGCGCACGCTGGGCGCGCACGACACGGCGGCACAGCAGGACCCGGACACTCCCCCACGTCTGGTGGGAGGCGTCGTGGATCGCGCGGTAGATGGCGTCCATGAGCTGGTCGATGGCCCGCGGGTCGAGGCCGGCTCGTCGGCCCCGGATCTGCAGGTAGTAGTCCGGGTTGTCGTCGTCGCGGGATCGGTCGTCGTTGTAGGTGTTGATGACGATGGCGTCGCTCGGGGCGTCGGGCATGATGCCGAAGAACACCGCGGGGAGGCCGGTCGAGCTGTAGACGCCGGTGGGTTCGTATCGCACGAGCCCGAGGGTGTGGAGGCGTTGTGCGAGGGCGTCCTCGAGTGCGGTGGTGTCGGGTGCGCGCGCGGTCGTCACAGGGCGCTCCTGATGGCCTGGGCGATGACCTGCCCGACTTCCTGCCGCTTCGCGATCACGGCGTTCTCGAGGAATTTCGCCTCACCGTGCTCGTGATGCCAGCCCACTTCCTCGTGCTGGCGGGCCGCGTACGGGAGGTCGTAGTACACGGCCGCTTCGAGGTCGCCCGAGGCTGTCTTGCAGTCGTTGCGCAGCTCGCCGGTTTCCTTCGGGGTGCGCTCGATCGACTCCTGCTTGACGACCTCGGCGGCGTCAGCGAGGCCCTGTTGCGCGGCGGCCCGGATGCGGGCCTGAGCCTGCGAGAAGTCCATCAGGCAGCCACCTCGTCGAAATGGGCCGCTATCGCCTCGGCCGCCTGGTCCGCCATCTCCTCCGCGACTTCAGGGAGCAGCGCGGACATCGTCATGTACGACGACAGCCAGGCGGATTCCAGAAGTAGGACGCGGAAGTCGTACGGAAGTGCCCGCAGCACATCGGAATCAGTCACGGATTCCTCCTCAGGTGAGGTCGACGCTGTAGAAGTTCGGGGTTCGGCCGGCCCCGTCGTGGTGGAGCTGCTCGGCGAGCACCTCGGCGGTCCGGCCCCCGAACTCGGGTGGCAAGGTCACAAGCGACCCGGGTGGAATCAGCTCGGTGGTGGCGGACATCGAGACACGGGCTTCGGAGATGACCTCCGAGCCGTCCGGAGCGAGCACCTTCTTGCGCTTCTCCGTGATCTTCCCGAGCACCTCCACCGGGGCGGCGTGCGCGGGACCGTACGGGCTGTCGCCGATCTTCCGTGCGACGAGCACCGGACACTTCCACCACGACGCCAGCGGATCGGTCACCACGACGACACCCACGACGACCCGAGCCCGGCACGGCGCAGGATCCGCCACGACGACGCGGTCAGATACTTCGCCGAGTTCAGCCGATCGGGTGCGGTGAGGTAGGTGTCGAAGCTGACCGATGCACCGTCGATCGCGGACACCGTCATGCGCGGTTCCTGCCCGCCCGGGCCTGCGAGTGGGTCGATCTGTGCTGCGATCCAGTGCTCCACCTGGGCGCACGTTGCGTCGCGCAGGGCGTCCACGTAGGTGGGGTTGGTGGGTAGTCCTGTCGAGGTCGCCTCGTACAGGTCGCAGATGATCGCGTCGCCGACGAGGCCGGAGGCTTCGCGGAGCATGACGGCGGCGTTGTCTGGCGCCGGGCTGCCGGTCCAGGTGGCGAGGTCCGATGGGGTGGCGTAGATCAGCGGCACGGGTACCTCCGGGGTGGGGTTGGTGGTTGGTGCGCAGGACTCGCTGCTGCAGGGGCCGAAAGGAACCCGGCGTGGGAAACCCCCAAGCGGCCTTCGCGTGCGTAGTGGTCATGTCCTTTGCCGGGACACGCGGTTGACGCACCAACCACCAAGCTCGGTCAGACCGCGGTGACGGTGAGGCCGGTTCCGCCGGTCAGGGACGCGCCGCTGCCGGACAGTGCTCCCGGGACCGCGATCGTGTATTCACCCGCCGATCCGGTGACGGTGATGTCGTCGGTGCCGAAACCGTCGTCGAGACCCACCAGCGCGGTCTTGATGGTCGCCGCGGTCGCGTTGTAGTTCAGGGCACCGGTGGTACGCCCGTTGAACGTGAGCGTGAAGGTGCCGCCGGTCGCACCACCAACGTTCACGGCGAACGTGTTGATGCCCAGGACGATCTTCACGGCCCGCTTCAGCGAGAACGTCGAGGCCGGATCGGTGTAGTCGTCCGGATCCTCCACGACACTGATGCCGAAGAACGTGTCGAAGATCGACCGGTTCACCAGGTGGCTCGAGTCGTAGTCCCGCAGCCAACGCAGCGCGATACCGGCATACGACCCGGATGCACTGTCGACGCCACCGAGCGGGGACGCCGGCACCCGGTACACCGTCTGGAATGCGGACCGGTGGAACACGTACGACTCGTACGCGCCGATGGAGTGCGACACCACGACGGGCATGCCGGCGATGTTGCCGATGGTGGCGCTACGCAGAGCGTTCGAGTCTCCGGACTGGTCGAACTTCCGGAACTGGTCGGACTTGAGGATCATCGCCTCGATGCCGGTACCGACGAGGAACACGCGGCCCTGCTGCGGCACGTGGTAGTCGTTCAGGACCTTGCGGGCGTCGACTGCTCCGGCGTGGAAATCCAGCCCGCTCGCACCGTCCGTCTTGATAGAGATGTTCGATCCGGACGGGTATGTCGCGCCCTTGATCTTCGCGGAGATCTTGTCCTCGATGCGCTCCGCAACAGACCGGGTCTGCGGGGTGACGACCTGCTCGGTGAAGTCGTAGATGTCGAGAGACAGTTCCTCGTCCGACAGGCCGATTGCGTTGTACGGGTGGGTGTCGAGCTTCACGTCGACCTTGAACTCGTTCAGATCCGAGTTCTCGATCGCCGCGGTGTGGTCGCGCCACGCGTAGTCCTTCGCGACCGTGCGGCCGTTGATGCGGATGGACACGGTGTCGTTCGCGGGGCTGCGGCCCGAGAAGTGCTGCGAGGCGCTGGACTCGACGATTCCGGGCAGGACGACGTCTCGTTCGAGCACGACGAGTCCGGCCTGCACGATCTGCGCAGCCTTGAGGATGGTGTTGGTCACGGGATTTCTCCTGGATTAGTAGATGGTGACGCCGGACTTCCGGTTGCCGAGGCTTTCGGCGAACTTCTTGGGGTCGTCGAGCGGGCTTCCCTTGGACTTGCTGCCGCCGACGTCGTTGCCGGATCGTCCGGCGGACTTCGTTGCTGCGGCGAGGCGCTTGGCTACGTCGTCGACGTCATCGGGCGCAACCTTGGCGAGGACTGCGAGGTCCTTGTCGTCGGTGATGCCGTGCTTGCGGGCGGCGCGTTCGACTGCGAGTTCGGCGCGAGCCTTCGCGGCGTCTTCCGCGGCGTCCTGTGCGGCCTTCTGCGCGTTCTCTTCCGCGGTGCGGCTCTTCGCTCGGATCTTCTCGAGTTCGGCCGCGGCGGCCCGGTTGGCTTTGGCTTCGCGTTCGTGCTTGCGGGCCATTGCCTTCCAGTCGGTTTCGTCATCGTCCGACTTGGTGTCGTCCGGCTTGGCGGTGTCGTCGTTGCCGGTGTCGGTGCCCGTGCTGCCCTGCGGCTGCTCGGTTCCGGTGTCGGCGCCCGTGTCGGTGGTGTCGCCGGTGGCGATGCCTACGCCGTCGCCGGCGCCGAGGATGAGGCGGAAGGGAAGCGTGGTGGTGCGCATCGGGGTTCTCCTTGGGTTGCTCTGCCATGCGGCGGAGTGCCTCGAGCCGTGCGGCTGTTGGCGTCAGGGTGTTGCGGGTCCGCCGTGCGGCGGAAGTCTGTGGGGTCAGCGAGCGCGGTTGATCTGCTCGCGTCGCGGCCGGCGCGTCAGGCCGTGCTCGTCGACGTGCTGCCGGATCGCAGCCTGCTGCGCCCGGAGCCGGGCCGCGGCGTCGCGCTTCGCCTGCGGGGTGATCGCGACGGCCTGGCGTGTGCGGGTGTCGCGGATGGCGCGTTCCATGGCGCGCTGCTGCTGCGTCGCCGCATAGCCTTCGGGATCGGGCTTCGTCGTGAACGTGCGTGACGCGCCCGGCACGAACCGGCTGAGTGCGTGCCCACAGTTCGGATGCCGGAAGCCGTTAGAGATGGCCTCGCGCATCGTGGCCTTGATCGTCACGCGTACCGGCCGGCCGGTCGTAGCCGACTCCAGCTCGACCGTGCCCGTCGAGCCGTCCAGGCTGAGCACCTGGCCCTCGTACGGTTGGCACTGCGGTGCCGGCTTCGAATGCGACGACACCACCATCAGTGTGTGGCCGTGCTCGAGGGCCCGGGCGATGTGGGATTCGCGCAGCTCCTCGTTCACCACCGTGCGGGACAGCATCTCGACGTACGAGGTGAGCGACCAGTTGCGGCCGCCGCGGTCCCGGAACCCGGTGATGCCCCGCTTCGTGAGGATGTCGAGGGCCTGTTGCGCCGCGTCCAGGCGCGTCCCGGTGGCCCGTGGCGCGCCGAGGATGCCACCGGTGTGCGGCGTGAGCCTCGGGACGTCCGGTGATCGAACCTGGATCTGTGCGAGCACCTGCCCGTATAGCCGATCCGCATTCGCGGGGAGCAGCTGTGTGGTGCGGGCGAGGGTGGACCAGGCGGATTGGGTGGCTGCGACAGTGCGGGGATTCCGGGGGCGGTCGCGACGCGGTGCGCTCCCGGCCACTGTCGCAGCCGTTCCCGTCGCGGCCACGCTTACCGCTTCGGGAGGTTCAGGGGTGTTGTCGGCGTCCTCGTCGGCTGCCTGCTTGCCGAGGTCGGCCGCTGCCTGCACCGCGGCCTGCAGGAGCGGTGGCATGGCGGCCTGGAGGTGCCGGGCGAGTGCTTCGGCGGCCTGCCGGAACTCGGCTTGCCGTGACGCTTGGACCTGTTGCCACTGGTCGGTGTCGATGCCGTCGGCGATGGCTTCGGCCAACAGTCGGAGGAGGGCGAGTTCGGCGTCGGTGTAGAGGGCGATGAGGTGGGCGGGGATGTTGCGTGCGTCCTCGGGGTCGAGTGCCACCGCCTACTCCCTTCGCCTACTCGGGCGAGACAGAAACCTTCGCCCACTTCCGTTGCGCCAGCCATGCGCCGATCGGCGTCCAATGGCCTGCCACGCCGCGCATCCCGTCCGAGCACTCCCACCGATGCCATCGGCTGTATCCGAACTGGTAGCGGCCGATCCGGAACCGGTAGTTGGGCACTCGCATGGTCTGGTCACTCATCGGTCGCGCCTTCCTCGGGTGCCTGCTCGCCCTCGGGCTTCTCGTTGTCGCCCTGGTCGACAGGGGCGGTGTCCGAGCCGAAGAATGGCGGTGTCTCCACCATGTTCGCCTCGTCGATCAACTCGACCTCGTCGTCGATCTGCTCCTCGGTCCAGTCCTGGTGCAGGTAGCGGACCTTGGTGCGCGTCGACGCAGCCGAAGCAACCGACCACGCCTGCACCGTCTGAGCACGGGACAGATCCGATTCCTGCGCGAACGGCGGCCAATCGACATCGAGCGGCTCCCGCAGGTCGACACCGAGCTCCGGGAACTTCTTCCGGTCGATGCGCAACGCCACCGTGGTCAGATGCTGGATAGCGACACCGAAGTAGCGGGCCTTGCCCTCGGTCGTGGTGACCGTGGATTCCTTCTTCCCGGCGGCCTCGGTTGCGGTCTGCGCGACCTCATCGGACATGCCGAACGACACCGGCGAATATCCGGTGCGGCGCAGCACCTCACGGAGCAGCATCTCCCCCACCTGGTCGTGCTCGAGCACGCGGATGGCGGGCTGGTGGAAATGGAAGATCGACTCGGCTCCGCCGTCCTTACCGATGCCGGTACCGACCGACGTGAACAGTTCCTGATCCTCGGGCAGGAACATTCCCTGCCCGGGTCCGCGGTGCTGCAAGACTTCGGAGGAGGCGAATACGCGAGCCTGCGCGACACGCACGTCGCGCATGAGTGAGCTGTAGGTGCGGTCGATCTGGTGGTACAGCGGCACGAGGTCGACCGCACCTACGTCGGAGGCCCCGAAGTTGCACAGTTGCGGGTCTTCGTCCCACTCGGGATTCGGGAGCTGATTCGGCACGTATTCGACGGCCAGCTCGTCCACCTCGAGATCGACGATCGAGTATCCGTCGACCGCGATGGTCACGTCGATGCTCGCGGTCGCCTCGTGCGCGCCCAGCTCCTGAATCGAACCGAGGTTGTGTGGGGTGCCCTTGTACAGCTCGTGGACGATCCGGCCGCGCTCGTACCGTTCGATGTGCCGCCACACGTCCCGCGGATCATCGGATTCGAGCTCGGTGAAGAACGAGACGGACTTGAGCCGGCCGCGGGACCATTCGGGGATCGCACGGTCGGGGGCGATCCATTCGATCCATGTTCCGTCTTGCACCTGGTCGTCCCACACGACACGGCCGAACACGCCGGTGAGCGCCGAGGACATCTCCCCTGCGGTGTACAGCCCGGAGTGGAACCGCGGGATGTTGAACAGGTCGTCGACGCGGTCCTGCACGCCGTCGGCTTCGTCGTCGGCGGCGAGGATCACCGGAGGCTTCGAGAACAGGGACGTCGCCGAGAGTTGCGCGATGTCCTTGCCGATCGGGGCGTGGAGGCGTTTCCCGGACTGGCTGGGGATCTGCTGTGTGCGACCCCAGAACGCATCCCAGGCGTCCTGGGCGCGTCGCTTGAGCGTTGCCCCGGACGGTGAGTTGCGGCCGCCGGCGCCGTAGAAGTCGTCGAGCTTGACGGGATCGCCACCCCACCACACGCGGCATTCAGCAACACGGGCGGTGACCTTGCCGAGTTCGGGCGGCGGCCACGCCATGTTCGCGCGGATGCTGGTCATGCGGCGTTGTCCTCACTGTCGAAGCGGTGGTTGTCGGGTAGTGGCACGCTGTGGCGCCACTGGAAGTTCGAGGTGGCGACGGCGTAGCGCAGTGCGTCGCAGTTATGAACGAGGACGCCCCCAGCGAAGTACTCGGGGACGTCCTCGACGGTCAGGTTGTAGACCGAACTACGTTGCACTTCGGCGACTACGCGAACCACATGAACGGGAGCAGAACCGCTGCTTGCTGTACCTGTTGACGCGGAACGCTCCCCCGCAATGCGGGCAGTCTCGGTCGACATCGTCGATTCCCGATGCTCGGCGCCATGCGGACTTGCAGGCGTTCGAGCAGAACCGGTCGTGTCGTTGCGCAGCTCGTGTGTCGTACTCGCTGCCGCATTGCTGGCACAGCTCTGTGCGATGCTCGCGGCCTTCCCATGTCCGCTTGCCGTGCTCTCGATGCCAAGCGATGCCAGCTTCGGATCCGTGCCATACGGCAGCAGCCGCACGGGCGCGCTCCAAATGCTCGGCCTGCGCTTCCGAGCGCGGCTGATCGCCATGGTGCCGGAAGTGTTCCGACTGCTCAACCAGCTCGAGATTGCTCGGATCGTTGTTGCTCGCGTCGTGGTCGCGATGGTGGACATGGAATCCAGGAGGAACGTCGTCCACGCCATTCGCGTCCATCCACACTTCCTGGTGGAGAGCTCGCACTCCTCGCTGCTTGTCGGCAACCCCGGGCGTGAAGTATCTGCGGTGGGATTGCTGCTTAGCGTCAGGGTATCGACGGAACTTGATTCCCTTGAAAACGACTGTCTCGACACACTTTTCCATGCCTCCAGTCTATCTGCGTATCGCAGTGCGTCCAAACGAACCCAGCCCTTTGCGTCCACCCACACGGGATGACCACCAGTGCCAGTCAGCGTTGAACCATCCGACATGTGGACCGTGTAGACCGCAGCCGATTCCGATGTCATCCCCGCCGCCTTGACGCGCCGCAAACCCTTCCGGGTATGGACGTAGTCACCGGCCTCCACCAGTTCGATCCGTCGCGGCCCGAACTGGGTCTCGACGAGCGTGCCAGGAACAAAGCAGTAGTCGTCGTGTTCCTTGATCGGCTTGTCCTCGCCCCGCTCGGCCGCTTTGCTGTCCCACACGTAGCCGGGGATCTCGTTGAGCAGGTTCGTGCAGCTGCTGTGGATCAGCAGCTGCTGAGTGGACAGCAGGGACGCGACCATGCCGATGCCCAGTTTGTGGTTGTTCGACGCGTTCGCGACACCGCGGAACCCTTCGCGGTTGAGCTGTTCCTTGAGCTGCGCGGCGGACGGGTCCACGAAGTGGAAGTCCGGATCGCCGTGCTCGTTCTCGAAGCGTCGGAGCAGTCGGGCCCGGTCCGCGGGTGTGCCTGGCCCTGGGGCGAACTCGGCCATCGCGTACAGGCGGCGGTCGACGCCGAGGCCCAACAGGATGCCGGCTGCCGGGTGGTTGAAGCCGTCGTCGAGGCCGATCGCGAGGAGCTGCTGCATCTCGGGGAGCCGGTCGACGACGTGCAGGGCGGGGTCGAACATGTCGTAGATCACGCCGTCAGCCATCGTCCACAGGCCCTTGATGAACCGGTCGTTCCACATGCCGGTGTACTGCCGGTCGAGCGCCTCGATGTACCCCTCAGGGAGGTGAGCGCGGTTGTCCTCCAAGCCGAAATGGAAGATCCGGTGCCCCATCTCGCTGGCCCGGTCGATGTAGTCCCGCTTGAGGAAGTGCCGTGGCCCGTCCGGGTTGGTTGTGCCGCCCATCCATGCGTCGTCGACGGAGTGTCGGGACATGAGCATCGAGACGAAGTCCTCGGCCATGAGAGTCATCTCGTCGCAGTAGGACCGTTTGATGGTCATGCCTCGGATGACGCTCTCGGCGCGGACGTCGGATGCGCCGATGACGTGGACGGTTTCGCCGAGGATGTTCGCGGTCGGTGCACCACGGTTGTAGTGCACGGCGCTGGCGAGGTCCCCGAACAGTCCGGGGTCCATCATCGGGGCGAGGACGTTGCGGTAGGCGGTGTCCCGTGTGCGGGAGATCAGCACGTTCTCACCGGTGGATGGCGCGTCGGCGAGTTTCATCTCGAACTTCACCAGCGATCCGATGGTCTTGCCTGATCGGACCGCGCCGTGCCACAGGTTCAGCTGCGACCGTGAGGCGTCAGCGTTCGCTGTCGCGATCGAGTGGGCCTGCTTCCGGGAGATCGACAGTCTGTCCAGGATCCCCACTCGCGCCGGCCTCCTCCTCGTCGTGGACCGCTGCGATCAGTGCGGCTTCGAGCTGGCCCAGCATCGACTTGGCCGTGTCGTGCTCGGTGGTGGTGTCCGAGAGCTTGTCGATGATCGCGGCCGAACCGGATCGGGCGTTGGTGTGCTCACGCAGATCCCGGGCCGGGATGAACCCGAGGTGGTCGACATACTCGGAGCCGCCCTCGCCGCGCCGCAACGTCGACCACTCCCCATTGCCGTCAAGAACGTCGAGCACCTGCTTCTGCGACAGCTCGAGGATGCGCAGCTCCGCCTCCGCCGCAGCGGCCTTCCGCTCCCGGACACCGAGCACCTTCACTGCCGTCGCCTCGGCCGTCCGTTCCGTGCCGAAGCTCAGACCGATACTCTCTGCGTGCCGGCCGATCGTGTCCTTCGAACGGCACATCTCCTTGGCGATCGCATTCAGCGACCACCCATCGGCGTGCAGCTCCTCCAGGCGACGGTCCTCGTCATCGGTCCATCTGGCCATGCGACACACGCGCGTGAGGGGAGCGTGCCGGACGTCCGGTCTGGTGTCCGATTGGATCGTTCATTCGGCCCTCCTCGGGAAGTTGACGCCCCGCACTCGCCGGCCGTGAGATTCCGGGTGGGGGCGGTCCATCCGAGCTGCACGGGGGTGGGCGCTCGAGGATGGACGTCTTGATACGACGAAGCGCGAGTGACCCTGTCGGTTGGGTCATCTCGCGCGTACGCGCTGAGCGTATCAGAAAGAACTCCCGGCGCTGGTCAGCTGGTTGGTGCGAGTTGTTCGAGCTGGATTCGATGCTCGTGCGCTCGACGGACGTCTCCGACGAGATACAGCAGGGCCCGGCCCGCGACCTGCACAGGCTCGATTGCGCCGATGTCACGGAGGTACTGGACGCGTCGTGCCGTGAGTGCTTTGCAGGGGCCGCCCATTTCCTTGGCGAGGGTGGCGATTCCGTGGCAGGACAGCATCATGCGGTCGGCTTCGGCGAGTCGCTGCTCATCCATGGGTTGGATCTTCTCGTCGGGACGGTCGATGACGGACCAGGCGCTGCGCACGGCTCGGTCAATGTCAGGGAGTGCCTCTGCGGAGCCCTCGGTAAGCGCGAGAGCTTCGATGTTGCGGCGCAGCCAACGGGAGATGCCCGGGAGCGTGTCGTCGCCGTCGTAGGCCATGCTGCGCTGCTCGAGGGTGTGGCGGGTCCAGCCGACGAGTGTGTTGCGGAGTTGGTCGCGGACGTCGGCGGCAGCGTGGTTGTACGGGAGTGGCTGTTCGGGGCTGTCGGTTCCGCCGAGGCTGGGGATGGGTGCGCCTCCGATGCGGTCTTGGCGGCGCACAGTGTCGTCGAGCTGGTGTGCGAGCCAGGGGATGGTGCGGAGGATGGCGTCGAGCTTGGTGATCTCGGCGCGGGTGAGGTAGCCGTTCATGCGCCGGTCCGGTTGAGGATGTCGCGGAGGGCGTCGACCACTTCGGGCGGGAGCTTCTTGATGACGGATTCGGCGACGGCGGGCGGGTGGTCGGTGCCGGAGGGTGCGGTGGCGGTCATCTTGAGTTCGGTGATTTCGGCGCGGTGCTTCTCGGCGGTCTTCTGCGCCATGCGGGCGGCTTCGGCGGTGGCGGCGAGTTCGGCTTCGAGTGCGTCGATGCGGGCGTTGGCCTGGTCGAGGTTGGTGTAGGCGGCGGGCATGCGCTGGGGCCTTTCTCGCGGTGGGTGGGACTGGTTCCGGCCCGCGCCCCGGGAGTAGGCGGGGCGCGGGCCGGGGTTCAGGTGGCGGCGAGGCTGAGTGCTGCGACGGAGATGATGAGCACCCAGGCGGTGAGGGCCGTCGGGAGGCGGGGCGCGGTCATAGCCGCACCTCTGTGAACGGGAACGCGCCCGGGTCCCCGGGGTCGCAGGTGTCCCACCGGACGCCGTCCTCGTCGTGTTGAACGTTGTTCCCCCATGCCTGCCGCATGCCGACTCGGACGTCATTGAGGGTGAGGCCGGACGGTTCACCGGGCCGCATTTCGCGGATCGCGTGGTTCATGGCGGCGGCGATGCGGCGGGCGCTGTGGTGCCCGTGCGCGAACCACTGGTCACCGTCCTCGTTCTCGACGATGTGGACGCCATGGTGGGCCGGGCCGAAGGCCTCGGGTGTGAGCTGAGTGTCGGTCACTTCTCCCCCTGGAGGTTTTCGATGGTGCCGATGGGCGGCGTGTAGGTGGTGGGGTGGCACGCTCCTGCGATGAGGCCGCCGGCGAACAGTGCGGCGAGGAGCAGGGACGCTTGGAGTCGGGTCCTGGGCGCGGTCACCGCCGGAACTCCGTGAACGTGCCCGAGGCATCGAGCGGGACGATCCGCTTGGTGCCCAAACGTGCCCAACGCCCGTCCGTCGTGCGCCCGATCCGCGAGCCCGTGGAGTCCGTTACCCGTAGAACGTCGCTCGGGACATCCTCAAGGCAAGACCACGAGCGCGGCTTCTCAATGAGGACGTAGCGCGCGAGGATGGCGTCGACAGCAGGTTCGGGGTCGTCGTCCCGGAAGTCGACGGTCTCGATCAGGAGTGCCATCAGGTCATCTCGGATGCTCATGCTGCACCGCCGTCGTTGAGTGTGAGCCGGATTCCGACCTTGCTGAGTACCTTGAGCGCGCGGTCAACCTCACCGGCGAGAGTCAGATCGGGAATGCGTTCCTGGCCGTCATCCGGCCACTCGATACGGGAGGATCGCTGCACAATGCACTTTGCGCCGTAGGACTCGATGAGCTTCTTGCGGGCCATCGCCCCGGAGCGAGACTTGTATTCCTTGTACGTCGACGGCCAGAAGAACCGGTCGTGCGTGAACCGTTCGATCCACTCGTCGGTGGCTTCCCAGCCTTCGGGTTCCCAGTCCGGGTCCTCGATCAGGGTGTCGGGGTCGTACATGCTGGGGACGAGTGCGCCCTTGGGGTATTCGATGATGACGACGCGGTACAGGTAGTCGCTCATGCCTGACGCCCCTCGAATGCGATCTCCCACACCCACGCCGGGAGCGTGTTCACGAGTCCGTACAGGGCGTGCTGCACCTTGACCGGCTCGATGCCGTTGGCACGCGCGATCGACGCGGCCTGCTTCCCGACCTTCGCGAGGTACTGGGTGCTGGTGTTCGGGATGTCGTGGAGTTTCGCGTATCCGACTGCGGCGAACCAGTCGTGCCGGCCTTCGATGGCGTCGAGGCGCGCTTCGGTCTTCGTGGCGATCGCCTTGGCCTCGTTGGCGGTGCGTTGTGTGGCTTCGAGCTGGTCGATCTGGGCGCGGAGGATGTCGAACGTGGACAGCGAATCCCCGCGTGGATTGGTGGCCTGCCCGGTGTGGAAGTACGCGTCGAGTGCGTCGGCAGCTTCGGCTTGGAATGCGACGACGGTGGGCTTGGCGGCCTCGCTGACGCGGTTCTCGTCGAGGGTGGCGAGCCACATGGTCATGGTGCGGCGGTCGATCATGACCATTTCCTGGAGTCGGCCGGTGGAGTCGTGCGTTGCCTTCAAAGCAACGCACGCCCACGACCTGCCCTGGAGCTTGCGGTACTGGGCCGCGTAGCTGAGTCCGATCGCGTCGCACATCGGCCGGAGGGCGACCATCGGCTTGCCGTCAACCTCGGCTGCCGCGATGGTCGCGTTCGTGCCTGGGACTGCGATCTGGACGAGCTGTCCGGTAACGTTGGGAACTGACATCGAGATTTCTCCTCGGTGTTCGTGCCCCGCAGAGTTCGCGCTCTGGCGGGGCTTTTTCGTGGTCGAGATTGACAATATGAGCTTACAGCAATTGTCACGCTAAGCGATCTGGTCAGCTCCGCGTTTCGCCGCCTGCAGCTCGCGGAACAGAGCGCTCCCACGCTTCGCTCGATCGGCGATCTCCGGGTCGTGGGCGCAGACCGACCCGTCCCGGTACCCGTCGTCGTCGCACAGGCCGCAGGAGGCGATCGCGGTAGCCCGTGCCTCAGCGCGACGCCTCACCTCGTCTGAGCGCTCCTGAGCGGCCGCCCGCGTCTGCCGGGCCGTCCACTCCGCGTGAGCCTGGCGGGCCTCGCCACAGGCGCGGCACGCCGGCGGGTTCGGCTCGTTGATGTGCTTCGAGCATCTCGAGGAGGGTGGTTCACCCTCGCGCGCGTTGCTCTCGTGAGATCCCTCCTCTACGTAACCAATAGAAGGACGGGTCGGGTCGGGTCGGGTCGGGGTCCCGTTAGTCACGCCGTTCGTAACGCCGTTACTCACAGCGTCAGAATCGGCGTTACGGCGCTTCTCGCGGAACCTCTTCTGCCGCTCCCGATTAGCCTCCCGATCAGCCTCCACCTGCTGCTTCGTCGGCTGGTACTTCTCCCAGTCGCAGAACTGGAATCCCACATCCGTCTGCTCCCAAAGCCCAGCAGCCACAAGCCGCTTCGCGTCCCGCGCCTGTGCTCCAAGCGTGCCGATCATGTGCTTCGGGAGTGCTCCCTCTGTGAGATGTGCGCTGCACCAAGCGCCAGCACGGACCCACAGACCCATCGCGGCGTTGCCCGCTTCGATGGCTTTCGGGTGGAATGCGAGACCGTCGTCGACCTTGAACCAGGCCATCAGGCGGCCCTCCTTTCGAGCTGTTCGAGCGGAATGCGGTGCCCGCTCATCGGGCACCGGTTCCACGCCTTGTCGTCATGCCGGGGCACACGCCCGGTGCGCTTGGGCGCCCACACCGGGCGGCGGCACACCGGACATTCGGTCACCACAGGGCCCACTCCCCCTCCGGCGTGAATGCAGGGCCCAAGAACCCCGGCTGGTGACATTCGCACGTGCAGTGCCAGCGACGCCCGTGCTTGGCGTAGAGGATCACGGCACTGCAATTCGGGCTCGGGTAGTACACGTACGTGGCCGCCGGGCCGGTGCCACGCATCAGGTATCCGATGGGGGCCTCGCAGCCGATACGGTGGTGTGCCGCTCCAGGCCTCCAGGCGCACAGGTCGTGCCGGCCGCTGATTGTGCAGGTGCCGCAGGGTCGGCATTCGCCGGTGTGGAGGGGTTTGAGCCAGTCGCCCCAGTCGGCGGGCGCGGTCACGAGACGTCCTCCCACGATCCGGACGGACCGTAGTCGGATTCGTCGAGATCCCACTCCTGCCCCGTCAGCGGATTCCGCACTCGGTCGTGTCCGCATCGAGTGCAGCGGCGCAGCACCAATCGGTACGGCCAGTTCTGGATGAGTACTCGGCCTTCTGCGGTGACGGATTCGGCGAGGACTCCGCAGTGCCAGCACAGGCCCGGGGGCACGGCCTCGAATGTGGTGCCGTCCTCGCTGAGTCGGCACATGGTGGGGTCTGCGGTGAAGGCACCCCATTCAACGCGGTGCCCGTCCCATGCGACGGGGAGTCGGCGGGCGGCGGCGGTCACGTCCGGTCTCCGATGATCCGCTCAAGGGCGGTGGCGGTGTTGTCGTACGGTAGTGCGTCGTACGGGCGGTCGATGCTGTGCAGCTCTTCGGCCATGCTCCGCTGCTCGCGGGCGTACTTGCGCACCCGGCCAAGCGCAGCCTCGGCGGCGTTGGCACGGCGGCGTTCGATCACGAGGTCGCCGCGCAGTCGCTCGATCTCGCACTCGGCATCGTCGAGCGCGTCGAGCAGCTCCTCTCCGTTGGCGATCTGCCAGCCGTGCCACTCGTCGGCCGCGTTCATCTCCTCTTGCGACCAGGCCGTCGCGGACTCGTACGCAGCGAGTCGCCGTAGGCCTTCAGTGATCAGTTCGGCGCGGCCTTCGGGTGTCGTCGGATCGGTCACTGTTGGTCTCCTTCGTGAACTACTCGCATGTGTTCGGACAGTCCGATTGCGCCGCCCTGGATCACCGTGTTGGCTGGGCATAGGTGGCATGGCCGTGTCCATCCCGAGCTCGGGTCGAGGGCGGAGTAGCCGAGTGATGCCAGATGTAGCCGTGTTCGGTCGGTCACTGTCCACCGTCCAGCGCGGCACGGATGCGGGCGGCGTGCTGCCGGCGGATCTCCGCATACAGGCTCCCTCCGTTGGCGGACTCGCGGTCGAGCTGGCCTGACAGCGCGCGCACGCGGTCGAGTGCGGCGCGCATCTCGTCGATCTCGCGTACGGCGTGGGCGATGCCGGTTTCGAGGTCTTCGGTGTGGTCACGGTGGAGTGGGTGGCCGTGCTGGGCGCGGGCACGGTCCCATGAGCCGCTCACCGTGGCTCCCCGGGTGTGTAGAGGACCGTGACGGGGTACTCGAACATGCATGCCTCGAGTCCGAACTTCGTGTCTTGCCACGTGTCGGGCATGGTGGGCTTCCAGACGTTGCCGAATCCCTCATCCTTGGAGAGCTCTGCTACGCGGCCTTCGGCGTCGCGGACGACGATTCCGGGTGTCTCGAGGTCGCCGAGTTCTTCGATGCTGATCTCGCGGGGCTTGCGCCAGCCGGCGGCGAGGATGGCATCGGAGATAGCCCCTGGAGTGGCCGACCTACCATCGTAGGCTGCGTCCACGATTACGTCGTCAATCAACTGGGCGAGTTTGTCGCGGTCATTCATGGTCACTCCCGTAGCGGTAGAGGGTGTTGGCGGTGGTGTCGACGATGATGGCGGCGAGGGTGAGCCATCCGGCGATGCAGAGGCCGGTGATGCCGGCGATGGTGGCGAGACGAGTCACTGGTTGCTCCGTTCGAGGATTTCGCGGCGCTTGGCGCACTTCTTGCACGGCGGAAGGGAGTCGATGAACTCCTGCCTCATGGGGCCTTGCGTGTAGTGCTTCACCCAGTGCTCTCCTGGGCGCGCCGAGGCGGCGTCACAGAGTGTCGGCAGGTAGTAGCGGCCTGCGCCCCCGCACGGCTTCTCGTCTCCGGAGTGGGAGAGGTGCAGTTTGCGGCCGGACCACGTGGTGACGTTGATGAGGTTCATCAGGCGCCCTCGTACTTCAGGACGACGCGGGCCCCGTCGACGTCCGTGAACCGCACGACGTAGCCGTCCATCGTCTCGGCGACCGTCGCGAGAGTTCCGGTCTCGCGCAGCCGATCGCAGCGCCGCCGGACCGCGTCGGCGGCCGTGCCGGACTGCATCA
Organism: uncultured Gordonia sp.; assembly: GCA_964513715.1. Taxonomy (GTDB): domain Bacteria; phylum Actinomycetota; class Actinomycetes; order Mycobacteriales; family Mycobacteriaceae; genus Gordonia. The sequence goes on from CAZEOP010000003.1 coordinate 32,670, forward strand.
CCGTCGACGACGTAGTGCGCGTCACCGTCAGCCGGTGCGGCCCCGTGGCGCCCGGGGGCGCGGCCACGACGACCGCGCTCCCCCCGGACTCCTGCTTCCACTCGTGCGCCGGGTCGGCGCCCGGGTCCCCACCGGTGTACTCGCTCATGCCGGAACCTCCTCGTCGGCGAGGTACCGCACGGCCGCGGAGTCCAGCTCGGAGATGTCCTCGACGGTGGTGTGCAACCTTCCGAGCGCGTTGAGCTTGTCGGGCCGGTAACCGGACCAGTGCACATCGCCGGCGGTGACGACCGGGACGGACCGGTAGCCGAGGAGCGCGACGGCCTGCGCAGCCTCCGGGTCCTGGTCGACGAACAGCTCGACGAACGGCGTGCCCTGGCGCTCGAGGTGCCGTGCGGTCAGCTTGCAGCCCTGGCAACCGCTGGACTTCGCGTACAGGGTGACGGTGATGGGTTGGGTCACTGCGGATCTCCGATCGTGAGCCAGAGGGAACCGGGGCGGCCCTTCTCTGCGGGGTGGATGACGGGCATCAGCTTCTGCATCAGCTCGGGGGTGTCGTCGGCGGTGAGGCCGTAGTCGACGAGGCCGTCGCATGCGGCCTTGAGCACCGGCATGAGGTTGTCGGCGTCGCGTACCCGCCTGTCCCGAGGCCGGTAGTGCAGGCACACCGCGACGTGCTCGAGACCGATCGGAACCTTCGCCTGCTTCGCCAGCCAGGCCGTCGTCGAACGGATCTGGCGCGTGATCCGTGCGCGGGCCATGTGGTGCTTGCGGTCGTTCATCGACAGCGGCGGCTTCTGGTACGGCAGCTCGAGCACGATGTCGCCGCTCACCACGCGACCCCCGTCATCCCGCGCACCTCAGCACGCTCGGCGAGCACCAGGCGACGAGCAGCGAGCAGCGCCGCGGCCGTCTCCTGCAGCTCGTCGGGCGACAGGATCTCCCCCGCCACCCAGACGTCCGGACCGGCGACGGTCGCGAGCTGGAAGTCGCCGGCTGCCGCGGACCAGGTGACGCCGTGCTCGTCCTCGAACGACGGAGCCGGGAGCTCGACGACGTCGTGCCGCTCGAGGATTGTGCGCGCGAGCTGAGCGGCCGTATCGGCGACCAGCTCCGGCGCGCCGGGCATCAACGCCGCGGCGATGAGCGCGGCGAGGGTGTCGACGTTCATGCCGCACCGCCTATTCCGCGGCCGGAGATCTCGCGCAGGTAGGCGTCGACGTCGTTGCGCCACCACCGCAGCGGCGAGTTGCGGCCGGTGCCGGTCTTGAACGCCTTCCGGAAGAACGGATGCGCCTCCGACTTCGCTCGGCTCATCCTGACCATGTACGCGCTCATGCCGATCGCTTCGGCGACCTCGCCGAGGGTCATCTGCGCCGGGTTCAGGCTTTTCCTTGCGGGACTCATGGTGTGCAGTCCTTTCGATTGATGTGAGGTAGGGATGCCGGGGCGGTGTGGTGCGCACATCTGGTGCGCCGGATCAGGACTCCGTCGACACACCGCCACCGGCAAGATCAGGGGTCAGTCGTTGGGAACCGCGGCGAGCTTCGCGGCAGCCTGCGAACCGAGGTACGTGATCAGATCTCCGAGCACGCCCGGCCGGCCATCCGCGTCGGTCGTCGGAGCGCCGAGCATCCGGTGCCCCTTCACCTCCGCGTGCAGCGCGAGCAGTCCCGCCTTGTCCCCCGCGAGATCGAGGGCGCGCTTGCGGTACTCGGCAGCGGTCGGCACCTGCACGCCATCCGACAGCCACGCGTCGATCTGCTGCGCGAGCTCCTCGCCGGGCAGCGGGATCACCGCGTTGCTGAGCGTGTGGATGCGGGACTTCGTGACGCGCAGCGTGTTCTGCACGTCCAGGTCGCCGATGAGGTCGAACTCGTACTCGATGCCGTCACGCTGGATCGGCTTCAAACCGACCTTCTGCGGTTCCTTCTTGCCCTTGGCGTTCTCGACGATCACGTACTCCGTCTTCGTGCGGAGCGTGACGATCACGTGCCCGGGGTAGGAGATGATCGCGTCGATCATCCGGCGTTCCTCGGGGCGCATGTCCTTCCAGCCCGACGCGAACTTGTTGGCGGTCGACTTGCGGTCGACCTGCTCGAGCATCCCGTCGGTGCCCTCCCAGTAGTGCGACAGGGAGTCGATGACGACGACGCCGTACCCGGCTCCCGCAGCGATGCCGAGCAGCTCCACGAGCGACCGCGGGCTGTACGAGTCCGGCTGCACTGTGTCGAACGCCCAACCGTTGAGCCCGACGTACTTCGAGGCGGAACCGCGCTCGGTGTCGATGACGGCGACACGATCGGCCAGCGCTGTTGCCATCGCCAGGGCCGTGTAGGTCTTGCCGGATCCGGACGGTCCGACGAGCGCGATGCGGGCCTTGCTCGCCTCCTTCGTGGCGGGCGCGAAGCTGAGCGCGGTCACTGTGCACCACCTTCGAGTGCGAGCACGTCGCCGAGGTTCAGCTCGCCGGCAGCGGCCATCCCGCGCACCAGCTCCACGACGTTCTTCGCGGGCGTGAACCGCGGTGCCGGATCCTTCGCAGGCGGCACAGACACCGAGACGCCCGGGAGATCGAAGTAGTCCTCGGACCCGGCCGCATTGTGCGCCTCCAGGGCGTACGCCTCCAGGGAGGCGCGCCCCTGCTCGGTGAGTACCACCCGCTCCTCGATCACGTCGGGCCCGAACGTCTCGACGAGCCACGGGAACACCTGCGCCTCATCGGTGATCGTCACGACGGGCTTCGGCTGCGTCGGCTTCGGCACCGTCGCGTACCCGAGCTCCGCACCGGCGGCCGTGTAGGCGTACGCGGTGCCGCGGGTGATCTGCCCGGCCAGCGCAGCCTTTTCGCGGGCCTCCGCCTCGGCCAGCAGCTTCTTCGCGGCGGCGATCGCGGCGAGATTGCGGACAGTGGTCTCGATGTCGCTCATCGGATGGCCTCCAGTTCGGCGAGCCGGTCGAGCGCGAACTCGACGGCCTGCTCGTGGGTGGGGAACGAGGCGGCCAGGGCCTCGCGGTCGATGACGTCGCGGAACGCGATGTGCACGGCCCACGGGCGGCCCGGGGGCAGCGCCTCGGAGATGTGCTCACCGCGGCGGATGCGCAGGAAGCAGCGGCGGGCACGGGCGGTCTCGATGGTCTGCGCCCGGCTCGTGGCTACGGCCATGTCGGTTCCTCTCGGTCGGCGTCGGCCAGCAGTTCGGTGTGCTGGGCGGCGTGGTCGGTGTCATGGGTGCGGAGGCTGCAGCCGGGTTCATGGCCGAACCCGGCTGCGCCGCAGGTGCAGTCAGATCGCATCGCGTGTCTGCAGGTAGCAGGGGCCGCACCGGCCCCTGGCGCGGACGGCGACGGTGCCGGGCCACATGCCGGGGTCCTCGCCCTGGTTCCGCATCGGGCGCCCGCATCCTTCGCAGTGGCGCTGACACTTCACCGGAGGCCCGGCGGCGCCCCTCGGGGTCACGAAGGGGTTGACGAGGCCGAGCATCTCGAGGAGCTCGCGGGCGTCCTCGGCGTTGCGGGCGTTGGCGGCGACGGTGCGACGTGCCGGTCCGATGACGTGCTCCGACATCGTGGTGTCGCCGAACTGCGCGGACTCGAGGATGTGTGCACCACTGTGTTTCTTCACCACGGCCGAATCACCTCCAGCTCGAAGACCCCATTGGAGAAGTCCCACATCGACGACGGGCTGAGCATCTGATCCGCAGGCCCTACCCCCAGGACGCCGCAATAGGGGTGATGGCCGTAGTGGCTGTCGCATCCCATACCGGTGCAGCGGTCCACGATCTCCACGACGAAGCGGTTCTTCATCACGCGACCGCCTTCCGGGCCGGGCAGCCGTCGCAGATGCCGTCGGCCCAGCCGCAGCACCGCGTCGCGGTGGGCTCGACCGTCGGGGTGCCGCAACCGATCTCGTGCTGCGGAAACCCGGGCGCGGTGCCACCGCAGGTGCAGGTGTGGCCCTCGCGGTTCTTCGGCGGGGTGAGGGTGTCGACGAAGATCGTCACGACGTCACCGCCGCGGCATAGGCCAGGGTGCCGATCGCCGCACCGAAGGTGATGCCCCAAGCCCATACGGCCGGGCCGATGCGCGTCGGCGCGGGCGGAGCCTCGTCGTTGCCGGTGTCCTCGGTGACGATCTCGAGCTCCCCGTCCTGGACGGCGAACACCTGGGCGAACGTCTCGTGCGCGATCGGTGCGGGCTCGATGCCGGCGGCCGCGAGTTCGTCGTCGGTGAGGGGGCGGGTAAGGCTCGACATGTCAGGCCCCCTTCGCGATCGCGACCGGAGCGGACGCGACGAAGTGGTTGCGCGCGTTTCGCAGCGCCTCGCACAGGTCAGAGCCACATCCCGTGATCGTGTAGATGGAATGACGACCGTCGCGAGCGAGGCTCTCGTGCACGAGATCTCCCGAGAACCGAGCATCGACGTGGATGACGGCCTCCCACTTTCCGCCGGAAGCCGCGTGCCGGTACACGGCGACAAAGCCGAACACCTTGCTCGCGCTGCTGGCGCGGTACTGCTCGACGAGCTCGCCGATTTCCACGTCGTAGTCGTCGGCTGTAAGGTTGTAGTGCATCTGATTTCCTTCCAGAGGTTTGATGTCAGGCCGTCCCGTTCGCCGCGGGGCGGCCATTTTCTTTGCGCCGATCACGCCGGCACCGGCTGACGCGCAGCCCGCTGTTTGGCGTTTGCGCCGTTTGCCACAGTGGGCACAGCAACAGACTCATGGGCAGTGAAGAGCTCCTCCCACGAGCGGCCCAGGCGCGAGGCGAGCGCGACCGCGAGGTCCTCGCTGAGGTTCACGAGCTTGCCCGCTTCGATCTGCCAGATAGTGGCCTGTGACCGGCGCACGAGGTACGCGAGTTCCCGCTGGGTGTAGTGCGACTGGATACGCAGTCGCCGCATCTGATCGGGGTCCTTGACCTTCATCCAGACTTCCCTTCGGATCCTCGGTGGCCGTACTCGCTTCATTCTTCCCTCCACTTTTCGCGTTGACAAGTGGAGTTAACTCGCATTGCCCCGTACTTGTCAACACGAAAAGCGGCTCCTGTCGTCTCGTACTGGAATTATGTGGCTGTCGGTTGTCCACACGACAAGTGGACAGCGCTGGAAATAGCTGATGACCAGAGGGGACCGTATCCGCCGTGAACACACCAAGATCGATAGGTGACCTGCTCGACCTAGCGGTAGAGCGACACGGCACAGACAGCGGCCGCGAGCTCGAGCGCATCGCACGGGCCGGCGGACACAAGATCGTCCACACCACCATCAACTCCATTCGCGCCGGCTCGTACAAGTCGACGCCCTCTGAGCGGACGATGAAGGCCATCGCGTTTCTGGCGAACGTTCCCGACCGTGTCGCGTTCGAGGCGGTCGGCCGCAAGCCTCACGAGCGCCCCTTCGTCGAGGACCTCCCGCCCGGAGTGGACGACCTGCTGCCGAATGAGCGCCGAGTCGCCGTGGAGATGCTGCGCCTGATGGTCTCCCAGCGGCAGGAGCTCAACGATGCCCTGCGCGAGAAGGCGCACGAGGTCGGTCGCGCGATAACGACTCCGAGCGAAGAGGTCAGGTCCAAGTTCCTCGAAGGCTGGGCAGCCGCCAAGGAGGACAAGGGCGAGGGCTCGACTTCGGAGAATCCAGGCCTGAGCCTTGTCGACCCGGCAGATACCCTCGCCGCCGAATCAGGACGGACGCAGGCGGACATCGAGGACGAGGAAGCTGATCGATGGGACGGCGTCGACCCTCCCAGCCCAGAAGAGGGCGTGTAGCAACCTGCTACACATCACACTCGAATACCGGGACGCTTAGTTCGCACAAGTGTTCTAATCCTGCGTATGACCGCGAACCGCAAATGGCATCCCTGGAGGCATCTGCGCGATCACTACCCGCACATCGATGTCAGCTTCGTCGACCTCACTGAACTCGGCCTCAACGGCCGCCTCACCCCCAGAGGAATCGAGCTCCATCACCACTCGCGACAACGAGAGCGGCGCTCCACGCTCGGCCACGAAGTCGGCCACCTCGAGCGCGGCCCCGTGCCGAAGCACCCACACTTCGCACAACGCGAGGAGCAGGTTGTCGAAGAGCTCACCGCCCGCCGAATGATCCGGCTACCCGACCTCGTCGATGCAATCCTGTGGTGCCAGGGCCGCACCGACGACGAGACCGCCGAGGAACTATGGGTCTCCCACAAGCTCCTCCTGACCCGAATACGCACCCTCACACCCGGCGAGCGGAAGTGGGTGGAACACCAGATCGCTCGCCGCACCAACTGAATACACACCTCCTGGAAGGAAACCCATGAAGAAGATCGTCTTCCCAGCCGTCGCGGTCGGCGCTCTCCTGTTGACCGCCTGCGGATCGGGAGAGAGCTCCGCGCCAGCTGAAGCGGTCACGCCGCAAGCCGCGACCGAGCAAGAACTCGACGACGCTGCGGTTGCCTGCGTTGAAGCCCTCCGGGTGAAGTTCAACCAGAGCTCATCTCCGCTCATAGAGGACTACCGGTCTCACGGTTCGAGCGATTCCGTCGAAACGGTCGGTGTGCTCATTATCACGCCAGGCCCGGACCGGTACCGATTCAAGTGTGTATCCACCCGCGAGGGCGACGCGTTCACATCCGAAGTGATCCGAGCGATAGCCATCCCGAACGAAACAACCACAACCCCCACGTCTACGACCCGAACCCAGCCTCCCGCCTCAACTGCCACGCGAACACCGATTCCGCAGACGTCTACCCCCCTGTCCCCACGCTGCAAGACACCCAGCGAATCGACGATCGCCGCGATCAATGCCTCCTTCAAAGAGGACGGCTATTACCTCGCGGACGTGTACATGGTCTACGGCGCAAAGGACGTCGCCTACATCGGCGCAAACATCATGGCCGCGGACGGACATCGCGCATCGAGCGCCGACATCTGGGCAGATAAGGGCGGCCTGCTGTTCTCGCTCTCCGGCGACGCCCGCCGGCGCACATCCCTCCCTGACGGCCGGCACCTGCTCGATATCAGCGCTGGCGACGAATACGGCCAGGAAGTCGCGGAATGCATCCAGACCGCTGTGATCAACAGGAACTCCACCGGTGGTCGCTGATGGCTAGGCCATCACTCCCCCTCGGCGCGCACGGGAAGATCGCACGCACCCAACTCCCGGACGGACGCTGGCGCGCATCCTGCCGGATCCGCGACGTCGACGGAGTCACCCGCAAGGTCTACCGCGAGACCCCCGCCGGCCAACGCGACCGCACCGGCGCCGTCGCCGAGCGATACCTACAGGAAGCACTCGCCGAGCGGTCGGCCCCGCAGGACGGTGACATCACCGCGGCGACCAAGGTGCACGTGCTGTGGGACGAGTACCGGAAACGGCTCGTCGACGCCGGACGCTCCGCCGCCACCCTCGAGGACTACGACCGGATCGCCGTCCGAATCAACGCCGGCATCGGGCAGCTCGCCATCCGCGAGGCGACCACCCAGCAGCTCGACCGGTTCCTGCGGGAGATGGCCGATCGGCACGGCGTCCCGACCGCGCGCAAGACCAGGACCATCCTGTCCGGCATGCTCGGGATCGCGGTGCGCTACGGGGCATTGACGTCGAACCCGGTGCGCGATGTCTCCGAGCTGGCGTCGCGCCGGGTCGCCCGGAAACGCTCGAAAGCGATGGATGCCGCGGTGCTCGCGCAACTCCTGCACGACGTGCGCAAGTCCGACGTGCCGTGCCCAGTCGTGCTGTCGGAGCACGAGAAGAAGAAGGGCCGGCGCACCACCAGCAAGCCCGGCCAGATCCCGACGGTCGCCGAGTACTGCACATCGTCCGACCTCGCGGATGTCGTCACCCTGTTCGCCGCGACCGGATGCCGGATCGGCGAACTGCTCGGCATCCGCTGGGAGGACGTCGACCTCGAGGCGAAGTCGGTGACGATCTGCGGGAAGATCAACCGCATCCGCGGGCGCGGCCTGATCCGCGAGGACACCACCAAGTCCGAGGCCGGCATGCGGACGCTGCCGCTGCCGGGGTTCGCGGTTGAGATGTTGCGCGCGCGGCCGCGGCGGACAGAGATGGTGTTCCCATCCGGGGCGGACACGCTCCGTGATCCGGACACGGTGTCGAGGCAGTGGCGGCAGGTGCGGGCGGCGCTCGGGTTGGACTGGGTGACGACGCACACTTTCCGCAAGACGGTGGCGACGCTCATCGACGAGGAGGGCCTGTCGTCGCGCGTGGCGGCCGATCACCTCGGGCACGCTCAGGTGTCCATGACCCAGGATGTCTACTTCGGCCGCGGCCGTCAGCATTTGGAGGTGGCCGATGCGCTCGACGCAGTCATCGGATGGGGATAACCGGTATGTTTCCGGTACATCCGAGCACCAGGAACGAGGAAACCCAGGTGGGAAATCCCTCCGAAAAGGGCTCCCACCTGGGTTTAGTGGAGCTGCCGGGAATCGAACCCGGGTCCTCCGCCGCCTCACCAGGGCTTCGACGGCCCAAAATAGGCCACTACGGGCAAGTGAGTTGTACTCCGTTTGTCATTTCCGACCGGCGCAATTGGGTTCGCGGTCCAGTCGGTTTCTGTGCGTTCAAGTGAGTTGGCGTGTTTCCGGTACGTATTCGGTACATCGTGCGGCGGTGCGCCCAACTCCCCTGAGTTCGATTCGATCGGAGGGGGTCTCGTGAAGAAGGTTCGAGTGGCGCGCGACGACGCGGCACTGATCTACGCACTCGGTGTCGCGGCACTGTGCCTGTCGTACACCGCGCTCGCGGACGTGGCGGCGCGGGCCGGGCTCGGCGACTGGCAGGCCGCGGTGTGGCCGCTCGTCGTCGACGGACTGATCGTCGCGGCGACCCGGGCGGTGGTGACGCTCGACGCGGGGCCGGCGCGTCGCTACGCGTGGCTCCTGCTGTGGGCAGCCGTTGGGGTGTCGATCGCCGGGAACGTGGCACACCTTCTCCTGCCGCCGGGGTCGGTGCACCCGGGCGTCGCTGCGGCTGTCGCAGTGGTGCCGCCGGTTGCGGCGCTCGCGCTGACGCACCTGGCGATCGTGCGCGCCCGGGCGCTCGCCGGCGCCACATCGCCCGACGGCAAGAATCGGCCGGAAATTATTACCGAACCGATCGAAGGCGATGACGCACCCGCGACGCCCGCGTCATCGCAGCTCACCGTCGTGCCGGCGCCAGAGCTGGAGTCAGGCGACCTCGACGATGACGCACCGGCCGACGAGGGCGACGCACTGCGTCATCGCGCGCGCCAGCTCCGGGACGCCGGCCTGAGCAACTACGCGATCGCGGACCA
>CAZEOP010000004.1:0-34697 GCA_964513715.1 uncultured Gordonia sp.
GGTCGAAGACCTCGTTGACGTCCGGATAGTTGCGCTTCGACTTGCTCATCTTGGCACCGTCGTCGCCCAGCACGATGCCGTGTGCGGCCACCGTCTTGAACGCCGGACGATCGAACAGCGCCGTCGCCAGCACATGCAGGTTGTAGAACCAGCCGCGGGTCTGCCCGTTGTACTCCACGATGAAGTCGCCCGGGTTGTGGGCGATCTCGCCGGTCTCCGGGTTCCCGTCGAACCAGTCGGTGTTCTCGAACGGGTAGTGCACCTGCGCATAGGGCATGGAGCCGGACTCGAACCAGCAGTCCAGCACCTCCGGAACCCGGCGCATGGTCGAGCGCCCGGTGGGATCGTCGGGGTTGGGCCGGGTCAGGTCGTCGATGTGCGGCCGATGCAGGTTTGCCGGGCGCACGCCGAAGTCCCGCTCCAGCGCATCGAGGCTGCCGTAGACGTCGATCCGCGGATAGGCCGGGTCGTCGGACACCCAGACCGGGATCGGCGCCCCCCAGTAGCGGTTGCGACTGATGTTCCAGTCCTTGGCACCCTCGAGCCACTTGCCGAACTGGCCGTCCCGGATGTGCGACGGCGACCAGGTGATCTCCTGGTTCAGCTCGAGCATCCGATCCTTGATCTTGGTGACCGCGACGAACCACGAGGGCACCGCCATGTAGATCAGCGGCTGCCCGGAGCGCCACGAGTGCGGGTACGAGTGCTCGATGGTCTCGTGCCGCAGGACCCTGCCGGCGGCCTTGAGGTCCTTGATGACGTTGGGGTTTGCGTCGAAGACCATCTGCCCCTGGTAGTCGGGCACCTGGTCGGTGAACCGCCCGCCCGGATCCAGCGGCTGCACCACCTCGATGCCGTGGGCGGTGGCGACGTCCATGTCCTCCTCGCCGAAGGCCGGCGCCAGATGCACCACGCCGGTACCGCTGTCGGTCGTCACATAGTCCGCGACGAGCACGACGTGCGAGTTCGGGTGGCCGGCGAAGAAGTCGAACGGCGGCGTGTAGCTCAGTCCGGCCAGGTCGCGGCCGGTATGGGTGCCGACCGTCTCGACCTCGCCGAGTTCCCGCGCATACGCGCCGACCAGCGCCGAAGCCAGCAGGTACTGACCGCCGTCGGCGGTGCGGACGTGCGAGTACTCGGTGTCCGGGTGCACGGCGATGGCCAGGTTGGAGGGCAGGGTCCACGGCGTCGTCGTCCAGATCAGGGCGTTCACCCCGTCCAGCGGCGAACCGGGCGCCACCAGCGGCATGGTCACGGTCAGCGCCGGATCCTGCCGCATCCGATAGGCGTCGTCGAGCTTGGCCTCCTGATTGCTCAGCGGCGTCTGCTCGTACCAGGAGTACGGCAGCACCCGGTAGCCCTGGTAGATCAGCCCCTTCTCGTGCAGGCGCTTGAACGCCCACATCACCGACTCCATGAAGTTCAGATCGAGCGTCTTGTAGTCGTTGTCGAAGTCGACCCAGCGGGCCTGACGCGTCACATAGTCGCGCCACTCACCGGTGTAGCGCAGGACCGAGTCGCGGCAGTACTCGTTGAACTTCTCGACGCCCATCTTCTCGATCTCCGACTTGTCGGTGATCCCCAGCTGCCGCTCGGCCTCGAGTTCGGCCGGCAGGCCGTGGGTGTCCCAGCCGAAGCGACGCTCGACGCGCTTGCCGCGCATGGTCTGGTAGCGCGGGACGATGTCCTTGACGTAGCCGGTCAGCAGGTGGCCGTAGTGCGGCAGGCCGTTGGCGAACGGCGGGCCGTCGTAGAAGACGAACTCGGGGGCGTCGGCCCGATTGGCGATCGACGCGGCGAAGGTCTGGTCGGCATCCCAGTAGCTCAGGACGCGCTCTTCCACGCCGGGGAACGACGGTGCGCCCGGTCCGGTGCCGCCGGTCAGGTCGACGAGTGGATACACGCGGCCTTCGGCGGCCGGTGAGGTCGGATTCTCGGTCATCTTCGCTGGCTCCTCGTGCCGGTCGGGCACGGGGACGCAGACGCCGTTCTCGGCGAGTGCGCGGTACCACCCCGCTTGCATCGCGGGGCGATGCCACTCGGTGACCGCCGCGGCGGTCGGCGGCTGTGTCGGGCCGCACCCGCCCGGTTCTACTGGGGTGTCTCCGCTCGGACGCGGCGGCACCGGTTCTTCCGGGAGCTCCCCGGTGATGGCCGGATCAACGCTGTGCTGTTATTCAGTCTACTCGTCGCCGTCGACGTAGCTGATCTTGGGCAGCGGCCCGGTGTGATCGTGGACGACGATGACGCCGCCCACGTCGCCGATCGGATCGACGTCGCTGATCGCGGTCGACGGTGCCGGCGCAACGATCAGCGGCGACGGCGGACGCTGAGCTGTGGGGGCCGGACCGGGCGCCGCGACGGCGATCGGTTCCGTGGGCGCGGGCTCAGTCGGCACGGGCTCGGTAGGCGCAGGCGCAGTCGGCGCAGTCGCAGTCGGCACGGGCTCGATAGGCGCAGTCGGCGCAGTCGGCACGGGCGCAGTCGGCACTGGCGCAGACGGCACGGGCACAGTCGGCACGGCTTCAGCGCCGATGGGCCCTGCGGTCACGGGCCCGGCCGGTGCCGGCCACCCGGGAGGCGCCGACGGGGCCGGGGCTTCGAACACGGGAGCTTCGAACACGGGAGCTTCGAACGCGGGAGCTTCGAACGCGGGGGCTTCGAAGCCGGGACCCTCGAACGCGGGGGCCGCGGCGACCGGCGCTTCCCCGCTCGGCACCTCGGGCGGCTGCTGCTCCGCTGGTTCGTCCACCCGCACCACCGGCTGCTGACCGGTGAAGGGTCCGGGATCGTCGCCCGCCCGGCGGCGGCGCCGGCCGACATAAGGGGAGGCCGCCTGGATCGGCCCGGTGTCCGGACCCCGGGCGAAGCTCTGCGCGATCGGCGAGGACTCGGCATAGGGCATCGACGCCACGGGCCAGTTCTCCTGCGCCGGGAACGAGCCGGTAACCGATCTGATGTAGTCGTTCGCGTCGCCGCTGGTCACCTCGCCGGCCGGGACGGCTCCCGGCGACGGCACCGCGTCGTCCGGTCCACCGGTGACCACCAGGTCGCCGAGCCCGCCGTCGACCGCCTCGAACGGTGCCGTCGGCACGAACTCACCGACATCCGGCTCACCGGTCGCAGGCGCACCAGTCTCAGGCTCACCGGTCGCAGGCTCACCGGTCTCAGGATCACCGGGTGCGAGACCCTGGAACTCGACGCCCGCGACGGCGGCCTCCGGCAGGACGCCGGTGGGCGCGGCACCCGTCGGCGCCTCGTCGATCAGGGGCGCCGAGCGCGGCTCGTCCTCCCGGTCACGGATGGTGAACAGCGGCTCGTCATCGTCCGATCCGGCACGCGCGGAGCGCAGGGTGTCCCACAGCAGGATCCCCAGCCCGATCACGCACACGGCGATGCACGCCACCGCCAGCCAGAAGTTGTTCGTGATGAGTGCGACCACCAGGAGGCCGAAGCCGACCAGCGTCGTAGCCAATGCCAAGGTCAGCATCTCGCCGGCCCCCTATCCGATCGATGCGACTGACCCCGGACCGCAGGGGTCCGGGGTGCAGTGTGGTCAGCCCTGGTAGCCGCCGTCGTAACCCTGGTCGACCGGGGCGGCGCTACCGCGCTGCTGCAGCTCGGCCAGCTGAGACTCGAGGTAGGTCTTCAGGCGGGTCCGGTACTCGCGCTCGTACACCTTGAGCTGCTCGATCCGGCCTTCCAGCACGGTCCGCTGCTGCGTGATGGTCGACATGATCTCCGAGTGCTTCTGCTCGGCGTCACGCTGCAGGAAGTCGGCGCGTTCCTGCGCCTGCCGCACCTGCGTCTCGGCGCGCGTCTGCGCATCGGCCAGCAGGGCCTCGGCACGCTGGCGCGAATCGGTCACGGTGGCCTCGGCCGTGGCCTGGGCCTCGGCGACCATCGCGTCGCTGCGCATGCGCGCATCGTTCAGCATCGCCTCGGCGTCGCTGCGGGCGTTGCCGGTGACGCGATCGGCGGTGTCCTGGGCGAGCGCCAGGACGCGAGCCGCACGGACACTGGCCTCCTCGTCGAGGACCGGAGCCACCGCGGGAGCCTCGGGCACCGGCACGGGGGCCGGCGCAGCAGGCATCGGCTCGGGGACCACGAACGCCTGTGTGGCGTCGGCGGGACCGCCGGCACGGGCAGCCGCGAGGTCACCCTCGAGGTCGGCCACATGCTGTTTCAGTTCGTTGTTCTCGTCGATCAGGCGCGCAAGCTCGGCTTCGACGAAATCGAGGAACTGATCGACCTCATCCTCGTTGTATCCGCGCTTCCCGATCGGCGGTTTGCTGAACGCGACGTTGTGCACATCAGCTGGTGTCAGCCGCATTTCGGTTTCCCCTTTGGTCTGCGAGCGTGTTCCGTCGAAACACTCTGCGTGTGTTCGTGTGACCGGCGACAGGCCGGTCGCAGTTCTATTCATACCAGTAGCACTGCGTAACTAGCGTGCCATCTTGTCACACCCGGACCAAGTTTTGTTGCTCGCCTGCACCCTGTTCGCAACCGAAACTCTGCATTCCGGTGTTCCAGCAGGCCCCGACCGCGGCGCCGCGAACGTCCCCGAAACCCGTTTTGACCTGGACTGGAAGCGACCGGCTGCTACAGAACCGGAGCGAGATGATTCGCGTACGCCGACGTGATTCGCATACCGATCGTTACCACGATCAACACGAGCAACATCGACAAGTCCAGTCGCACGCCCCCCAGATCGACCGGCTTCAAGACCCGCCGCAGCGCCTTGATGGGCGGATCGGTGAGGGTGAAGATCGTCTCCACCACCACCACGGTGACGCCGCGCGGACGCCAGTGCCGGGCCAGTGACTGGAGGAACTCGACGACCAGTCGGGCGATCAGCAGCGCCCAGTACAGAAAGAGGATCAGGAAGAGAATCCAGAGGAAGTTGCCCACGATGTCCAGAGTGCCATGCAGGCGCCGGATGACCTCCGGCGCCCGCGAGTGAGAAGAGTCAGGCCTGGTTGTGGAAACCGGTCTCGGCGATCCGGCGGCGTTCCCCCGGGCTCACCTCGATACCGGCCGGCGAGAGCAGGAAGACTTTGGTCGCGACCTTCTCCAGCGAGCCGCGCACGCCGAACGCCAGGCCGGCGGCGAAGTCGACGAGGCGCTTGGCATCGTCGTTGCTCATGTCGACCAGGTCCATGATCACCGGGTTGCCACCGCGGAACCGCTCTCCGATAGTGCGGGCCTCGGAGTAGTCGGCCGGACGCAGAGTGGTGATCCGGCCGGCGGTCTCGGCGACCGGATCCGGGCGCAGCTCCGGCGCGAGCGCATTGGCGCCGCGCACGGTGACGTTGTTGCTGCGCGAGAGCGGCTCGAGCCGACCGCGAATGGGGGCGCGATCGAGCTCGACGTGCACGGCGCGCTCGGCGTAGACGCGGTCGGCGCCACGCTGGCCGTAGGCGGCCTCGGCGTACTCGACCTCGTACGGCTCGTCGTAGTAGGTGTCCTCGACCGGCTCGGCACCGCGGTAACGCTCCAGGTAGAGCCGCTCACGGGCGCTCATCTGATCGTCGCGGCGCAGCGGAGCCGACGCGCGGGCCGGCTCGCCGTAACCCTGATCGGCCGGGTCCAGCAGGTAATCGTCCTCGTACTCGGTCGGAGGCACCATGCCGAAATACGCCTTGAACTTCTGCATCGTCGTCATCGACTTGCCTTCCTTGTGGTACTTGAGTCCTGATGGTTCTGCTGTGACCAATGTGACTAGAGCGAGAGTAACGGCCGCGGCCCCATGATCGCGGTTCCGACACGCACACACGTCGATCCGGATTCGATCGCCTGTTCCAGGTCACCGGACATCCCCGCCGACAGCTCGGTCGCACCGGGATGCGCCTCGCGGAAGGCCCTCGCGATCTCTCCGGCGCGCGCCAGGTGAGCCCGGGGGTCACCGTCGACCGGCGGGATCACCATCAGGCCGTCCAGGGTCAGCACCTCGTCGTGCGCCAGCACGCGCTCGGCCAGCGCGTCCAGTTCCGGCGCCGCCACACCACCGCGTGCCGGGTCGCCGTCCAGGCTCAGTTGCAGCAGAACGCCCAGCGGCCCGGAGCGCTCGCCGGTGTCGACGGCGGCGCGCGCCGCGGCGGCGAATGCATCCACCAGTTCGGCCGAGTCGACCGACTGCACCCGGCGCGCCCAGCGCGCAATGGTCTTGGCCTTCTTTCGCTGCACCGAACCGATCATGTCCATGGTGAATTCGGCCTCCGGGAGCTCGGCGCGCACCTGCGCCAGCTTGCGCCCGGCCTCCGGTTCGCGGTTCTCACCGAACTCGGTGGCGCCCAGCTCCACCAGCAGCCGCAGGTCCGACGCTGGAAAGAACTTGGTGACCACCATCAGCCGGGCGCTCCCGGCCGGGCGCCCCGCGGCCGCCTCGGCGCGCGCGACCCGTTCCCGCGCAGCCGCCAGATTCGCCGCCAGCTCGGTGCGGCGAGCCTCGACGCTCACGCCCGATCCCCCAGCGCCGCGGCAGTGTCCATCCAGATCACCGAGGCCAGCCGACCGGTCGGTGCGCCCCGGCGATGACTGAACAGCGCCGGATCCTCGATGGTGCAGCGCGGGTCGACGGCGACGGCGCCGACACCCGCCTCGCGCAGTTGCCGGGTGATTCCGGCGCGCAGGTCCAGGCCGGCCGTGCCGCGCGCGGTGCGGCAGGCACTGCCCGGCAGATGCGCCTCCACGTCGCGCTGCATCGCCGCGGGCACCTCGTACCGGGCCCCGGAGGCGGCCGGACCCAGCAGCGCCCCGATGCGCTCGGGACGGGCGCCCAGGTCGGCCATGGCCGCGAGCACGGCGGGCACGATCCCGATGCGTGCCCCGACCCGACCGGCGTGCACCGCGGCGATGACGCCGGCCGTGTCGTCGCTGAGCAGGATCGGCACGCAGTCGGCGGTCAGTACCGCCAGCGCCAGCCCCGGCGTCGCCGTCACCAGGGCATCGGTGGCCGGAACCGGCGCATCCACCGGGCCGTCGACCACGGTCACGGTGCGGGTGTGCAGCTGTTCCATCCACACCACGCGGTCGGCCCCCAGCCCCAGTTCGCCAGCCAGCCGGGCGCGATTGGCCGCGACCGCCGCGGGATCGTCGCCGACGTGATCACCGAGGTTGAACGAGTCGTACGGCGCCCGGGAGACGCCGCCGGCGCGGGTGGTGATGACACGCCGGACGCGCCACGGCGCCGGCTCGCCGGCCGGTGCGGCCGGATCTCGCGAGTCGCTCACTTCATGAAGTCGGGGACGTCGACCTCGTCGTCGTCGAGGCGAACTGCATTGCGGCGCGGCGGTGCGTCCGAGAACGGGTCGCCGGCCCGCGGGGCCGAGCCGAAGATCGGATCGTCGGCCGGAGCCGCCGCCACCCGGCCCGCCTGGGCCTGCTCCACGGTGCCCGCCGCCCGCGGCGCGGCGGCCGGGGTATCGACGCGCTTGCGCGGTGCGCCGCCGTCGAAACCGGCCGCGATCACGGTGACCCGGACCTCGTCGCCGAGATTGTCGTCGATCACCGTGCCGAAGATGATGTTGGCGTCCTCGTGCGCGGCCTCCTGGACCTGCGTGGCCGCGTTGTTGATCTCGAACAGCCCCAGATCGCTGCCACCGGCGATGGAGATCAGCACGCTGCGGGCGCCCTCCATGGAAGCCTCCAGCAGCGGCGAGTTGATGGCCGCCTCGGCGGCCTTGCGGGCGCGCTCCTCGCCGCGGGCGGCGCCGATACCCATCAGCGCGCTGCCGGCATCGCTCATCACGCCCTTGACATCGGCGAAGTCGACGTTGATCAGGCCGGGCGTGGTGATCAGGTCGGTGATGCCCTGCACGCCGTTGAGCAGCACCTCGTCGGCACTGCGGAAGGCATCCATCAGGCTGACCTGGGAATCGCCCAGCTGGAGCAGGCGGTCGTTCGGGATCACGATGAGCGTGTCGCAGGACTCGCGCAGCGCGGCGATGCCCTCGTCGGCCTGGTTCCCGCGGCGCTTGCCCTCGAACGAGAACGGCCGGGTCACCACGCCGACGGTCAGCGCACCGAGCTTGCGGGCCATCGCCGCCACCACGGGCGCGCCGCCGGTACCGGTGCCGCCGCCCTCGCCGGCGGTCACGAAGACCATGTCGGCGCCCTGCAGCAGATCCTCGATCTCGTCGCGGGCATCCTCGGCCGCCTTGCGCCCGACCTCCGGATTGGCACCGGCACCCAGTCCGCGGGTCGACTCCCGCCCGATGTCGAGCTTGACGTCGGCATCGGAGATCAGCAGCGCCTGCGCATCGGTGTTGATCGCGATGAACTCGACCCCCTTGAGGCCCTGCTCGATCATGCGATTGACGGCATTGACGCCGCCGCCGCCGATGCCGACGACCTTGATGACCGCGAGGTAGTTGTGGGGTGGCGTCATGATGCCTTCCTGCTCCCGGGATAGAACCCTAAAGCTCAACCAAAGGGTTATAGTTATGTCAAGTACTTGCGTTGAAA
Source organism: uncultured Gordonia sp. (assembly GCA_964513715.1). Lineage (GTDB taxonomy): Bacteria > Actinomycetota > Actinomycetes > Mycobacteriales > Mycobacteriaceae > Gordonia. The sequence goes on from CAZEOP010000004.1 coordinate 8,467, forward strand.
TCGACGGTAACGAGCCCCCCGCGAGGAGCCCGGGAGGCGCGCCGACGCCGACGGAAATTTCCGTCGCCCGGCCGCCCGAGCGATCAGCTGACGGCCGGGTAGTCTGGACTGGAGACGTTGAAGGTGCGCCCCGGCAGCTTCAGGACGTGCGCCAGGGCCTCCGCCTTGTCCGCGTGGCGACCGCTGTCGCCCCAGATCACCGTGCGCGACTTGGTCAGCTGCAGGGTCAGGTCGGCCGGCGACGACGCCGAGATCGACTGCACGTCGCGGCGCAGCCAGTCCGGCCACTCCCCCGCCACCTCGAGCGCCGCGCGCGTCGTCGGGTCCTCCGGACCGGGGGTCGGCACCGAGAGGGTCGGCAGCGTGGCCAGCACCGTGCCGCCGCGGGCGGCCTTGCCCATCGACTCACGCGAGTCGAACTCCAGATAGACCATGCCCAGCCGGTCCATCACGCCGATCCGGCCGTCGCCGCGCTCCAGCAGGACGCGCGGAGTGCGCTCCACCACGTCGATCGCGATCGTCGACGGATAGCTCCGGTCCACTCGAACCGATTCGACGCCGGGCAACCCCGCCACCCGGCGGGCGATGGCCCCGGTGTCGACCTGCAGCAACGGCTTCCCCGCGGGTACGTCGGCCACGGCGAGGACGTCCTCGCGCGCCACCGCGACGGTGCCGGTCACATCGATCTGGCGAACCGACATCAGCGGGCTCAGGTACGCGGCAGCGGTCAACCCGGCGAGCAGCGCCACGCCCGCGAGGACCGCCAGCAGGCGCCACAGCCGGCGGCGCCCGATGCGGCGCAAGTCCTCCGGCGTCGCCTCCGCCGTCCCATCCGTCGCCGGCGACGGGGCCGTTCCGGCCGTCCGGCTCCGCCGCGTCGAACCGCTCACGGTTCCAGAGCGGCCAGGATCGGCGGCGCCTGCATGGTGATGTCACCGGCGCCGATGGTCAGCACGAGATCGCCGGCCCGGGCCCGGGCGGCGACCGCCGACGGCAGGTCGGACACCGAGGCGACGAACGCCGCGGGCACCGTGACCGCGTCGGAGATGAGCCGACCGGTCACCCCGGGCCGCGGCTCCTCGCGCGCCCCGTAAACGTCGGCGACGAGCACCTCGTCGGCCAGACTCAGCGCCTCGGCGAACTGCGCCGCGAACTCCTCGGTCCGCGAATACAGGTGCGGCTGGAAGACCGCGACCACCCGGCCGCCGGTCGCCGACACCACCTCCCGGGCCGCGGTCAGCACCGCACGCACCTCCGTGGGGTGATGCGCGTAATCGTCGTAGACGGCGATCTGGCCCGCGGTCCCGCGGTACTCGAAGCGCCGATGCACGCCACCGAAGCCCTCGATCCCGTCGATCACCGTCGCCGCCTGGACGGCCGGTGCCACCGCGAGCACGCCGAGCAGCGCGCCCACCGCGTTGAGGGCCATGTGCGTCCCCGGCAGTGTCACCGTCATGCCGCGTTCGATCGGTGCGGGCACCGCCGGCGGCAGGAGTTCGGTCTGCACGCTGCTGCCGGTGCCGCGCGGCTGCACCCGACTCAACCGGCCGGCGATCGGCACGCCGGGTGCCAGGTGCGCGTACTCGCCGGCCCCGTAGCCGATCACCGCGACGCCGGCCGCAGCCAGCGCCGGCGCGCAGCGGCCGCCGAGCGCAGCCGCACCCGGATCGTCGAGGCACACCACGAGCGTGCCGCCCGGCCGGATCAGCGCGGTGAACTCGTCGAAGACCCGGACGTAGGCCGCCTCGGTGCCGAAGAAGTCGAGGTGATCGGCCTCGATGTTGGTCACCACCACCACATCGGGCCGGTACTGGAGCAGCGAGCCGTCGCTCTCATCGGCCTCGGCGACGAAGACGCCGCCGCTGCCGTGGTGGGCGTTGGTGCCGGACTCGTTCAGCTCGCCGCCGATCGCGAACGACGGATCGGCACCGCAGTGCTGCAGGGCCACCACGGCCATCGAGGTGGTGGACGTCTTGCCGTGCGTGCCGGTGATCAGCAGCGTCCGGTAGCCGTCCATCAGCTGCGCCAGCACCTGCGGGCGATACAGCACCGGAATGCCGCGGCGGCGCGCCTCGACGAGTTCGGGGTTGTCGTGTGGGATCGCGGCCTGCGTGGTGACCACCACGGTCGGTCCGCCGTCGATCAGATCAAGCGCCGCGGGATCGTGTCCGACGCGCACCTGGGCGCCGCGGGCACGCAGATCGAGGATCGCCCGGCTCTCCCGGCCGTCCGAGCCACTCACCCGGCCGCCGCGCGCGAGCAGGATGCGGGCCAGCCCGGACATGCCGGCCCCGCCGATACCCACCATGTGCACCCGGGCCAGCGATTCGGGCAGCGCCCGGCCCGCCGGGACCGGGCCGCTCATCGTCGTCCCCCGCCGGCGCGATGCTCGGCGGCCAGCGCCAGCGCCGCCGCCGCCACCGTCTCGGCGGCGTGGCGGTGTCCGCTGCCCGCTCCCGCGGCGGCCATCGCGGCCAGCCGCGCCGGATCGCCGAGCAGTTCGGGCACGATCGCCGCGACGCGCTCGGCGGTCAGGTCCGCGTTGTCGACCAGCAGTGCTGCTCCGGCATCGACCACCGGCAGCGCATTGAGCCGCTGTTCGCCGTTGCCGTGCGCGAGCGGAACGTAGATCGCGGGCAGGCCCGCGGCGGTCACCTCGGCCACGGTCATCGCACCCGATCGGCAGATCACCAGGTCGGCGGCCGCATAGGCCAGATCCATCCGGTCGATGTACGGCACCGCGACATAGGCCGGGGCACCGGCCGGCGACTGCGGCGAGATCGTGTTCTTCCGGCCGTGTGCGTGCAGCACGCCGATCCCGGCCGCTCCCAGCGCGCCCGCCGCGCCGGCCACCGCCTCGTTGAGCTGCTGGGCGCCCTGGGAGCCGCCGAAGACCAACAGCACCGGCACGTCCGGATCCAGACCGAAGAATTCGCGCGCCTGCGTGCGCAGCGCAGCCCGGTCCAGATCGGCGATCGCCGCCCGCACCGGAATGCCGACCACCTCGGCATCGGTCAGACCCGAGCCGGGCACCGCGGCCAGCACCCGGTCGGCCAGTCGCTGACCGACCTTGTTCGCGATGCCGGCTCGCGCATTGGCCTCGTGGATCAGCACCGGTACCCGACCGCGCCGGGCCAGATGTCCGCGGGCCGCGAGATAGGCCGGAAGGGCGACGTAGCCACCGAAGCCGACGACCACGTCGGCGTCCACCTCCGCCAGCACCCGGCGCGCGCCGCGAACCGCCTTATCCAGCCGGTACGGCGTCTTGAGCAGGTCCATTCCGGGTTTACGCGGCAGCGGCGCGGGCGGAATCAGTTCGAGCGGGTAACCGCGGGCCGGAACCAGCGTGGTCTCCAGCCCCTTGGGCGTGCCGAGGGCCGTGACGCGGGCCGCCGGGTCGAGCCGCCGCACCGCGTCGGCCACGGCCAGGGCCGGTTCGATGTGGCCGGCGGTACCGCCGCCGGCCACCACCACCGACAGAGATGTGCTGCTCACCGGTGCCTGTACTCCGTTCGACGCGGCGATTCGGTGGCCCGGCTGCGGGCCGCGGACCGGCGCGGAAGCGCGCTGTTCGCCTGCCTAGCAGCGTAATGGATCTCATCGGAGTGCTCCGCGCGCGTGTGCGGGACGACACCGGGCGCGGGCTCGCGGACTCCGGCGCGATAGGGCGCCCGGGGGGTGGTGCGCACCGGCCGCGGCGGGCGCGCGACGGTCTCCCGGCGCGCGGTGCCGACCGGCCGGGACCGGCCGGATGCGGGTGCAGCGGGGGTGCGGCGCACCTCGGGGACCCGGCCCGCGCTGCGCCGGCGTCCGTCGGGGCGCACGGCGGCCGGCGGGGTCTCGGCCCGGTAGGCGACGGGCCGCGGCAGCCGCAGGAACCCGGGCAACCGGCGCCCGGTCGACCCGGCCAGCGCGGCGACCGCCTGCGGCTCGTGCCGTGCGGCACTGGCCATCAGGCCGAGCAGGAAGAGCATCATGAGCATCGACGTGCCGCCCTGGGACAGCAGCGGCAGCTGGATTCCGGTCACCGGGAGCAGGCCCACCACATAGCCGACGTTGATGAACATCTGCGCGGTGAACAGCACGGTGATGGTCGCGGTCAGCAGCCGCAGGAAGGGATCGACCGAGCGGCGCGCGATGCGCATGCCGACGTAGGCCAGCATCAGGAACAGGACGACGACGGCGGCCCCGCCGATCAAGCCGGTCTCCTCGACCAGGATCGCGAAGATGAAGTCGTTGTGCGCATTGGGCAGATAGCTCCACTTGGCGGTGCTCTGCCCCAGCCCCACGCCGAAGACGCCGCCGTTGGCCAGCGCGTACTTGGCCTGCAGCGCCTGATAACCGGCATCGAGCGAATCGTCGGACCCGCCGAGGAAGCTGAAGATGCGCGCGGCGCGGTAGTCGGCGGTGAACGCCAGAATCAGGCCGGCCACGGCGAAGAAGGCCGCGAGGCCGGCGAACACCGACGGCCGCAACCCGGCGAACCACAGCAGCGCGCCGGTGATGAGCGCGACGATGACCGTCGTCGACAGGTTCGGTTCGGCGATGATCAGGATGCAGACCAGCGTGGCGACCGGCACCAACGGCGACAGCAGTTCTCTGCTCCACACCCCGACCGAGCGCCGGGTCGCCAGTACCTGTGCACCCCAGATGCACAGTGCCACCTTCGCCAGCTCGGACGGCTGGATGGAGACCCCGGCCACCTCGAACCAACGCCGGGCGCCGTCGACCTTCACACCCAGGTGCGGGACCAGCACGAGGATCAGCAGGACCAGGCTCACGGCCATTCCCAGGGCCGACATCCGCTGGAAGAACCGGATCGGCAGCTTCAGCGCGACGTAGAAGGCGATCCAGCCCAGGACGGCGAACATCGTCTGGGTGGTGAAGGCGCCGTACGACGAATGATCCTGCGCATAGCCCTCGACCGACGACGCCGACTGCACCATGATCAAGCCGATCACGGTCAGCAGCAGCGCCAGGAGCACCACCAGGTGGAACGAGGTGAGCGGCCGGTCCGACAGCCCGCGCACGCCGTCGCGCGCGGTGCGCAGCCAGGCGCGCAGGTCCGGCTTGGACAGATTGAAGCTGAACGACTCGGCGGGTCGCAGCGGCGGCACCGGGGCCCGTCGTCCGGCTCGGCGGCGGGCGCGCCCAGACTCACCGGAGTCGCTCTTGGCGAACTCGGCATCGGTATCGGCGAAATCGGCATCAGCATCGGCGAAGTCCGCATCGGCGGACTCACCGTCGTCGCGCGCGGTCTCCCCGCCACCTGCCGCTACCGCCTCGGGCCCGGCGCCATCGGCCGCGGACTCGGCATCACCGGACGGCGCAGCACCGGCGCCGGTCTCGTTCGGCGCCGGGTCGTACTCGCTCACGATCAGTGCTCCGCGACGGTGCCGGCCAGCGCCACTGCCGCGGCGGCGAAGCTGTCGCCGCGCGCGCCGTACGACGCGAACATGTCCAGCGAGGCGGCGGCGGGCGCCAGCAGCACCGCCTGGGTGCCGGGCGCCTGCTGCGCGAGGTCCCAGGCGGCGGAAACGGCCTGCGCCATCACGGCGTCGGCGGAAGTCCGGTCCCCACGACCGTCCCCCGCCGAGGGCGCCGCGGCGACCGGTACGGGAATCGGCGACGACCCGGCAGCGATGCGATGCATACTCACCGCCCCATCGTCCCCTGTGAACACTGTGACTGTTGGGACCTGTGGGGCGTGTCGCAGCATCGCGTCGACAATCACGTCGCGATCTCGCCCGATGGCCACCACACCGGCCAGCCGCGTGGCCCCGGTCCGGATCAGGTCGTCGACCGGCGCTCCCTTGAGCAGCCCGCCGGCGATCAGCACCACCCGCTCGTGGCCGTCGATGGCGGCCTGCGCGGCGTGCGGATTCGTCGCCTTGGAGTCGTCGATGAAGACCGTGTCGCCGATCCGGGCGACCACCTGGCCGCGATGCGCCGCCGGCTCGAAGTCGGCCAGACCGCGGGCGACGGCCGCCGCCGGCACCCCGACGGCGCGGGTCAGCGCCGCGGCGGCCAGTGCATCGGCCACCCCGGACGGTCCACTCGGCCGGATCCGCGCCGCGGCGATCAGCTCCGTGTGCGGCGCCGCGGAGCCCGAACTCGGACGGCCGTCGGCGAAGGCCGCGTCGATCAGCGTTCCCGCCGCGAGCGATCCGCGCACCCCCAGCTCTCCCGGCTGCGGCTCGGCGAGCGTGAAGCCGACCCGCCTGGTGCCGGCCGGCACCGGCAACGCGGCGGCCACCGCGTCGTCGAGCCCGACCACCGCCACCGCGCCGCACAGCACCTGGGCCTTGGCATCCCGATACGCCTCGAACGAGCCGTGCCAGTCGAGGTGATCGGCGGCGACGTTGAGCACCACGCCCGCGTCCGGGCGCACCGACGGCGCCCAGTGCAGCTGGAAGGAACTCAGTTCCACGGCCAGCACCTCGGCCCGCGGCTCGGCGCGCAAGGCATCCAGCACGGTCAGCCCGATGTTCCCGCAGGCCAGCGCCTCGATCCCGGCGGCGTGCAGAATCGCCTCGGTCATCGCCGTGGTAGTGGTCTTACCGTTGGTGCCGGTGATCACCAGCCAGGTGCGCGGCGGACCGGTCAGTCCGGCCCGATCCAGCCGCCAGGCCAGCTCCACATCGCCCCACACCCGGATGCCCGCGGCGGCCGCGGCGAGCAGGAGATCGTTGTCCGGCGGAAAGCCGGGCGAGGTGACCACCAGATCCACCTGGGCGAATGCCTCCGGGCCGCTCAGGTAGCGGGCCGGCGGGTGCTGTCCGGGCCCGGCGCCGTCCGCCTCGAACCGGCGATCGACGAGCACCGTCGTCGCGCCGAGCTCGGTCAGCGTCGCCCGCACCGACTCGCCCGTGGTGCCGGCGCCGGCGATCAGCACCCGCGCGCCGCGCAGCTCCAGCGGCTCAGTCGAGAAGGCCACGGCTTAGACCGAGACCCACTCGCCGTAGAACAGGCCGAGGCCGAGCGCACACGAGATCGCGGTGAGCAGCCAGAAGCGGATGATGACCGTCGTCTGGTCCCATCCGCCGAGTTCGAAGTGGTGATGGAAGGGCGCCATGCGGAAGGGCCGTTTACCGGTGGTCCGGAACGAGGCCACCTGGATCATCACCGAGACGATCTCGGCGACGAAGAGCGCGCCGAGCACGATCATCAGCAGCTCGGTGTGGGTGGTCATCGACAGACCGGCGACGACTCCGCCGAGCGCCAGCGAACCGGTATCGCCCATGAAGATCTTGGCCGGCGCGGCGTTCCACCACAGGAAGCCCAGGCAGGCCGCCGCCGCGACCATCGCCACGATGGCCAGGTCGTGCGGATCACGAACCTTGTAGCAGTGCTCCACATGGTCCTGGCCGGCCTTGACGATGTCGCACGCGTGCTGGTCCTGCCAGATGGTGATCAGCACATACGAGCCCATGACCATCGCGATGGACCCCGCGGCCAGGCCGTCGAGTCCGTCGGTGAAGTTCACCGCGTTCGACCAGGCGTAGACGATGATCCAGCAGAAGATGACGAAACCGACCGTGGTGAAGGTGACGGCCTCGATGTCCCGGACGTACGAGAGATGGTCGTTGGCGGGCGTGCGGCCCTTGTCGTTGCGGAACTGCAGCAGCAGGACACCGAAGACGACGGCGACGATCAGCTGGCCGATCGTCTTCTGCGTCTTGTTCAGGCCGAGATTGCGATGCTTGGCGAGCTTGATGAAATCGTCCAGGAAGCCCACGATGCCCAGGCCGGTGGCCAGGCCGAGGACCAGCAGACCCGAGGCGGTGGGGCCGCCGTCGCCGATGGCCAGGCTGAAGACATACGAGCCCAGGTAGCCCGCCCACATCGCGATCAGGATCGCCACGCCGCCCATCGACGGCGTCCCGGCCTTGGCCTGATGGCTCGCCGGACCATCCTGGCGGATCTCCTGGCCCCATGCGCGCCGCGAGAACTCGCGGATCAGCACCGGGGTCAGCAGGATCGCGACCGCCAGGGCGATCGCTCCACCGATCAGGATCTGAGTCACTGCGCGTATCCTTCGTCGTCGGCCGGGCGAGAAACAAGAGCAGCCGGATGCGTCGGCCGATTGATGACCCTAGCGAACTCGGGCGCCGCAGCCGCACCCCCACCGCGCAGAGCGTGTCCGAACCGATGCCTCGCGCGGGTCGCGCCGGGACCGTTCACGCCCCGCGCACCCGCACGTCGAGGCCGTCGACCGCCGTCCAGTGATCGAGCAGGGCCGCGACGAAATCCGCGTCACCGGCCACCAGGACCGCATCGCCGGCCCGCGGCGCGGCCGGCGTACCGGCCGCCGCGGTCAGCTGCTCCACGAGTTCGGCCGTCGACGCGTAGAAGGCGGCCTCCTCGCCCCACGAGCCCTCCATGATCGCGCCCTGGTACAGCGCCCGCACGGCACGGCCGCCGCCAGCGGCGACGGTTTGGTCGACGGCCAGCCGGACCGCCTGGCGGCCCAGACCGTCGTGCGCCACGCAGCGCGCATTCTCGTCGGCCCCGGCGTCGGCCAGTTCCCCGAAGAACGCCCAGGTACGACGATGATCGGCCGCCTCGGTGCCGCCGGCGCGGTCGGCGCTGCGCACCCCGTCGTCGGCCGCGGCCGCGACGAACTCGCGCAGCAGTGCCTTGGCCGCACCGACGGTCGCGGCGCCGGTGTACACGGTCAGCGGCCGGGCGCCGCCGACCCGGGCGGTCAGTGCCGCGCCCAGCACCTCTCGATCGTCGAACGGCAACCGCCGCCCGGCGATCTCCTGGCCGGTCTCGTGTCCCTTCCCCGCGACCAGCACCACGTCGCCGGCCTCGGCCCAGGCCACCGCGCGGGCGATGGCCTCCGCACGGTCGCCGATCTCGAGGATCTGCGTGGCCCGGCGCTCGCCGGCGGCCGGCCCGCGCGCCCCCGCGAGCACCGCGGCCCGGATCGTCGCGGGGTCTTCCGAGCGCGGATTGTCGTCGGTGACGATCACCAGGTCCGCACCGCGCGCCGCCGCGGCGCCCATCAGCGGACGCTTCTCGGTGTCCCGGTCGCCGCCGGCGCCGAGCACCACGGCGATCCACCCCTGGGTCTGGGCGCCCAGGGTGGCCAGCACGGCCTGCACCGCGGCCGGTTTATGGGCATAGTCGACAACGGCCAGGAAGTCTTGACCGCGCTCCACCTTCTCCAGCCGGCCGGGCACGGCGACGCCGGTCAGCCCGCCGACGGCGACGGCGACGGGCACCCCGGCGGCCACCGCCAGCCCGGTGGCCAGCAGCGCATTGGCCACGTTGTAGGCCCCGGGCAGCGGCACGGTCATCACCTGCTCGGCACCTGCCGGATCGACGATGACGACGGTCTGCGATCCCGCGTCGGCGCTCACCTGGCCGCGCACCGACCAGTCCCCGTCGCCGGTCGTGGCGACGGTGGCCAGCCGCTCGGCGCCGGCCCGCGCCAGCGCGGCCATCTGCTCACCCCACGGATCGTCGATGCAGATCACCGCGTCGGCCGCATGAACGGGCGAGGCCGCATCGAACAGCCGCGCCTTGGTCTCGAAGTAGTGCTCCATCGTCGGATGGAAGTCGAGATGATCCTGCGACAGGTTGGTGAAGCCGCCGACCGCGAAGCGGCTGCCGTCCACCCGGCCGAGGGCCAGCGCATGACTGGACACCTCCATCACCACGGTGTCGACGCCGCGCTCGAGCATCACCGCGAACAGTCGCTGCAGATCCGGCGCCTCGGGGGTGGTCAGCGAGCTCGGCACCCGCACCCCGTCGATGCGGATCTCCACGGTGCCCACGAGGCCGACGGTGCGCCCGCCCGCGCGCAGCGCCGCCTCGGTGAGATAGGCCGTGGTGGTCTTTCCCGAGGTGCCGGTGATGCCGATCAGAGTCAGCCGGTGCGAGGGATCGCCGTAGACGCGGGCCGATACCGCGCCCAGCACGGTGCGCGGCTCGTGGTGCACCAGCACCGGAGTCTGTGCCGTCGCCGGATCCGCGCGCAGCAGTTCCAGGCCGGCCGGATCGGTCAGCACCGCGACCGCACCGGCGGCCACCGCCTGCGCGGCGTACCCGGCGCCGTGGGCACGAGCGCCGGCCAGGGCCGCGAAGAGATCGCCGGCACCGGCGTCCTGGGCCCGCAGCGTCACGCCGCGCACCCGGGCATCCGCGCCGGTCAGCGTCGCGCCGCTGAGCGCCGCCAGCTCGCCGAGACCGGCTCCCGCCGGCATCTCCGGCCGCAGAATCTCCGACCCGCTCGCTGAACTCACGCCATGCCCTTCTTCATCGCCCGACCGCACCGCGACGCCGATCGGCATCCCTTGCCGTCAGAGCCTATGCCTCCAGGCGCAGCTTCGGCGTCGGGGTCGCCGAGTGCGGCACCTTGTCGTGCTGGAGCAGCCAGGCACCGATGGTGCCGAACAGCGGCGCGGCCGACTGGCCGCCGCTGCCGTCGGAGCTGCGCACCGGATTGTCGAGCATGATGCCGATCACATAGCGCGGATCGTCGGCCGGCGCGATTCCGGCGAAGGTGATGTTGTAGCTCGACTTGGAATAGCAGTTGCAGTTCGGATCCACCTGCTGGGCGGTACCGGTCTTGCCCGAGGTCTGGTAGCCGGCGATGGCGCCCTTGGCGCCGGTGCCGCTCTGCACGCCCATCGGGTCGTCCTGCATCACCGCGCGGAACATGTTGCGCACCGTGCGGGCCGTCTCCGGGCTGACGACGCGGACCGGCTCGGCGGTGGAGAAGCCGGCACCGCGCTCGCCGCCCTGCGGGATCAGGATCCGCGGCGGGACGCGCACGCCGTCGTTGGCGATCGCCTGGTACATCGAGGTCATCTGCAGCAGCGTCATCGACAGACCCTGACCGATCGGCAGGTTGGCGAACGAGCCGCCCGACCACTGGCTGAGCGCGGGCACCTCGCCGGCGCTCTCGGCCGGCAGGCCGACGTCGGTGCGCCGACCGAGGCCGTAGGCGGTGAGCAGGTCGGCGAAGCGCTTCTCGCCGACCTTCTTCGCTAGCATCAGGGTGCCGACGTTCGACGACTTCCCGAAGATCCCGGTCGTGGTGTACGGCGTGACGCCGTGCTCCCACGCATCGTTGACCGTGATACCGGCCATCCTGATCGAGCCGGGCACCTGGTGCACCTCGTTCGGGGTGGTCAGGCCGTATTCGATGGCGCCCGAGGCGACGACCAGCTTGTTCACCGAGCCGGGCTCGAACGGCGAGGTCACCGCGCGGTTGCCGAGATCAGCGCCGGACTGTTCGGACAGCGGACGCGCCGCATTGAAGGTGTTGTCGTTGGCCATCGCCAGCACCTCGCCGGTCTTGGCATCGAGCACCACCGCCGAGGCGTTCTCGGCCCCCGAGTTCACCTTGGCCGCGTTCACCTGGGCCTGCACGAACCACTGGATGTCGGAGTCGAGCGTGAGCTTCACCGTCCGGCCGTCGATGGCGGGGTGCACATTGCGCTTGGAGCCCGGGATCACCGCGCCGTCCGAGCCGCGGTCGAAGGTCTCGGTGCCGTTCATGCCGGCCAGGATCGGATCCAGCGAGGACTCCAGTCCGATGTGCCCGTTGCCGTCGAAGTTCACGTCGCCGACGACGTTGGCCGCCAGCGACCCGCCCGGATAGATCCGGATGGCCTGCGGATCGGCGCCGACCTCGGGGAAGTCGGCGGTGATCTTGTTCGCCGTCTCCGGACTGACCGAACGCGCGAGGTACTCGAAGACGTCGTCGGAGGTGAGCTTGGCCATCAGATCGTCGGCCGAGATCGAGCCGCCCAGCGCCGAGGAGACGCCCGCGGCGATCTCCCGCAGCCGGGAGTCCACGTCGGGCAGCGCCGGATTCTTCTCGTGCTCGGCCTCGATCTGCGCGCGGACGGCACGCGGCAGGAAGGTCAGCGCGCGGGCCTCACCGGTGTACGCGAGCGGACGGCCCTGGCGGTCGAGGATGGCCCCCCGCTTGGCGTACAGCGTCACGATGTCCTCGCGCTGCTGCGCGGCCTGCGCCGACAGCGTCGGCGCGGCGAGCACGTTGATGTACACCAGGCGGCCGCCGACGGCGAGCGCGATCAGCGCGGCGATCAGCGCCAGCCAGCGTTGGCGCACCACGAACTTGCGGGTCGGCAGATCGCCGCCGGCCCGCATGGTGACGGGCGACGGCGCGACGCGCGACGGCCGCAGCTCGGGTGGATGCAGAGAGGTCATGGTGTGTCGATCCTCCCCCGCGTCAACGTGCGCTGCCCGGATTGCGCCCCGGCGTGGCGGCGGCTTCGGGCAGCACATTCGGCGCGGGTGTCTGGGCCGGGTCGCCGTCGGGTGCGACGGGCGCGGCGGGGCTCGCCGCGGCGGCCGTCTGGCCGTCACGACGCTGGGCGGCCGGTGTCTGCTCGGCCGGCTCGGTCTCCGCCGGCGGGGGCGTCCCGGCCAGCCCGCCCGCATCGTCGACCTTGCTGACGTCGATGGTGGAGATCGGATCCGGCTCCGGGTTCAGCGAACCCAGCCGGCGGCCGTCGCTCTCGTCGTCGAGCGAGCCGACCAGTTTGCTCTTGCCGTCGGCACCGATCACCAGCTGCGGGGCGTTCACCGCCGGGACCAGGCCCAGCTTGGCCGCCTTGTCCGACAGTTCCGGCGCCGAGTCGCCGGAGTCGGCGGCCCGCTTGAGATCATCGCGCTTGTCGGTGAGCTGCTGGTTGGTACGGCGTGCCGACTCGAGCCCGTAGGAGTCCTCGGCCGACGACGTGGACAGGTACAGCGTCAGGCCCAGCGCGGCGATCACCAGTCCGACGATCGGCACGATGAACGGCACGCTGGTCAGTCCGGACAGCACCCCGGACGGCGTCTGAGCGGCGACGGGCAGCGCGGAGCGGCGCGGGCGGCGCGTGGGCGCCGCGGCGGCGCGGCCCGCTGCCGACGGTGCTGGGACCGGCCGCGCGGCGGCCCGGGTGCCCGACGCACGGACCGGACGTTCCTGCAGAAGTGTCACCGCTGGGCCCCTTCCTCGCGTGCCGCACCGGCGGCGATCCTCTCGATGGCGCGCACCCGGACGGGGGCGCTGCGCGGGTTGTCCCGCCGCTGCTGTTCGTCCGCCTGTTCCGCGCCCCGGGTCACCAGGGCGAACTTCGCGGCGGTACCCGGCAGATCCATCGGCAGTCCGGCCGGTGTCGTATTGCGCACGGCCTCGGCGAAGTCGCGTTTGACGATCCGGTCCTCGAGTGACTGGTAGCTCATGACGGCCAGCCGGCCGCCCACCGCCAGCAGATCGAGTGCGGCCGGGACGACGGCCCGCAGCGAGTCCAGTTCCCGGTTGACCTCGATGCGCAGCGCCTGAAAGGTGCGCTTGGCCGGATGGCCGCCGGTGCGCCGGGTGGCCGCCGGAATGGTCGCGTACAGCAGCTCCACCAGGCGCGCACTGGTGGTGAAGGGCTCGCTCTCGCGCGCCCGGAGGACGGCCGAGGCGATCTTGCCGGCGAACCGCTCCTCGCCGTACTCGCTGAGTACCCGGGCCAGCGAACCGTGGTCGTAGGTGTTCAGCACGTCGGCGGCGGTCAGCGTGTCGTCGGCGTTCATCCGCATGTCGAGGGGTGCGTCGACGGCGTAGGCGAAGCCACGATCGGCCTGGTCCAGTTGCATCGACGAGACGCCCAGGTCGAGCAGGATGCCGTCGACGCCGTCCAGCCCCGCCGCGCGGGCCACCTCGCCGAGCTCGTCGTACCGCGCGTGATGGGTCACCAGCCGGTCACCGAACCCGGAGAGCCGGTCGCGGGCGATCTCCAGCGCATTCTCGTCCCGGTCGATGCCGTGGACGGTGAGGCCGGAGAGCCGGCTGAGGAAGTACTCGGTGTGTCCACCGGCGCCGAGCGTGCCGTCGATCAGCACCGCTCCGGCGCCCGCCGGGTCCTGTCGGGTCAGCGCGGGGGCGAGCAGCTCGAACATCCGCTCGGCCATCACCGGGACGTGGCCGTGATCGGTCATCGTCACTCCCCTGTCTGCGACTTGCGCGGCGGCGACGTGCGCCGCTGCGGCTTCCCCCGTGGTCGGAAGAACCGGATCGCCGCCGGAGAAGCGGACTGCGGTGAGGCGGGGTCCCCGCCCGAGTCGCACCTGGCGTTGGGGAAGTACGCCAGGGTCGGCCGGGCCGAGGCCTCGCCTCACCGCAGCTGTCCAGTTCTTCACTTGTCGTTCTCGGCTACAAGATCGCGTCCAGCGCGGCCGTGCCGCCGGCCGCGAAGGCCGCCTCGTGCTCGGCCTCGTAGGCCTCCCAGCGCGCCGCGTCCCAGATCTCCAGGTGGTCGTACTGGCCGATCACCACGCAGTCCTTCTGCAGCAACGCCCACTCGCGGAGGCCGCCGTTCAGGTGCACACGCCCCTGTCCGTCGAGCCCCTGCTCGTCCGCTCCGGCCAGCAGCAGGCGCAGGTGCGCACGAGCCACCGGATCGTTGCGCGACGCCTCGTTCGCCTTGGCGGCGGTGGCGTCCCACGACTCGGCCGGATACACCGACAGGCTGTGATCCAGGCCCTTGGTGACCACGACCCCTCCTGACAGTGCATTGCGAAACTTCGCCGGCAGCGTGAGCCGCCCCTTGTCGTCGAGCTTGGGTGAGTAGGTGCCGACGAAACCAGCCACGGCGCCACCTCCTACCCGGGTATCGGCGGGAGGGTTCCGGAGCCCTCCCGATCGATGTTCACCAGATTACCCCACTTTCCACCACTTTCCACCCCTCAACCCCCACTTACCCACCACTGGACACTATCTATGCAGGTCAACACGATTCTGAGAATCTCAGATCACTCCGCAGAGTCGATGCGAACGGCGTGTCATCCTGCGACAGATGAGGGAAAAGTGCCGATAGAGGCCCACTGAGACAGTGCGGAACGGCCGAGTGGGGCATTGTGGGTCACCGGGGTGGGGAAAGGTGGGTGATCCGGGGGGGGGATCCGGGGGACGCCGAGATGCCCGACGGGGCCGCAGCCCGGCATGCGGGCCGCGGCCCCGTCGGGGACGCAGAGGTGAAGTTGCAGAGGTGACGTTGAGGCGTCAGCGCCTCACGAGAATCGACTCGGCGACGACCCACCGCCGCCGAAGGCGGCGGTGGTGGCGAGTGGGACTACCGACCGTCCTGGTCGAAACGACGGTTGAAGCGGTCCTCCATGCGCGAACTCAGCGAGTCCTTGGTGGCGGCGCCGGCCCGCGGCCGGCCGCCACGGCCCTCTGCCGCCGCGCCGCCGCGCGGCGCGAGCAGGAACAGCAGGCCCCCGGCGAACATGATCAAGAAGCCGACGAGACTCAGCACCTTGAATCCACCGATCGCGACCGGCGCCATGATGCCGCCGACCAGCAGCGCGAGACCGACGAGCAGCAGCAGGGCGGCCTGCCAGCGACGGCGCGCATCGACCCGGCCCACGCGATGCTTGCTGACCGTCGAAACGAACTTCGGGTCCTCCGCGTACAGCGCGCTCTCGATCTCGTCGAGCATCCGCTGCTCATGCTCAGAAAGCGGCACCGTGCTCTCCCTCACTGTCAATGTCCGCAGACGTCGCCGATGCTGACGTCCACCATGAGAACCATGATAGGAGCACTTTCGCTTCGCGACCACCATTCGTCCCGGCCGGACGGCGATTCACACCCCCGGAGCACGCCCGCGCACCGTACTCAGGCCCCGAGGCGGCGCGCCGAGGGCCGGGCGTGCGGGAGCCGCCCCTGTTCGTAGGCCAGGAGGCTGGCATCGGCCGCGTCGAGAAATTCCACCGCGCGGCGCTCCACACGCGCGCACAGGGTGTCGTCCACCTGGCCGATCAATCCGGCTTCCACCTTCGAGCGCATCGCCGACAGTCCCCCGAAGTACTCGGCCAGCTCGGCGTACTGCGGAGCGACCGCTTTGATCCGGCTCCACGCATCGCGGGCGTTGCGCCGGCGACGCACCGGTCCGGGCTCCTCGTAGACCGCGAGCACCGCGCCCGCGGCGCGGATCGCCGCGAGGTAGAACTGCCGGAAGCGCTCGGCCCCATCGTCGGTGACCTGCGCCGCATCCTCGAACAGGACCTCGGCCCGATCGAGCAGGTCCCGACTCCGATGCACCCGGCGCGGATCCACGTCCGCCGTCGTCCGCGGCGCTGCGTTGCGATATCCCATGGACCACACGCTCCTTTCGTCAAGGAGAACGTCTCACGGGGTACTGACATTTCCGCCCGCGCCCGAGGCCGGTGGTGGGCGACGTCTTCCCCGTCGCCCACCGCCGATCATCGTATCGAACATTCATTCGATCTGTCGACGTCGCGCGCCGGGCGGCGCGGGTGACCGGTTCCGCTGCTAATGTCTGCCTCCAGACCGCACGCGGATCGGCTCGGAGGGAGGCGGCGATGACCGTTCGGCTGATCGCACTGCCGGCGGCCGAGTCGCACTACTGGCTCGAGCCCGCGGTGCACACCTATGTGACGGCGATGGGCTATCCGCACGGCACCGAACGCAGCCGGACCGGCCTCTGGCGCGATCACCAGCGCCGCCCGGGCTGGACCGCGGTGGGCGCCCTGATGACCGTCCGGCCCGACGAGGCCGCGCGCGCCGACGTCGCCCGCCTCCGAATGGCGCCGGCCCCCTGGGCGTACGACGCGGAACTGCTGGTCGGCATCGCCTACGGGTACACCGGCGGCCGCGATCAATGGTGGAACCGCCAGTTGCGCACCGGCCTGGCCGGTCGCGGTCACAGCCGGGCCGAGGTGGACGCGATCACCTCGGACTACTTCGAGCTGACCGAACTGCACGTCCATCCGCTGGCCCAGGGCCGCGGCATCGGCTGCGCGCTCCTGACCGGCCTGCTCACCGATCGGCCCGAGGGCCGCGTGCTGCTGTCCACCCCCGAGGTCGCGGGCGAGGACAATCGGGCCTGGTCGCTGTACCGGCGGATGGGTTTCACCGACGTGCTGCGCAATTTCGTCTTCGCCGGCGATCCGCGGCCGTTCGCCTTTCTCGGCCGGCCGCTGCCGGTCCCGCCGCCGGGCGGCACGCACCAGTGAGGTCGTCGCGCGCCGTATCCCGGCCCGCCGCCGCGACTCTGGCACGATGAGCAGGTGCACGCGTCCCCCCGCCCCGCTCTCGCCCGCCGACTCCCGGCGTCGGCGATCGTCGTCCTGCTGGCCCTGATCCCGCTGCTCAGCGGGTGCCTGACCCGTTCGGTGAATGTCGGGGACCAGTTCTCCGGTTTCGTCGTGGTCGCGGCCGCCCCGGGGGCCGTACCGGCGCCGCCTAGCTTCGACGTTCCGGTCTCGATGACCGGCTCGGTGTCGGTGACGCCGTTCCCGGCGGCCGACGCCGACCGCAGCGACACCACGACCAGTGCCTCGGGCAAGACCGGCTCGCGCCTGACCTTCACGCACCTGACCGCGGGCCAGTTCTCCCAGTTGGGCGACATCGTCTCCAGCGGCCTGGACGCCGGCGCGCAGGTCGATCTGTCGGCCTCGCGCAGCGGCGACGTGGTGCGCATGCGCGGCGGCGCGGCGCTGACCGGCATGCCGGCGAACGTCTACTACCTGTCGATCACCGTCGAATTCGACGGCCCGGTCGTCGCCACCAATGGCACCCAGGTCGGCGACTCGACGGTCACCTGGACCCCCGAGCCCGGCCAGAACACCCAGTTCAACGCCGACGCCCAGTACGCCGATCCGGCGACCGCCGCACTGCCCGGCTGGACCTGGTTCCTGGTGATCAGCTGCCTGATCATCGCCGTGGTCGTCGGCCTGCTCGCCTACCGGAACCGGGACCGCACGCCACGCTACCGGGCGCCGGCCGCCGGCGCGGCACCGCACGCGGCCGCCGGGGTGCTGCACCGGGCGACCGGCCGGATGCGCCGGCTGCGCGGCCGAGACGACGACGATTCCGCCCGGTCCCCGCACACCGACGCGGCGCCGGGCGACACCGCGGTGCGGATCGACGACGGCGATTCCGCCTCCCCGTCACGCACCGCCCCGTCGAGCACCGACGACTGAGCCGGCTTACTCCCGGCGGGCGGCCGGGAGTGCTCTCACGCGGGCGTCAGTGCCCCGCGCGTGTCGATGCCGACGCGCTCGAGCACCTCGCTCGTCGCGCGCGCGAAGTTGAGGCTGCAGAAGTGCAGGCACGGAGCGCCCTCGGCGATCAGCCGCTCGCTCATCTCGGTGCACAGATCGATGCCGACCGCACGCACGGCCTCGCGGTCCTCTTCGGGTCCGTCGCCCGCGGCCGCGGCCAGCCGCGAGGCCACGGTCTCGGGCAGCTCGCTGCCGGACAGCTCCACCATCCGGCGGACGCTGGCCAGCGAGGTGATCGGCATGATGCCCGGGATGATGGGCTTGGCGCCCTGCTCCGGATCGGCAGCCACCACGCGGTCACGCAACCGCAGGTAGTGCTCCACGTCGAAGAAGATCTGCGTCACCGAGTATTCGGCGCCGGCACGCAGTTTGCGCACCAGGTTCCCGGTGTCGGCCGCGAGATTCGGCGCCCGGTGATGCCCCTCCGGGAAGGACGCGACGCCGGTGTGGAAGTCGCCCAGCGTGCCGATCAGCTCCACGAGCTCGGTGGCATAGTGCACCCCGTCGGGGTGGGCCACCCAGTCGCCCAGCGGGTCGCCGGGCGGATCACCACGCAGCGCCAGCAGGTTGGTGATGCCCTTGTCGGCGTAGGCGCCGACCAGACCGCGGAGCTCGTCGACGCTGTGGTTGACGGCGGTCAGGTGGGCGACGGTGGTCAGCGTGGTGGCGGTCGCCAGCTCGCCGGCGATCCGCACGGTGCGATCACGGGTGGACCCGCCCGCACCGTAGGTCAGCGAGACGAAGGCCGGTTCCATCCGCTCGAAGACCCGCACGGCGTGCCACAACCGAGCCTCCTCCGCCTCGCTGCGCGGCGGGAAGAACTCCACGGAGAACGGCACCGGGCCGCGATGCGGTGCGGCGAGCCGTTCGACGACCGACGGCTGCCGGGTGTTTTCGCTGGAAATCGCACTCACGCGGCCGATCCTACGGCGGCGCGCGCACCGTGAACGATTCCGCGAGGGAGTTTTGCGCAGGTCCAGGGAGGGACTTGACGAGGCAGGTCCGATTCGCTATTCGCCGGCGCCCACCGCGGCCCGCCAGACGGCCGATGCGCGCCGGGTACTCTGGTCGCGTGTTGAGCCAGCAGCGGATGCCCGGCGCCGTCGAGGCGAAGCTGACTTCCTTCTTCGAGTTCTCCGGCGAGTCGCTGACCGCGGTTTCCCCGGTGGTCGCCGAAGCCGGGCGGGCCCTGGCCGAATTCGTCGTCGGCGGCGGCAAGCGCATCCGACCGCTGTTCCTGCACGCCGGCTGGCACTGCGCCCTCACCGCCCACGACCGGACATCCGATGCGGTCACCGCGCAGAACACCGAGGAGCTCGCGGTGCGCGCCGGTGCCGCGGTCGAATTGATCCAGGCGTGCGCCCTGGCCCACGACGACATTCTGGATCGCAGCGACACCCGGCGGGGCCGGGCGACGCTGCATCGCCGCTTCGAGGCCGAGCACACCCGGGCGGGCTGGTCGGGCGAGGCCGCCCACCACGGCACCTCCGCGGCCATCCTGATCGGCGATCTGGCGCTGGCCTGGGCCGACGACCTGGTCCACGGTTACGGCCCGGCGGCCGCGCTGCCGTATCCCCCGGCCACCGCCCCCACCGCACTGCCGCCGGTCGCGGCCGCCCTGTGGTCGCGGATGCGCACCGAGGTGCTGGCCGGTCAACTCCTCGACATCACCAACGAGGTCTCCGGGGACGAGACGAGCGATGCCGCGTACCGGGTCATGGAGTACAAGACGGCGGCGTACACCGTCGCCCGGCCGCTGCAGATCGGCGCCGCCCTGGCCGACGGCTCGCCGGCGCTGTCGAGCGAGCTGCACCGCATCGGCACCCGACTCGGGCTGGCCTTCCAGCTGCGCGACGACGTCCTCGGCGCATTCGGCGATCCGGAGCAGACCGGCAAACCGTCGGGCGACGATCTGGTCGCCGGCAAGCGCACGGTGCTGGTGGCTCTCGGGATCGCCCGCAGCGATCCGGCCACCGCCGATCGGCTGCGCGGACTGCTCGGGCGCAACCTCTCGGCGGGCGAATTGGCCGGGGCCCGAACGATTCTCGCCGATTCCGGCGCACTGGCCGAGGTCGAGTCGCAGATCGACGGACACCTGGCCGCCGCGCTCGACGGGATCGCCGCCCTGCCCGTCGCCCCGGCCGCGCGCGGGGATCTGACGGCGCTGGCCCACCGCATCGCTCACCGCCAGACCTGAACCGACAGACCCGAGAGAGTCCCCTGCTGCCATGACCACCGCCCCGCACGTCGTCATCATCGGTGCCGGCCTGTCCGGCCTGGCCGCCGCCGCGCGCCTGCGGGCGCGCGGCGCGGCGGTGACCGTCGTCGAATCGGCCGGAACTCCCGGCGGCCTGGTCCGTACCGAGACCATCGACGGCCACCGATTCGACACCGGCGCAACGATTCTCACGATGCCCGAGCTGATCGTCGGCCCGCTGACCGCGCTCGGCGCGGACCGCACGGCCGTCGAGCGGAGCCTGGCGCTGCGGCCAGTGGATCCCGGCTATGTGATGAACTACGCCGACGGCAGCACCCTCGCGCTGCCGCACGAGGCGGCGCGGATCCCGGCCGCGGTGACCGACGCCTTCGGTCCGGCGGCGGCCGAGGGCACCGCCGAGCTGCTGACCTGGCTCCGACAGATCTATCACGCCGAGTTCGACGTCTTCATCGACCGCAACTTCGACGGACCGGCCTCCCTGGCCGATGCCCGAACCCGAAGGGCCGCAACGGATCTGGTGCGTCTGCGCGCCCTGGGCGGGTTGACCGGCGCGGTCGCCCGGTTCGTCCGCGACGAGCGCGTGCAGCGGGCCTTCACCTTCCAGGCCCTGTACGCCGGCGTGCCCCCGCAGCGGGCCCGGGCCATCTACGCGATCATCGCCGACATGGACATCGGCCGGGGCCTGTGGTCGCCGGCCGGCGGCATGGGCCGCATCGGCGAGGTGATGGCACAGGCGCTGACCGACGCCGGTGTCACCATCGCCTACGGCACCGCCGCCCGCGCACTGATCGCCGGGGACGCGCGCACCGTCCGCGGCGTCATCGTCGACGACGGCACCGGTCAGACGCCGATCCCGGCCGACGCGGTGATCGCCACCACGGAACGCGATGCCGTCGCCGAGCTCCTGGGCGCGCCGCCGCGCCGCCGCCTGCGCTATTCCCCGAGCGCCGTCGTGGCCCACGGTCTGCTGCCCGCGGGGACGGCCGACGCCTGGCGATCGGGCCACCACACCCTCGACTTCGGCACCGCCTGGACGCAGACCTTCCGCGAGATCACCGGCCGCCGCGGCCGCCCGATGACCGACGGCTCGTTCCTGCTGACCCGCGGCGCGGTCGGCGACCCGGGGACCTTCGTCGCCGACGGCCTCGAGTCGATCTCGGTGCTGGCCCCCACACCCAATCTGGAGACCGCCCGCCTGGACTGGGATCGCCGCGCCGACGACTACGTCGCCGAGGTACTGGGCATGCTCGCCGCACGCGGCTATCGCGGCATCGACGGGCTCCGCGTGCTCCGCGTCGATCATCCGCTGACCTGGCGGCGCGCCGGTCTGCCGGCCGGCACCCCGTTCTCCGCGGCCCACACGGTCCGCCAGACCGGCCCCTTCCGGACGCGCAACGTCTGGCCGGGTCTGGACAACCTCTTCCTGGCCGGCAGCGCGACCGTCCCGGGCGTGGGCATCCCGCCGGTGCTGATCTCCGGTGGCCTGGCTGCGCAGCGGGCCGCCGCCCGGCTCGGGTTGCCCGGATCGCTCGGCGCCGGCATCGCCGCGAGCGGGACCGGCCGATGAGCCGTCTGGCCCGGCACCCCGATGCCCTCCTGGGCTTCCTGGGGGCGCTGATGCTGAGTATCGGCACCTACGGGCTGGCCGACATCCCGCGCAACGACGCCACCCTGGCCGACCTGGGCCTGGCGCCGATGAGTTACGGGCACGGCAAGTCGCTGTCCTGGCTGGTCTTCTGGGGCGGCGCCGCACTGCTGGTGATCGCCTGGGTCCGTATCGGGCGCGCGCTGGCCGCGGGCACCGCCGATCTGGACCTGCGCGGGGTCCGGTTGACCGTCTGCGCCTGGGCCGCACCGATGGTGTTCGCCATCCCGGTGTTCAGCCGCGATGTCTACGCCTATCTCGGGCAGGCGACGGTGCTGGCGCACGGTTTCGACCCGTACTACGACGGCCCGGCGCATCATCCGGGTCCGATCGTCGACTCGATGGCCCAGATCTGGGCTCCCACCACCTCCCCGTACTCCCCGGCGTTCCTGCTGCTGGCCCGCGGCGTCGTGGGCGTGACCGGGGAGAACGTCTTCGCCGGAGTGCTGGTGATGCGGCTGGTGCTGCTGATCGGCCTGGCGCTGTCGCTGTGGGCGCTGCCGGCGCTCGCCCACCGGTTCGGCGCGTCCGGCCGGCAGGCGCTCTGGCTGGTGCTGCTCAATCCGATGCTGCTGGCGCACCTGGTGGCCGGGGCACATCTGGAACTGCTGATGATGGGCTTCCTGGCGGCCGGGATGGCCGTCGCCGTCGCCCGCCGGCCGATCGTCCTCGGCCCGCTGCCCGCCGTCCCGGCGCCGGTATACGGGCTGCTGCTGCTCGGCGTCGCGGCCTCGATCAAGATCACCGCGGCCATCGCTATCCCGTTCGTCGTCTGGATCTGGCTCGACGATCTGCGCGCGCGCCGCGCGGCCGCCGGCGGCGCGCCCCTCGGCCCGCGCGCGGTGCTCGGCGTCTTCGCGGCCACCGCCCTGATCCCGGCGGCGGTCTTCGCGGTGTTCACCGCGTGGCTGGGTCTCGGCGTCGGCTGGATCAACGGGCTGTCGTGGGCCTCGCGCATCATCAACCCGTTCACCCTGCCCACGCTGGCCGCCCACCTCGTCACCTACGTCGCGGCACCCTGGCACGTCTGGAACCTGCAGGAGGTGCTGCCGGTGGCGCGCTCGGCCGGCACCGTCGCGCTGGCGGTGATCCTGGTCTGGCTGTGGTGGCGTTTCCGGGCCGACAGCGCCCGCGCGGTGGCCGGCGCCGCCTGGGCCATGCTGGCCCTGCTGCTGCTGGAGCCGTCCACCCTGCCCTGGTACTACGTCTGGACCCTGGTCCTGGCGATCGCCTTCCCGCTGCCGCTGCGGGTGCGGCAGCTGGTGGTGGCGGTCAGCGTCTACTTCCTGATCGTCTTCCAGCCCGACGATTCGATCACCTTCTACAAGCCCGTCGAATCGCTGGTCGCACTGTCCCTGGCGTTGCTGGCCGCCGTCGCCCTCGATCGCCGCGATCCGCTGCGGCTCGGCGCACTGGCCCACTGGGCCTTCGCCCGCCCGGCACGCCCCGCCCCCGTCGCCGCCGCCGCTACCGTCGTTGACACCCCCGTCGTTGGCACCACCGTCGCCGACACCACCGATGCCTGAGCCCGGCACCGCCGTCCCGGCGACGGTGGCCGCCGGCTATGCGCGGGCACGAGTGCTGACCGCACGCGCGGGCCGCACCTACTATCTGGCCTCGGCGCTGCTCCCGCCGGCGGCCCGCCGCGGCGTCTTCGCCCTGTACGGCTTTGCCCGCACCGCCGACGACGTGGTCGACGGCCCCGGCGAACCGGCCGCGAAGGCCGCCGCACTCGACCGCCTCGACGCCGGGCTGCGGGCCGTCCTGGCCGGGGCCGCACCCTCGGCCGCGGAGCCGGCTCATCGCGAACTGCTCGCCGCCGTGGGCGACACCGTCGCCCGCTTCGGCATCGATCCGGCCACCTTCGAGGCCTTCCTGCGCTCCATGCGGATGGACGTCCCGGGCCTGCCGGAGTTCCGGGCACGCTACGCGACCCTCGCCGAACTGCGCGAGTACACCTACGGCTCGGCCGCGGTGATCGGGCTGCAGTTGCTGCCGATCCTCGGAATGACGCCCCGGTCCGGGCCCGACAGCTACGCCGCGACGGCCGCCGGCGCCGCCCTGCTCGGCGAGGCCTTCCAGCTGACCAACTTCCTGCGCGACGTGGCCGAGGACCTCGACCGCGGCCGGATCTACCTGCCGCTCCACGAACTCGCCGCCTTCGGGGTGGACGAGGATCGGCTCCGCGCCGACCGGGAGCGGGGCCGGCCCAGCCCGGCGTTGCGGCGCGCCCTGGCCCACCTGGTCGCGATCAACCGGGACCAGTACCGGCGGACGGCGCCGGCCGTGGCGGCCCTGCCGACGCGCACCCGACCGGCCATCGCGGCCGCGGCCCGCAGCTACGGCGAGATCCTGGTGGAGATCGAACGTCGCGACTACGACGTCCTCGGCGCGCGCGCCGTGGTCCCGCCGGCCCGCCGGCTCCGGCACGCGACGCACGCCGCCCTCACCGCCGGCCGGGCCTGAGAGGTCAGAAGGCCTGCGCCTGGGCGCGCCGGATCACCTCGCGCGCCGAATGGGTGTGCAGCGCCTGCGCCGGGTGCATACCCAGATCGTCCTGCACGGTGAAGAACCAGGCCATCGCCTCGTCGCGGGTGAAACCGCCGTCGAGCAGGCAGGTGACCAGGCCCTCGAAGTGCTTGGCCAGATGCCCGTCGTCACCGAAGAAGAGCGCCGGGATCACCGGCCGCCCGTGCTGCGAGGCGGCCAGCAGATTGTGATCCCGGATCAGCGTGCGGACCCGGTTGGGCGAGATCTGCAGGCGGTCGGCCGCCTCGTCGAGGTCGAAGACCTCGACATCGTCGGGGAGAATGCCGATGGACAGCGGAAGGGAACTCACGGGAGGTGACAATACCCTCAGGTAGATTCACCAGCGTGAGTTCACCCGACGATCCGCTGCTCGGCCGCGTGCTGGAGCGCCGCTACCGGATCGACGCGCCGATCGCGCGCGGCGGGATGTCCGCGGTGTACGTCGGCACCGATCTGCGGCTGGGCCGCCGCGTCGCGGTGAAGGTGATGGACTCTCGCTACGTCGGAGATCCCCAGTTCCTGCGCCGCTTCGAGTTCGAGGCCCGCGCCGTGGCCGGTCTGAGCCATCCCGGTCTGGTGGCCGTCTACGACCAGAGCATCGACGGCGACATCGCCTTCCTGGTGATGGAGCTGGTGCGGGGCGGCAGTCTGCGCGAGCTGCTGCGCGAGCGCGGCCCGATGCCGCCGCACGCTGTCGCCGCGGTCGGGCTGCCGGTGCTCGGCGGTCTGGGCACCGCGCACCGGGCCGGCCTGGTGCACCGCGACGTCAAGCCGGAGAATGTGCTGATCTCCGACACCGGCGACGTGAAGGTCGCCGACTTCGGCCTGGTTCGCGCGGTCGCCGAGGCCGGCGTGACCTCGGCGAGCATCATCTTGGGCACCGCCGCCTACCTGTCGCCCGAGCAGGTCACCTCCACCGAGATCGACGCCCGCAGCGACGTCTACTCGGCGGGCGTGCTGTTCTACGAGTTGCTCACCGGTCGGCAGCCGTTCCGCGGGGACACCCCGCTCGCCCTCGCCTACCAGCGACTCTCGTACGACGTCCCGGCGCCCGGCGACGTGATCGCCGGTGTCCCGCCGCAGATCGACGAGATCGTCCTGCGCGCCACCGAACGCAACCCGGCACATCGCTTCGCCGACGGCTTCGCCATGCAGCACGCCCTGCTCGATGCGATCGACGACCTGGGCCTGCCGCCCTGCACCGTGCCGGCACCGCACCGGGCATCCGAGCGAGTCACCTCGGCCATCGCCCGCCCCGCCCCCGCCCGTCCGGTCACCGCCGCGCCGTTCGCGGATCGGTACCCCGGGGACGAGACCGGTCCGGACGATCAGCCGGCCGAGGCGCAGTGGCGCGACGAGTACCCGGTGGGCGACCAGGGACGCGGCGACGATCACGGCGCCGGGACCGAACCCTGGGACGACGACGCCTGGGACGACGAGGCCGGGGAAGACGAGCACTGGGACGACGGCCCCAGCCCGGCCCGCCTCGCCCGGGCTCAGGTACCGGACTCCGATGCACTCGGAGCGCGCCCGCCGCAGACCGGCAGCACCCTGGGCGCCACGCTGTGGCTGCTCGGCGTCCTGCTGATCGCCGCCGCGCTCGGCATCGGCGGCTGGATTCTCGGCACCGCCTGGGTGGGTTAAGAGTAACCTCCCGCCACGCCGTGACTGGGCGGCCTCTCCGCAGGTAGACGCCTATTTTCAGGTTCGCAAGTAGGACATCTCTTGCAAATAGCCCCCCGTTACCTTCTTCGTAGCCCTTGAAGGAGGGCTGCGGTCGCCAGGCCGGGT
>CAZEOP010000005.1:0-26351 GCA_964513715.1 uncultured Gordonia sp.
ATCCCCTCCCACGCGCCCTGCACGATGTTCCGGAACGTCTCAGACTTCTTGTACGCGTAGATGAAACCCGCGACAAGCGCCGCGATGGCGATCACGACGAGGCTGATCGGATTCGCACTCATGACGAGGTTGAACGCGGCCTGCACGCCGGTCCACACCTTCGTGGAGGTGACCGCAGTCTTGATGAATGACAGCAGACCGCCGGCCGCCACGATCTTCTGCTGCAGCGCTAAGGCTGCGAGCCCGAGCGCAGCGATTCCCGCGACAACACCGAAGGTCTGTAGCGTGTCCTTGTTCCGGGCCACCCAATCGAACATCGACTTCAGCGCAGGAACACCGACGTCGTTGAACTTCTCCATCGCCGAGCCGATGGCACCGAACACCTTCGTTGCCACCGGTTCGAGCGCGACCAGCGTCTGATTCTTGAACAGCTGCCACTGCTCGGCGAAGTCGCGAGTTTCCTCACTCGCGCCGCGAATCGTGTCTGTGCCCGCACCCGTCGCGGACACGAAGTCGTCGACCGAGAATGTGCCCGCTTTGACCGCGTCCACAAACTGCGCAGCGCCCCGCGTGCCGAACAGCTTGGAGGCCATGTTGATCGCGCCCGCATCGTTGCCGGCCTTGGCGTATTTCTCGATCTCCACGACCGTGCCGTAGAGCGCTTTCTGTGGGTCCTCCCCCGCCTTCGCGAACGATGACAGGCTCTTGGTCAACCCGGCCATCATCTTGTCTGCGTCCAGCCCGGCCTTGTCCAGTGAGCCGATCAGGCCGGCGGAGCTGGCCGCGTTGAACCCGAACTGCTTCAGTGCGGGGGCGCCCTTAACTGCAGTCTCGGCGAGCTTCCCGACGGGGACGCCTGTAGCTTGGGAAACGCGGAACAGTTCGTCGAGCGTGCCCGAGACCTTCGACGATTCGACCCCGAATGCGCTCATCGCCTGCGACAGGGTGTTGATGTCGACGTTCTCGCCCATGTTCCCGAGTTCCATCACCTGCGCGGTGACCTGCTCGAGGTCCGGGCCGGTGAGCCCGAGGCGCGTGTTCAGGTCTGCGACAGCCTGGCCGATGTCCTCGAAGGAGGACGGCACTTCGGTTCCTACCTTCTTGGCGATATCAGTCAAGGCGTCCAGGTCTGCACCAGTGGCGCCCGTTCCGACGCGAATGGTGTCGGCGACCTCGTCGAACGTCTCGCCGACCTTGTACAGCGCAGCCCCGGCAGCGGCCAGCCCCGTCGTGGCGATCGCACCGAACTTCACGAGATTGTCGGCAGTGAAGATTGACTTCTTGCCGACCGACTCGATCGAGTCCCCAGTCTCGTCGGCAACCTTCTTCGCGTGCTCCTGCGCGACCGCCAGGTCCTTCGTCGCCGACTCGACAGTCTTCGTCACGGCGGCGTGATCCCGGCTCGCCTTGGCAGCACGTTCCTGGGCGGCGGTCAGGCGTCCGACGTCGGTGACGCCCTTGTCTCGTAGCGCCTGGAGCTTGGCTTCCTCGGTGCGGACTTTGCCTGCCGCGTCCGCTTCCTTGTCGCGTGCCTTCGCCAGTTGCGCCGACGCCTTCTCGACCGCTGCGCGACTGCTTGCGACGCCGTCGGCGACGGACTGGCCGAGTTTCTGGCCGGCCGCCTTCCCCGCCTTGTCCATACCGCCGAGACCCTTGACGACCTCGTCGGACGCGCCCCGCATTGACGGGATCACGGTGAGGGTGGCAAACCCGATGTTCGACATCGCAGAGACCTCCTCACGCTAGGGTTGGGCGCTATGGGATTCATGGACTGGCGAGCGAACTACAACGACGAGCACCAGTTCGACATGCTCGTGAACCCGAAGTGGAAGCTGTTCGGGAAGAACCTTCAGATCGAGGGCCGCAACTACCCGGTCGCTGGTGCGACGGCCCACTTCGAGTCAGGCGCGGCAGCACGGCAGCGGATGACCGCGACCCGAGTAGGCGCAGGACTCCTGATTGCCGGGCCGATCGGCGCCATCATCGGCGGCATGGCGAAGAAGGACGAGTCGAAGATGTTCATCATCATCGAGTTGGCCGACGGGAATGCGCTCTCAGTGGAGGCTCGAGCGAAGGACGAGGGCAAGATCAGGAAGTTCGTGGACGCGGTGAACCAGGCGTCCGCACACTGGTCCGCTTAGCGTCCGGCGACGCGCCGGTTCCGGGACTGCGCCGCCACCAACTTCGACCGGCGTGCCCCCGCTGCCGGCGCCGAGCGCGCCGCATGATCGGACTCCCGCCACGGATGCTGCGCGGGCGCCTTCTCCCCACCCATCCGTCGAGCCTGCAACGCCCACAAGTCGGCGAGCAGATAGTCCGTCAGCGACCACCCCCGGGCCGCCAGGCCCCGGCGTTGCGTCGCCGACTCCGGCGGCAGACCGCGCACCAGCACCCCCAGCTTCCGGAACGTGATCGTCCCCCGCCACACGTCCACCACATCCAGGCGGTAGTAGCGGTGAAGGTCGGCCTCCACCTCGTCCCCCTGCTCACGCAGGAGACGCAGGAGGCCGCCTAGTTTCCCGCGTCGATCCCGAACTGCTCGGCGAACTGCTCGCCGAGGGTGTCCAGATCACCGGCGGTCGCCCCGGCCGCCAGCAGCGCCGCCCACTGCTCGGCGCCCAGCAGGAACTTGATGCCCCGCAGGTGCTGATCCTCGGCGAACGCGTCGAGCGCCGCCAGCGGCCACTCCCGCTGATCCCGGGTCACGGTCATCTCCACACCCCGCACGTTCAGGGTCGCGAACTCCTCACCCGTGGCCTCGGCCTTCCGGGCATGGTCCTGCGGCTTCTTTACGCCGGCGGGAACCTTCTTCACGGGCTTCTTCGTGGTGGTCATCGGGTAGCTCCTTCTGTTGAGCGCCACAGTTGCGGCGCGAGTGCGGCGATGATTCGCGCGCGAGGTTCATCGGGGATGGCGTCGAGGGACTCCCACAGACGCATGATCGGCGCCGACACCGTCTTAGACCTGTCGGCGGCCGCATGCTCGGCGGCGGTCTCGGCTTCGGCGAGCTCCACGACCTTCGCGAGCCTCCCCCGCAGACGCGGAGGTATCGGGGCGCCCTCGGCGATTAGGCCGAGTCGGACTCCGGCCTCACGGATTTGCGCCTCAGTCGGCACCATCGGGCAGCTCCTCCCCTGTGTGTGCGGGCAGCTCCGAAGGGGAATCCCGGGTGGCGCGGCGGGAGCTACCCGAAGCGCCGCGCCACCCGAGCCTGTTACGCCGGAGCGACCGCCACCGACCCCGCACCCGACACGACACCCGAGAGGATGCCGCCGCCGGCGAGGGTCACCGCGTACGGGCCGCCCGCGCTGCCGGACACCGTCGCCGACGACACGTTCGCCAGCGCCTCGAGCGCCGACTTCACCGTCGCCGACGACGCATTGCCCGCGACACCCGCTGTGGTCTGCGCGACACCACCGACCGTGACGGTCAGCGTCAGCGAATCACCCGGATCGACACCGGTCAGCGTCACCGTCCACGCCGACGGCGCGGGGGCTGCCGACAGCTTCTGGAACACGTCCTTGTTGGTGTCCGGGGCGTGGTGCACCTTGAACTCGTACGACTCCTGCTCGCCCTCGACCGCACCGGAGTGGCCGGTCAGCTCGAGCAGCGCCGGACGCAGCGACACCCGACCCAGATCGGCGTAGCCGGCGTCAACGGTCCGGTACAGGACGTAGTACTGCAGGTCACGGGGGACGCCGATCTTGTCGGCCGTCGATCCCGGCAGCACGATCCCCGACGTCACCGCGTTCTCTTCCAGGCAGGTGAAGCCGGTCTTCAGCTTGCCCTTGGAGAACTTCGACCGGTACGCGGCGAAGCCGAAACCGTCGAACTCCTTCAGCTCGCCCTCCGGCTCGACCGGGATGCCCTTGCCGGCGTCGATGAGTCCGACGTAGTCCCATCCCTTCGCCGAGAAGTCGCCGTCGGAAAACGCGGGCATGACGTTGGCGATACCGCCCGCGGCGTCGACCTTGGTCTTCGACTGAATCCAGACCTCGGCCTCGTCCCAGATGTGCGAGGCGTCGGCATTGATGGTGGCAACCATGTTGATGTCCCTCCTTCAAGGGCTTTGTGAGCGCCCAGACGCGGGCATACAAACGGCCCCGTCACCCGGTCGGGTGCGGGGTGGTTGCGCGGTAGCTCCGACGCGCAAGAATCAGATGGTGCGGGCCCGGGCCCTCACCGTGAATGAGGCGAGGTCGCCCCGGGTCTTGTCGTCCCGGGCCTCGATCACTCCGGTCCCGGGGAGGATCGCAGCGAGCCCTGGGATCCGGGTACCGAGCAGCTGTCCCAGCGCCCAGTGGATGTAGGTGCGGTCCCGTCCGCCGGTCCACGACGTCACGCGGATCGTCGGTGCCGTCAGCACCGGGTACGCGACAGGTCCGCCGTCATCGGCGATCAGCAGCACCGGCGCCGACTGCGGCGTCCAATCCGCCGGCAACTCCAGACGCACCTGCAGTGCCGGATGGGCGGTCGCGGCGCGCGCCTTCATCTCGTCCTTAACCAGTTGCGCCACGTCGACCGGGGTGCGCACCGTCTTCACTTCGCGGTCACCTCCAGCCCGACCGCCGCTGCGGCGCGCGTCAACGCACCATCGGACGCCTGCAACCGCATGCCCTGCGGGTCGACGATCGTCACCGAAGCCGCACCACGATCGGTGGTGTAGCTGGCGACTTCGACTTCGACGCCGTGCCGGGATCGGACATCAGCCGCGACCCTCTCGGCGACCTCGTCGACCGCCGGCCCGCACTGGTGCTTCAGGATTTCGCCGACACCTTTCCGGTCCAGCCGGAACTTGTCGACGCTCACCCCTGGCTCCTGGTGCACAGCACTTCCAGGCCACCGCGACCGGTCCACGGTGAGCGCCAGTCGTTGACGATCACCGCGTGCCGCCGGCCGCGCACCGACAGTTCGTCGCCGTTGCGGATGTCGACTTTCGTCGCGAAGTAGACGACGCACGCCACCTGCTCCCCGTCTCGCTGTCGGGCCGCGTAGTGGGTGCCGCCGCCAGGCGCCACAGCCAGCGCCACGAGATCGAGTTCCGACGCCGGTATCTGGCGGCCGTCCTCGTCCCGCCCGCCGCCACGATGACGGACCACGGTCTCGCTCACCACAGCACCGGGAGCCGGTAGCGGGACAGCACGTCGAGTTCGTCCGGCGTGAACGCTGCAGCGCTGGCGAACTCGAACGGGCCGATCTTCTCCATGCCGTTCGTGCCCGCGGCCCGAAGTCGGGCCGCCACCTCGGCGACGACCTGCGCCAGCTCATCGGGAACAGGATCGAACCCGTGAGTCAGCGTCACAGCGATCTTGCGCCACTGAGACGACCACCGACCGGGGTGCCGCAACAGCCCCGACTCGGTCCACTCCACGTCGACCGGCTGACCGTCTTCGAGAACCTGGTCGACGGCAGTGACGCGAAGCGATGGCACCGGCAGCACCCGACCGCCCGAGCCGTCCAAGACGATCGTCTCGGTCACCGATGGCCCGACGTGCCAACGGCAGTGAGCCCGGATCTTCGCGGTCGCGGCAGCGATACGCGTCGGATCCGTCGCGGCCGCATACTCCGCGTACTGCTCCGGGGTCAGCAGCGGCCCCAGATCAGGCGTCGGGGACGTCACCGGACTCGACCACAGCCGCGGTCTTCTTCGGCCGTCCGGGGCCACGCTTGGCCCGCGGCGTCATGGTCGACGCCGTCTCGCCCGTCGGCGCCGGGGGCTCGTTCACCTTGGTGAAGTGCGCGGCGTGGGTGGTGAGGATCGGGTCATCGTCGTCGACGAGTGCGCCGCCGCTGACGACGCGCTCGAGGTAGGTGAAGGCGTTGGTGCATCGGAAGCTCATCGGGTGCTCATTTCCTCGTGATTGCGGGCGTGGTCCTGTCGCCCGCACCGGCCCCGAGTAGGAGTCGGTGCGGGCTGCGGGATCACGCCTGCAGGAGACGGAACGCGCCGGGGTTCACGACGTCGGCGCCGGTGCGGAAGTGCGCGAGCCAGCCACGCTGACCGGTCGGCCGGCCGTTCGCGCCGAACAGGTTCGGGACGAACTCGACGCTGGTGCCGATCCGGTCGGCGATGACGTAGTTCGAGAAGTCACCGAACAGCAGCAGGTTCGCGTCCGCTGCGACCGCCGACGCCATCGCCTCGGCGACGTAGTTCGGGCGGCCCAGCAGATCGGCCTTGCGGCCCTCGGCGAGCTGCCCCCACAGGGCGCTGCCGCCGTTGGTGTCGAACTGGCGGGCCTTGTTGTAGATCGCCCGGTGACCCAGCCACGATCCGTTCGCCGCCCAGCGGGCCGGCAGCGACTCGTCCAGCTTGTACACGTCACCGACCGCGAAGGTCGCGGCGGTTCCGGTGTCCACGACCGAACCGGCGGCCGCGGCGACAGCGGTCACCACGCCCTTCGGCTGGCCGACTCCCGAGCCGGTGACGAACGCGACCGACTCCATGCGGTCCTTCTCGAACGCGAACATGGTCGCGATCTCGTTTGCCAGGTTGCTGGCGTCCTGGATCGCCTCGAAGCTGGCCTGCACGAACATCTGCCCCTTGTGCACGGCCACCTGGGGCTGCGCGAGGGTCGGGCTGTCGTCGGACACCTGAGCGGCCTCGGCATCCCACGAACCGGTCACGCCGGCCGAGGACACGCCGTGCCACTTGTCGCCGGTGGCGGTGACCACGCGCGCGAGCTGACGCACCTGGTTGAAGCTGCCGTTCGCAGTCAGGATGACCGTCGGGTCGAGCTGGAACGGGATCAGGAAGCCGCCGTCGGCGCCGGTCGCCACGTTCATCGACCGCTGCAACGCGGTCTGCTCGTCGACGGTGAGGGCGGCGAGCTGCCCCTGGTGCCGCACGATCTTGGTGAACGCTCTCGCGTACTCAGGCGAGCTGGACGCGAGAACCTGCTCGGCCATGCGGGTCGAATCGTCCTCGGCGACGAACTTCGCGGCCGCCTCCCGCACCTTGTCGCTGGCGAACGGCATGCGCTCGATGGCGTCCTCAGCGCGGTGCCGCAGCTCCGACTCCGACCCCGAATGCCCGAAGCGGACGGTGGAGGTATCCCACGGGTTGCGGAACTTCCCGCCGACCGCGGGAGCGGGCATACCCGAGCGCTCGGTGTCGATCACCTGGGCGCGGGTCTCGCTGTCGCGGTCGGTCGGGGCGTCGGCGGCCGACCGGATCTCGGCGAGTGCGGCGTCGTGCTCGAGGTCCAGGCGGTGCGCGTGCACCTCACGGAACTCGGCGAGCAGCGCCGGAACCTTCTGGTGGTCCTCGGCCGACTTGTCCTTCTTGCCCTTCAGCCGCTCCAACTCGTCCTGGATGTCCTTCTCACGGTTGACGGCCTGCTGGTGGGTGAGTGCGACGCTCATGGTCACAGTCCTTTCATCGGTGGTGTCGATTCCCGCTCGGTGCGCACCTGCGCGAGTGCCCGCGTGTACAGCAGGTCGATCTCGTCGGCGCGCGCCTGGTCCACCGCGTCGGTGGGCGGGGTGTCATCGGTGTTGGATTCCGGCTCGTGCTCGACGGCCACATCGGTGGTGTCTTGCGGCGGGCCGGTGTCCTCTTCCGAGTGCTCGACGGCCACCTCGGTGGTGTCTTGCGGCTCGTCGTCGGACGAATCGCCCTCGCGGGCGGCCTCCCCCGCTTCTGCGCGGAGGAGAAGTTCAGCCAGCGCGCGGCGCTGGGCGGGCTCGTGCAGTCGAGCGGGGTCGATAGTGACCGGTTCGGCGCTGCGAACCCCGGCCGTGGTGTCGGCGTACGCGGGCCACACGACGGGCCCGACCTCATCAAGCTTGGCCTCGGTGATCGTGCGCAACAGCGGACCGCGGTCGGCGTCGTCGCGGCGGGTCTCCCACAGCAGCTCGTCCACTTCGTCGGCGGGAACGACCTGGCCGTTGCGGTCGCGCCATTCCTCGCGCACCACCGAGAAGCGGATCGACATGCCGTCGATCGCTTCGGTCTCGATCGCCTCCTGAATGAGGTCGATGAACAGGTGTTTCCCGAGGCGCGCTTCCACGAGCAGGCCGCGTTCGTCCTCGACGATCGAGGTGATCTTCCCGATCGGCACCGACCCGATCAGCGGATGATGACCGTGATCGAACTGGAACTTCGGCGTCTGCTCCCGGATCGTCTTCGCGAACGCGCCGGGCGCGAACTGCTCATCGAAGCGCCCCTCCCACGAGTCGATCCGTGTCGGGGAGTTGAACACGGCACCGTAGCCGGTGAAGCTCCGGCCGTCGCCATGCTCGTCGTCGGCGCGGATGCCCGTCACCGATCGGACGAGCCCGGTCCGCTCATGCGTCTGCGTCATTGAGTCTCCTCGGTGAATGCCGCACCCGAGGCGAGTTGCCGGCGGGGCGAGTTGTCCGGGTCGTGGTTGACGGCGATGTTCTGCACGGCCGGGCGAGGTGCGCCCGGCGCCATCAGTTGCACACTGGTCATTCCTGTGTGCTCCAGCAGCCGGAAGTCGTTGGCGTCCACCGCCTTCACCACCGACTCGGGCACATACCCGGCGGTGATCAGGTTCGAGATCGTCTCCGCACGCGTCTTCTGAATCTCGGCGGCGTCCTTCTCGTCCTCCCGCAGGAACGGCACATCAGCGGCGTCGTACCAGAGCCGCGTGTCGGGTCCGGGCGGCGGTGCCGCATGCTCCAGGCACGACGCCAAGTTCTGCCACAGCGGGTGCGCGGTCCCGTCGGCCAACCGGCGCCGCGCCTGCCCGTAGTTGCTGTAGGTCGCCGCGGCGAGACCTTCGGACAAGCCGACGATCACCGGCGGTACCCCGGCGGCCGCGGCGATCCGGGTTTCCCCGCCGCCGCGCACGTTCTTGAAATCGATGTCTTTCAGGTTCGACCCGACCAAGGTCACGTCGGCACCCGGGTACAAGTTGAGGGTGCGCCACGCGTTCTCCACACCGACGGCGGTGTCCTCGAGCATTTCGGCGAACCGCTGGATCTTCTCCATGCTCGCGGCCTGGTCGTGCTTGACGACCATGTTCGGAGTGGCCGCGTTATCGAAGAACTTCCGCTGGTGCTTGGTCATCGCCTCGTCGGCCTGGATCTCCCGGATGATCGGGGTCAGCCACGACATGCCGGTGAACCGGGCCATCGGATCCGGGATCGGCGCGTAGTGCACCACCTCTTCGGCAAGGAACGCCGCAGACTCGGCACCCGATCCGGGGCCGCCTTCGGTGTAGATGTAGCCGACCTTCTGCCAGCCGACCTGCCCGCCGCGCGATGTCAGCGGCGTCCGGCCACTGTGCTGCCCGACGTCCATGAATCGGGGGCGGCCGACGACCTCCACCCAGTCCGGGCGCAGCCGAACCAGCTCATCGCCGTTGCGCACCCAGTACGAGTTCCCTTGCAGGTCGGCGTCCTGGATCATCCGCGACAGCATGTCCTGCGTGGTGCCGCCGTTCCAGGGCCGCTCCAGGATCCGCAGCGCGGGCGTCCCGAACAGGTCTGCGGGCCGGTTGTCCCGCATGCGCTGGTAGGTGAACCGCACCGACGAGAACACGAGCTGCCGGACCAGCATGCACGCGAACGCGACACCGTTCGCCGCGTACGCGTTGCGGGCCATCCCCTCGAACGTCGACGGCGGACGCTCGGTCGCCTCCCCCGTCAGGGTCTGGTGCAGCGCCGGCTGCATGTACCCCGAGTTCAGCGCCGACTCGTTCAGCAGCCGCACATACTCGTCGAGGTTCATGCTCCGCTCGGCGCGGCCACGGCCAGCAATCCGATCGAGCAGATTCACCCGGTGGCCTTCGGGTCGTACAGCAGCACCGCCGCCGTCAGGACGAGGCCGCCACCGACGATGAGGGCCGCACCCGGCGACCACACCACTGCGACACCGGCCACAACAGAGATCAGCCCGGCCAGGGCCAGGAGCACGCACAGTCGCGTCATGAAAAGAACCCCCAGACCTCGGTCTCTTTCGGACGTTGCCGGACGCCGTGAAGCGCCAATGTCACCGCGATCAGCTGAGTGATGTCGGTCGTGTCCTTCCGGTCCCACACCCACGCATCGGCCAGCGGGCGAGCCTTCGCCGCGGTCACCGCACGCGAGAGCGCGATCTGGCCGCGGTGCCGCATGTTGTCCTCACCCACGGCATCGAAGAAGACGCCGCAGGCCGCGGTCATGTCCTGCGCGGTAGTCACCGTGATCGGCCCGGTCGCCTCCAGCTCCGGCAGCAGCGACTCAGTCCCCGACCGGCCATCAATGACGACGTCGGCCGGATTCCACTGCGCCCGCAGCTCGGCGAGGCGCCCTGCGATCCAGTTCGTGCCGGGCAGCGAATCCCCCGACTCACCGCGCACCGCCGGCACGATCTCGACGTGATACTTCCCGTCCGGGCGGCAGCCGGCGACCCCGATCGCCGCCTTCGTCCGGTCACGCGACACATGGATCCCGAAGCTCACCGGATCATCCGGCGCAGAACTCGCGTCGATGAGCTTCGACCACTGGTCCGCACTGATCAGTGATCCGCCCTCGGCTATCGGATCGTCGTGCCAGCCCATCCGCTCCCGACCGAACTCCGCCGGATCCAGCGCCGCGCGCTCGTCCCGCAAGTACTGCAGCGAGATCCGGCGGCCGGCTTGCGGATTCGCCAGCGGCCACAAGTCCTCGCGGTCCATCGCACACCCCGGCGTGCCGGGTTCGTGGTCGCAGTCCCGGAACTCGCACCGGTTGCAGCCCGGCGTGCCCGGGAAGTGCCGGCAGTCGTCATCGGCGCACCGCACGCAGTACTCGAGGTAGCCGAGGCGTCCCTGACCGGCACGGCCGCGTTTGACGATCTTGCGGAGCACATCACTGCCCGGATGGCAGGCCGACGAGCCATAGACGATCTGCGCGCGCGGCCGAGTCGACAAGATCGGCATGATCGAGCCCATGTGTTCCGGCTTGAGCGCGTACGCCTCATCCAGGACCGTCTTGTCGCCCGTCAGGCCGCGGCCGCCGCCGTTTGTGCGGGCCTTGAACTTGATCCGAGCACCCGACGCCAGCTCGATCGCCTCGC
Organism: uncultured Gordonia sp.; assembly: GCA_964513715.1. Lineage (GTDB taxonomy): Bacteria > Actinomycetota > Actinomycetes > Mycobacteriales > Mycobacteriaceae > Gordonia. The sequence continues at coordinate 11,006 of CAZEOP010000005.1, forward strand.
TGCCGCGCGCGGTGAAGATCCCGCCCGCCGTGCCCGGCGCCAGGCGCTTCGACAGCGACGGCGTGTTCTCGATCAACGTCGCCAGGTCCCGGAACGACTCGCGCGCGGTGTCGAACTCGTGCGCCGACCACGCGATGTCGTGCTCGTCAGTGACGAACAGCCAGCCCAACGCCGCCTGCTTCATCAGCCCCGTCTTCAGATTCTGTCGGGCGGCGATCGCCGCGAACTCGAACACCGACGGCAGGCCCCGCTGATCCTCAGCGAACAACACGTCCAAGGCGAGCGCCTGCTCCGGATCCGGCTCGTACCCGGCGTCCGTGCACAGATCGCACACCTCGGGGCCGAGAGTCAACGCGTACTCGGGTGCCGAGAAGTACGCGGGCTCAACCAGATTGAGCGGCCGCAGCGCGTTTCTCATCCCGCTTCTTCTTCAGCTCGTCCACCGAATCCGCCGACTCCCCGCCACGCGAGGCCAGAACCATGATCGACCGGAGCTCGCGCGACAGCGCCGCCATCGCCGACCCCGTCTCCCCGCCGGCCGCCATCTGCTCGGCAACCGCCAGAGCCTGCGCGCCCAGCGTCGTGCCCAGCTTGTTCAGGCTCGTCAGCTCGGCGCGCACTGACTCCATGAGCCCCTGGCCGCGCAGATCGGCGACTTCGGCGGCTTGCGCCTCGTGCTCGCTGGCCGGTTGCGTCGTACGTCGGCGCGCGTTGTTCGCGTCCTTCCGGCACTTCGTCGAGCAGTATTTCGCCGTCCGCCGCTTCCCCGAGAACGAGGCACCGCAGTGGGCACAGGTCACAGCCGACACAACCGCCCCCTGACCTGCGAGACGCTACTGAAAATGAGTCTCAACGTACGAGGGCACTCACCGCCGAGTGCCCTGCCTGGTGTTTTTCTCGTCGGCACCCCTGCCCCCGGGTCACCAGTTGCGGGATGGGGGTGGCTGGTTGGTTTGGGCGAGGCGGCGTGAGGGTGCGCCGCGGTTGCAGCGGCGGTGTTCGGGGCCGCTGTAGCGGGTGCGGTCGTGGTCGTTGTGGCCGAGGTCCCATGGTGTGCCGGGGCGTATGGGCGCGCCGCAGCGTGCGCAGTCGATGTGGCCGGCTTCGACTTGGGGTGCCCACTGCTTGCGGAGTTGTTTGTGGTGGCGGCCGTAGCCGCGGCTGTCACGGTCGTTGCGCGGGTTGCTCATCGCCTCGGTCGCAGTCGCGGTCGATGGTGGCGTGGCAGAGCGGACCGCAGTCGCCCATGCGCTCGACCTGGCAGCGGTCGCAGTGTCTCACTGGTCGGCCCGGGGCCGTGGGTGGGCGAGGCGGAAGCGGTCGCCTTTGATGTCGCGGTGGTCTCCGTCGTGGTCGGCGTGGAGGACGCAGTGCGCGGCGGCCTGTCGTGCGGGGCACGGGCGGTCGCCGCGGTAGTAGGGGCGGGTGTCGGTCACAGGATGGCGCCGAGGTTGTAGAGCCAGCGGGCGATAGGCGTTGACGGGCGTGGCCGATCGGGCAACTGCTCGGCGGTCACCGCAGCGACTTCCCCTGGCCAGGTATCGGGGTGGTTCGGGTGGTCGCACATGCCGGCTCCTCGTCTGATCCCACAGTGGTGTGAAGCGCAGAACATCAGCGGCCACATCGGCGAGCCATGCGAGGAGGCTCAACACTGACGGTGGCCCAGCCACAGTGACAGGGCGTGGACGACGGCTCCGGCCAGAGCGATGGCGGCGATGGTCACCACCGCGCGGGATCCCACCGGCCCTCCAGCCGGTTGCGGCGGCGGGCCCGGGCGAGGCTCACCGTTGATGGTGCGGCTGCCGGGTGGTCCAGCAGCGGACGCACAGGAACCACCGGCTGCCCAGGCTCCACAGGTAGGCGTTGCGGGCCCCGCACTTCTTGCAGCGGCTCATCGGATCGCATGCAACAGACGGAACGGATCGGCGGGCCCGAGGGCGTCGAGCAGGTGCAGGGCGGTCACGAGCACGCCGGTAGTGATCGCGGCATCCAGGTGGCGGTGACGAGCGCGGGCCCGGTGCAGGACGCGGGTCAGGAGTTGGTCATCGTCGGCGGTCAGCTCGTGGACGGCGACGACACCGAGGACGACGGCCCAAACGCGTGCACCGGACATGAGCGACCTCCCGGCGGAAGTGAGTGCCCCGACGACCGGTCGTGCCGTGGTGACGGCGGGCGCTGGCGGCGCAGGGGTGACAGGCGGTCGGGGCGGCCGGACCAGCACCCGAGGCGAGGGCGGGTGGATCCGGGGCTGAAACGACGAAGTGCCCCTACCTGGCGGTAGAGACACTTCGGCTACGGGACCCACTCTACAGGCGATCCCGGACCGTGCAAGCACCTCGCGGAGAATCGGTGTGTCACTGCCCGGTCAAGCGCCGGTAGTAGTCCATCTGGTCGGCGTATCGCTGCTCGTCCCGCTTGGCTCGCAGAACACGGGCGGCGTTCCGCTGCTCGGCCTGATTGCGCAGACAGTCCAGCGACACCTGCTTGGCGAGCGGCACCTCGTACGCGCAGTCAGGTGACTCCGCCCCGCAGTGGATGCATTCGGGGTAATCGTGGAATCCGATCGCGCAATCAGCGTCCCGGTCACGCGGACCCCACACGCACGCGCGGTCCGGGATGGTGTCGAGGTCTTCGAGTGCTTCGGCTCGCGGCGGGTCGGGCGGCGGGATCGTCATTCGAGCACTCCTTCGGGTCGTTTGAAGCCGAGGGCGTCGGCCAGCAGCTGGTAGTGGGTCGGCGGCCAGACGTATCGGCAGGACAGGCATTCGCAGCCGCGGGCGGTGAACGTGAGCGCCGCCTGCCTAACGTACTCGCCCGCCGCGTCCGGGCGGTACACCGTCGCAGTCTGGCAAGACGGGCACGCTGCGACGAGCGACAGCTTGCGCGGCGGATCGAACAGTGAATCGATCTCCGCGCACCAGTGCGCGCACCTGTTCGTGATCGTCGCCATGGCCGCGACGTCCTGCGGCCGCCACCGATGATCGGCCAGGGCGTGCAAGCGGTCGATCGTCCCGGCACCCGGCGTCTGCCAGGCTGTCGCCCATTCGGTGACGTGCACGGTGATGGTGCGCCGCAAGTCGAGTGCGTCCACCCACACCGGTGGCTGTGATCCGGCGTGCGGCAGCCGGCCGGTCGCAGTCGGGGTTTCCAGTGCCGCCTCCAGCTGCTCGAGGCGTGACGGCGTCCACGTCGTGGTGGCAGTCGCCGCGACCACCGCTTCTTCGTGGCGGCGTTGCAGTTCGGCGCGCGCGGCCGGGTCGACGAGGCGGGCCATGGCCTCGGCGTGCGCCGCGTGCAGGTCGTCGAGGATGTCGGCGGGGTCGCGGTCGACGTCGAGGCGCTGCCGGCCGGCGAGGGCGTGGATGGCGTCGTCGAGGTGGCGGCGGGCGATGGGCAGGAGGTGGTCGTCGGTTGCGGGTGCGGTCACAGGTCGTCTCCTCGCGTGGACGTGCTGGTGGTGGTCTTCGGGCGGTCGCCGAGGATCCGGCGGATGGTGGCCGCGGCCTGGCCGGTGGTGATGGGGGTGTCACCGAGGGCTTCCCATGCGTCGAGGGCGCCGCGGACAGCGTTGAGTTGGGCGCGGTGCTCTCGGGCGGTCGGCGACTCGGCCGAGTACGACCAGGGGCCGGTCATCGGACCATCGTCACGTCGCCGCCCTGGTCGCGCAGTCGCGCGGCGTGGGCGTTGACCTCCATGAGCGCGTCAGGGAGGCCGCCGAGCCGATAGGTGCTGACGGGCTCGAGTGCCCGGGTGCCATCGAGGATCCAGTCGGCCGCCTCGATCAGGTCGGATACGGAGATGTCCAGGCTGACGCCGGCGGTGATTGCCGAGGCCAGCGTCTGGGCTGCCAGGTCGAGGGCTTCGGCGCGCTGCTGCTCGACGGTCAAGGTGGCGGTCATGGGGTAGTCCTTCCGGTTTGCTGGTTGTGCTCTTGCGGACGGCGGTTGAGGTGGCGGGCGGTCAGGTAGGCGATGACGGCCAGGGCCACGAGGACGCGGATCGCGGTCACCGGCCCTCCCCGCAGGTTGGCCACCAGTCGCCGAGCTGGCAGTGGTCGAAGGTGGCGTGGTCGACGGCCACCCACCCGCGCGTGGTGTCGTCGCCGATCTGGAGGGACCAGGACTCGGGATCGCTGTACACGATCGGCACCTGAACGCCGTTGCCCACGGGGATGAACTGGACCCAGCTGGTGGCGGGTTGGTGGCGGCGGTCGGTGACGTGCCCGGCGGGTGGCGGGCTGGAGCAGGCGGCGAGCATGGCTGCGACAGCGAGGGCGGCCACTGCGCGGATCATTCGTCGCCCCCGGACTGATTCGTCCAGCCCGCTTCTCGCAGCAGCACCAGCATGGCGTCCAGCGGCATGACGGCCAGGTGGAGCGGCGGCCGGCCACCGGTGCCACGGCGCTTGACGACGAGGAAACCGTGGGCGGCGCGCGCGCACCGGATCTGGTCGGCGAGTTCGGTGAGCCAGGCACGCCAGTTGGGGGTGGCGACGTCTTTGGTTTGGGCGATGAGGCCTGGGGCGAGGTGGATGTCGCCTTCGTCTTCGCGGCGTCCGGGTCTGGTGCGTTGCGCCCAGATGAATCCGGCGGCGTGGCAGAGCGCGAGGATGTCGCGCTCGTACTGGTCGCCCTTCGCCTTGTTGCGGTTCATGCGGTGGTGTCTCCTCGGTCGGCTAGTACGGCGGATTGGTCGGGTCGGACGGTGGGGCGACGGGTCGTGGGCGGCCGGTGGGTTCGCCGAGTTCGGCCGGCACGGGCTTGTCGCAGTCGTGGGTGGCGTGCCAGGTGGTGCCGTCGGCGGGCGGCCAGGCCTGCGTGGGATTGCGGTGGCGGCCGCGTAGGCCGCGGATGACGACGATGGGGCCGCGTGCGGGCAGTGCGGTGAAGCAGGACGCGCCGATGTGGTTGAGGCGACGCGGGTCGAGGTAGACGTCAAGGCCTTGGACGCGGCCGGCGATGACGGGGCTTGCGCAGCGCGGGCACTTGGCAGGCGTGAGGTCGGTGGATTCCAGGTGCGCGCCGCGGGGGGTGGTCTTCTTGGGCTTGCGGCGTGCGTGGCTGGCGCCGCAGTCGGGGCAGGCGTGACGGTCAGCGGGCATTCGAACACTCCTTGCGCTGAGGGCGGGTGGACAAGGGGTGGACAAAGGTGGACATTGTCCACCCCCACCGCGTGGTCACGCGTAACGCAAAAGCCATTTTTTGCTTGCAATAGTTAGCATTACTGGTCAGGGCATTTTTGGCGTTTTTTAGGGTACCCTTCCATTTTAAGGATATTCTCAGAAACTTAAGGTTTCTCTCAGAAAAGTCGCTGTTTTCGGTGCTAGGGGTGGACATGTCCACCCCTGATGTCCACCCCTGGCTCAGCGTTCGAACATCACGCATTTTCGGGGCCTCCGATCAGCTCCAGACGACGTGTCGTCGCGTCGACATCAATGACGCGCAACACGCCGTCGGCGACCAGTTCGTCGATGACCTCGACCGCCTCCAGTCGGTCCCGACTCGCGACCGCCCGCCGCACTTCCGACCACACCGCCGCCCCACCCTTGCGGGCCAGGACCCGTAGGATCACTCCGGCGATGCGCCGCTCCCGGTGCTGGGCTTGCGAGAGGTTCGCCGCATCGTTGCGGATCCCCCACTCGCGGCCGGCGACCTCCGCAGCGTGTTCGGCCGCGGCCTGAACCTCCTGCGCGATCTGAGTGCGGATCCGGTCGGAGACGGCCATGATCTTCCCGGCGAGCATCCAGTCGACGTCGTCGACGATGGTGCGGCCCTCGAGGACTGCCAGGGCGACGGCAACCTTCTCCCGGGTCTGTAGCGCGTGCCCGTCGATCGCATCGCCCTCGCCGCGAGCGCGGGCGATATGCGCGTCCCGGATCTCGTCAGCTGCATGATCGGGAATATCGACGTGCCGGGCGTGGCCTCCCCACGCGGCGCGGCCAGCCACCGCCAGCGGCGAATGATCGGCACCATCGATGGTGCCGATCATCGGATCGTTCGCCGGGAGCCACACGAAGCGCTGCGGGGTACCCCCGGCCGCGTCCTGCAGGAGCCCAGCGGCACGTTCGGGCTGGACTCCGAGGATCATCTGCAGCCGGTACTGGTGGGATCCGACAAGGAGCCGCTTGGTGGGGTCGGCGTAAGAGAATCCGATCTCCTCCCCGGAGTAAGCGGATCGGAGCTTGCTCATGATGGTGGCGCCTTGCCTACCGCCGATGGAGGCGAGGGTGTCCACCTCGGGGATGGAGAACAGGGCCGAGGTGCGTTCTCGGATGATGCCGGCGGGGTCGGCGTGTTCGTCCTTGATCTCCTTGGCGGTGGCGCGGCGGACGTAGGCGTGCGCGAGACCTTCCCCGGATCCTGCGGGCAGGACGGCGATATCGGTAGGCAGAGGGATGAGCTCGGCGGCGACGGCTTCGGAGATACCTTTCCCTGCGCCGGAGCGGCCGACGAGGGCCCAGAAACAGTTGAGGGACCCGCGGCCGCCGATGATCGGCGGGAGAGTCACCCAGGGCGGTACGAGGGTGAGCGCGCGGGCGAGGGTGGCGCCTAGGACGGACCAGGGTGAGGCGAGGCGTGCGTGGGCTTTCTCGTAGACGGCGGTCAGGGCGGGGCTGGCAGCCCAGAACTCGCTGTCGGTGAGTTGGTCGATGACGTCGGAGCGGGTCACCTGGTCGTCGTCGTCATCCTCGTCGGTGTGTGGCGGTTCGGTGTGCCGCTGCCGCTGCGCGTCGGCCAGAGCTATCAGGCCGGTCACGGCGGGAGGCTCGTGCGCCTCCGGGGAGGGGGTGGGCGTGGCGGCGATCAGCTGGTGGCCGCGCTGCCCGTCGATCATGCGTTGGAACTCGGTGTCGGCAGAGGCTGTGGTGCGGGTGTGGTCGGCGCTGACTGCGTGGATGAACGCTGCCCGAAGCTGGTCGAGTGCGTGTTGGACGCCGGGCCGGCCTTGCTCGCTGCAGCGTAGGAGCGCGAGGACGTGGTCGCGGGTGGTGTCGTGGCGGGACGCGATCGGGCCGGCCAGGTCGCTCAGTGCGCGGGCGAGTCGCTCGCTGACCTTGAGGTCGGGGTTCCCGTCGGATACCGTCACCGGTTCCACCGGCCCGCTGGGGACGGGTGCTGCCGGTGCGGAGAGTTCTTCGATCCAGCGTTGCGGCAGGTGCGGGAACTGGTCGGGGGCGGGGACCTTCGTGGTGTTCCCGTCGGGTCCGATCCACTGGTACATGCCACCGGTGTCGCGGTGGATGGAAGGCCAGACGAGGGCGTATCGGTGGTGGCGTTGGATGATCTCGATGCCGCCAAGTCCGTGGTCGGTGAAGGCGACGCGGTCTTTCAGTCGCAGGCCGGCGGGGATTTGGTAGTAGCGGATCCCCGACCCGTTGGTGCGGCTGGTGGACATGATCGTGGCCGGGAGTGTCCCCCACTGCTGTTCGGCGTGGGCGAGGGTGTCTCGTCCGGTCTTGGTGCCGTAGTCGTCGACGTCGATGCCGATGATGTGGCCGGGCATGCGCAAGGCGATGTTGCCGTCCGCATGCTCTTCAGTCCAGGCGTAGAGGTCGGGGTAGGACGGGTCGGTGCCGGAGTGGCCGGTGCGGCCGGCCGGCGGGGGTGTCTTCTGTGCTCGAGGGATGGGGAGGACTCCTCGCCATCCAGCGCTCCAGTAGAGGGGTGCGGCTGCCGCATATCCGAGAGGAGTGATGTTGGTGGCCGCGGTCACTGGGCGAACTCTCCTGGCTTGTGCCAGCGGTAGCCGTCCATCGTCTCGTGCCACTGTCGGTGGTGATGGCGGCAGAGCGGGAGGACGGGCCAGTTGTCGGCGTCTGCGCCGAAGGTGTTTCGTGGCGCGAAGTGATGCATTTCGATGCCGACGGCCCGGCATCCGGTGACGCTGCAGGTGCGGTGCTCGCGGGAGAATGGCGAGTCGTCGACGTAGACGAGTCGGTGTAGCTGGCTTTGGTGTAGCGCTTTCGTGGTGGGAACTTTGGCGTCGCAGACACCGCAGTGGGCGAGGTAACTGCAGGTGGCGTTCGACTTGATGATGAGCCCGAGGTAGGAGTCTGGGGCGGCGGCGAGGTCTTCGCGGGCGTGTGAGCGGGGGCAGCTTTGTCGGGCGATGCGCCGCCACCGCCAGATGGTGTCGTCGGTGATGTGTCCGCACGCTGGTAGGGCTCGTGGTGGCCGGGTCGGGTCGTGGGTGAAGCAGCAGTGTCCGTCGTGGGTGAGGATGTGCCCGATTCCCAGGCAGGGGCAGGGCGTGTCGGGCTCGGTCACTGGTGGTGTCCCTTGAGGTCGAGGTGGTGGCAGGCGCATTCGAGGTGTGCGCCGATGGCGTGGTCGTGTGGGAGGGTCATGCGGGTGCCGCAGTGTCGGCAGAGGGTGCCGGGGCTCCCGCCGTGGGTGCAGTTGTGGCATTGGACGGGGATCGTGCTGTTGGTGCGGTGCCCGCACGGCTGCGGGTTCATGGGAGTAGGAGGAGGTAGAGGGTGAGGAGTCCGAAGCAGATGGAGATCCAGGCGAAGATGAGGCCGCTGTAGTCAGCGGGCGGGCCGGTCATCGGTGCTCGATTCGGTTGCGTGCCGCTGCGGTCACGCGCTTCCGCGAATTGCTCGCTCGCGCGGGCGGGATCGTCGGCCAGGAGCTCGTAGTCCGGTAGCTGTCGGGTGTGCCCGGCCCGGCCGGGATGGTCGGGGTGCAGGCCGCCGCCGGACGCGTCGCACGCTGCCGGGGTGGGGAGGACGTCGAGTCGCGCGATGGTGGTGATCAGGTCGTCGACCCCGGACCCGTCCCTGCCCTGGCGCGCGAAGTCCGGGCCACCCGTCGCGAGACTCGACGTCGGCGTGGGTAGGCATTGGACGGCGATGCTCAACGGCATCCCCATCCCGTTACCGTTCCCGACCCGCGCCTTCACCTCGTCGCGGCGCGCGAACCACGTCGCCGGGTCCTCGCCGTCGTTCGGGTTACTGGCCGCCGGCGTCGGAAGCACCACCTCGCTGACCCAAGATGTACGCCTTCGGGGCTGTGCGCGATGACTCGCATCGCCCACAGGGCGATCGAACCCCAGAGACCGGTGGCCGGCCACATTCTCCAGGACCGTGTATCGGGGTCGTAGAACGCGAATTGCCTCGCGGACGTACGGCCAGAGGTGTCGCTCGTCATCGGTTCCCTTCCGCCGTCCAGCGGCGCTGAACGGCTGGCATGGATACCCGCCGGTGAGAACATCGACGGGCGGCATGGTCGCCCAGTCGCAGGTGGTGACGTCGCCGTAGTTCGGGACGTCGGGGTAGTGGTGGGCGAGGATCTTCGACGGCGCGTCGTCGTACTCGACATGCCAGACGACCTCGCCGCCGAACACGGCCGCGACCGCGATATCGAGGCCCGCGTAGCCGCTGAATAAGCTCCCGATCCTCACTGGTCGGCCTCCCCGGCGACGACGGTGCTCGGCGTGATGAGACTGAGCACGGCGGCAGCGGCCTCGACGTCGTCCCACGCAGTGCGACGTCCGCCGAACCGGTCTGGGTGGGTGGCTGCGCGTGCCTTCCTGTGCGCGAGTCGCGCCGCTTCGGGGTCAGCCACAATGTCGGCTGCAGACATGTCGGCGAGACCGGCGAGCAGTTCAGCGGCACGCTCCTCGACATCCCGGCTCGGCGCGGTCGGCAGTTGCTTCCAGCCGGTGTACTGCTCAGCGCTTCGGGTGACGCCGTACCGGTCGACCTTCCGGAGCGCTTCGAGGGCGAGCTCGATCGCACGCAGGTTGTCCTGCCAGCGATCGAACTGGTCACACGGATAGCTCAGCGGGCCGTGCTTGGACTCGATCGACAGGATCACGCCGGGGTGCTCGGACTTGGCATTGGCGCGCGGCATGCCGTCGAGCCGGAAGTCCTGCTCGCGCATCGCGACCTGCAACACCGCCGGCGCCTGGCCGATCCGGCCGAGGTACCCGAGTTCGCGGTCGAGGAGGTTGAGCGTCGACCGCCACGGCGCCGAGAACGTCGACCGCTTCCGCTCGACGGTCAGGTGCCCGGGCCATTGCTGGATCGGGCGGAGCGTCAGGGAGGTAGGCCAATCAGACATCGTCGCCCCCGCGAGCGACCGCCGCACCCAACTCAGCCCTCAGCCGCCCCACCTCGGCCAGCAGATCGGCCAGGAGGCCGCGCAGGCAGATCAACTCCGCGACGGTCGGCGTCTCCCCGGGGGCGGTCGCGTCGAGGAGACCGCGAGCACGCTGGATCAGGTCGTCGTCGACCGGCCGCGCGGTCACTGGTCGCTCCCGGCGTCGAGGAGGCTGACCAGGCGCTCGCACACGATGTGGTGGGCGCGGTCGAGGTCAGTCACCTGGTGCGAAGTCTGGTACTCCTGGGCGGCGAGGGCCTGGAGAGTACGGGCAGCCGAGCGGAGACTCGACTCAGCGAGCGGGCCGGGGTCCGACAACCGGCCGGGCGGGGCGTCGCCCGTGCCGTCGCACGCGGCGCACTCCTCCCACTGACTCCGGAGATTCCATTCCCCGCCCGCACCGGCGCAGTCAGGGCACGCCGGCGTCGAGCAGTCGCCGCACAGCGGGGACGCGTCGTCGACATCGGCGAACCGGGCCGGCTTCCCACACTCCGAGCAAGCCTGCTGTATCGCCACGCAGGCGGTGGATCCGGGCACGCCGACGAAGAGGCACGCGCAGAACCGGAAGGCCCCGTCGACCCACATACCGCCATCGCCACCACAGGTCGAACACACCTGTCCGATGCGGGCGCTATCTTCCGCGCATGCCTGGGTGGTCATGGTTTCAGCAGTCGATGGTGCAGACGGGCCCAATGTCGTGGTGCCCGACAATGCCCCTGACCTGCCCAGAATGCCGGGCGGACTGGTCGGAGACTGGGCTGCTGGGGCTTCGGGGGCAGGTGTATCGGGGATGGGGGACGGCCCCGGATCCGGATCACCACTCGCCGCGGGTGTACTACGAGTGCCTGGCGTGCGGTCATCGGGCGTTTGACCAAGGCTGAACGACGGCTCCTTGCCGACGATGCCGAGGATCTTCTCGCCACACCCCCGTTCGACGTAGTCCGGATAGCCCAGGCCGGTGACTGGATTCTTCGCGGTGGCATGCACCATCAGCGCCGCCGCCTGCCGCACTTCGATCAGCTTCCACGCGACCTCCCCCGCCCGGTCCTCCCACCTGTCCCGGGCGGCGCGGGCCTCGTTGCGTTCGGTGAGGACGTCGGCCAGCGCCTCCTCGGCGCCCTCCGCGCGGGCGACGGCCTCGGACAAGGCAGCGTGCACGCCGAGGAGCTCGTCGTGCAGGGCGCGCGGAGACAGGCCGTGCCGCGAGCACTCCTGATCGGCTACGCCGGCGGCGACACAACCGCGGTCGCACGGCGGGGTCGCCGCGTCGGCGGCCACAACCTCGGTGCGGAGCCGGGTGACCTCGGCGGCCAGTTCCCTGGCTTCAGTTTCCGCTTCCTCCGCGCGCGTCTTGAGGTCGTCGATCTCGGCTTGTGCCTGGGCGCACAGATTCTCGACGTACTCGGTCGTGTAGCCGATCTTGCTCCCCATGGAGAGGATCACTTCGCTCACTTCTTCTCCTTGGTCAGTGCTTCGCCGGCTGCCACGATCAGCAGCCAGCACGGAATCGCCGCGATACCGAACTGCATCCACGTCATCGCGTGGCCTCCTGCCGTTGGGCAAGCTGGTCGGCGATGGGGTCGTAGTCGGTGGTCGCATAGTCGGGGTCGGGGCAGTCGGCGGCGGCCTCTACGGCTGCGTCGTCGACCTCGGTGTTGCGCCTCCACATCAGGGGTGTCCTTCCTCGTTGTGGTGATGGGTGTGGTGCCTCATGCCGAACTCGAATCGGCCCACCCGCTCGCAGGGGTGGCCCACCTTGGGTGAGGCGCTTCGTGCTACTTGGTCGCGTAGATCGGCCGGCCGATTTCGGTGGCGAGCTCGTCGATCACCGTGAGCCACTGCTCACGCAGCACATGCTCATACGGGCGCGGGAACAAACCGAGCTTGAGCTGGCCTGCCTTGACGCGGAGCCGAACCTGGCAGTCGATCAGGATCGGCGGGAAGTCCTCGAACCGGGTCACCTCGAAGGTGACGATCTTGGGGACTTCGAGATCGCCGGCCGTCCCCGCCCTCGCTTCCACGTTCTCCGACCAGCCGATCGTCTGGCTGCCGGTCGAGCGCTGGATCCGTGACTCGAAGTGCCCCGAGCTGGTCGCCCGGATCGAGTCGGCCAGCTCGACGAGATCGGCAGCCTGGTGGGAGCGGATCAGGTGACCGGCGTCGTCGAGGAGGTTCCCGAACTCTTCCTGGTCGTGCAGCTCGCTGTCGGCGGCCAGCAGGAACGTCGACCAGTCCGGGTGGGTGACGAACTGCAGGATGAGCTTGTCGTCACGCCAGGTGTACCCGTCGTGCTCGCTGGCGGGGAGGTCGTTGTAGATCGCCGTCACCGTCCCCGAAGTGCGGCTGGCCCACAGGGTGGAGTCGTCGACGAGTGGCCGGCGGCCCAGTTCGGCGCGCCAGCTGTCGCGGTCGATGACGGTGCGCTTCTCGGGGGTGCGCGGCGCGAACGCGGCCGGGCAGGCCGCGACGACGTCGACGACCTCGGTTTCGAGATTGTTCGCGGCGTTCGCGGCGACGACCAGGATCTCCTCGGTCGGCCAGTTCGTGATGACCTGCGGCGCCGTCGTGACGGTGGTGGGGTCGCTCATGGTCAGTTCCCCCGCTCGAGGCGCATGCCGAGGTTGTCGCGGGAGATGTGCCCTTCGCCATCGGCGAACCACACGGACGCGGCCGGATCCTCGGGAACCGACTTGGTGACGGTGGCGCGGAGCTTCACGGCGCCACCGTCGGCGACCGGGTCGACGGTGAGCTTGACGGTCACCGACCCCTTCTTTTCGGTGGCGAGGGCTGCCTCGACGACCTCGGCGAGCGCGAGGGAAGCATTGCGTGCCGCGGAGCCTTTGGCGTGCTGGGTGAGAACCACAGCGAAGTCGGTGACGTCGGTGACGTCGCTGTCGTCCTTGGTGATGGTGGACATGATGGGTGTTCTCCTTCTATTGGTGAGGTGCTATTGAGCGGCGAGGACGGCGGCGCGCGCCGGGTCGTCGAGGGTGTCCCACACGGCCTGCGGGAACAGGTCAGGCTTGACCAGCCCGACCGCGGCCGGCGCCGGAGCAGCCGCCTGCGCGGCCGGCGCAGCGACGGTATTCGTCTCCGCCGCGGGCTGGGCCATCTGCTCGCCCAGCGTCGGCTCCACATAGGAGGCGGTGTACAGCTTGCGAGGGTTCTGCGGATTCTTCGACTCCGGATCGACGCCGGTGAAGGTCACCGTCAGCGTCCCGCCCAACGCGTTCGCGCTCTCCACGGCCTTGTTGATGGCCGCGTACATGCCGCCGGCCTTACTCGACACCGTCGCCCACAGGGCACGGCGCCCGTCGTCGCCGGCGATGGCCGGATCGGGCTGGCACTGGAGCAGGAAACGGCGCTGCATCCGCGGCCGCGTCTTCTCGTCGTCCCAGAACGCCAGCTTACCGGGGCCGGACGGGTCGTAGGTGGTGGCCTGCTGCGGTTCGCCGATCTCGATGAGCTTCCCGGAGTGGACAGTGCCCGGCGACTCGAATTTGCAGGAGGTGGTGGACATGGGAGGCAGGAGCGCCATGGTCTTTCTCGATTCTGTTTGTGCTGGTTGTTGCGGATTTTTCGTGCGTATTCAGTTGTGGGCCTTGAGGGTGTTTCGCCTATCCGGCGAGGCGGCTGATCGCGTCCGGGGACTGGTCGGCGGCGCCCGGGCACTGGAACGGTCCCGCGGGGGTCCGTGAATGCCAGGCGCAGAAGAAGCAGTCGGAGGTGTCCGCTTCGATCGGCGGCATGATCGGATGTCCGCCGGCGATCCACCCGTCCCGGACGCGTTCGGGGTGGTGGCCGGCGTCCATGTCGTCCAGGCGCAGCAGCACCCGGTCCATGCGGGCGAGGGTCGCCTCGACGAGGTCGTCGTCGTAGGGTTCGGTCCAGGCGCGGGCGTCTTTGAGCCAGCCGCCGCGCGGCAGGAACGCGATCCCCACCGTTTTCACGGGGAAGCCGGCGTTGCGGTAGCCGCGCCCGTACAGGTGCGCCTGCACCCGATACACCTGGCTCGGACCGTGGTCCCTGTAGTGCTTCAAGCGGCTGGTCGAGGGGCCTTTCCAGTCCCAGACATGCTGCTCTTGCACGTCGTACAGGTCGCACGACCCAGTCAGGCCACGCCGCACCTCCACCCGGCGTTCGAGGAGATACCGGGGCCACCCCAGACGCGCGTTCTCACGGTGCGCGAGTTCTTCGAGCTGGGCGTGCATGCCCGTGCCCACGATCGACGGCAAAGGGTCATCGAAGCTGTTGCATTTCGGGGCTTCGAGGAGGCCGTAGGCGAGGCGCCGGTCGCACGGATGCCCGACCTCCGACGGCCCCAGCTGGGTTTGCTGCGAGCGTGGGTGCTGCTTGTGTCCGTCGACGATGAGGGATCGGAGGTGCTCGGGCAGCGGCACGGTGATACTCACGCGGCCACCTCCCCCGCCACGACCGCGCGCAGCGCGTCATGAGCCTGCTGCCGTCGGTCGGGGCGCTCGGGAATCCACACGCCACCCCACACGCCCACCTCATCGAGGTCGAGGGCCGCCTGGGCGCACGCCTGGCGGACCGGGCACCACGAGCACACACGGATGGCGTCGGCCGCCTCACCCCGATGGGTGGGCATGAACTCGACCCCCATGAACCTCCGGCAGAGGGGGTCGCCGCCGAGGTCGGTGGCCCGGTACGCGTCCGGGACGGTCGGCGCCGGCTCACTCAGCCAATGCGTCACCCGAAAGGCGGTGACGTCGAGGGCTTCGGTGATCGCCTTGGTCGACGCGCCGTCGCCGCGCATCCTGTGCGCCTTGGCCCGTAGACCGGCATCTCTCGCGGTCATGAGTCGACCACCGTGAAGCGGCGCGACTCCGACACGGTCGTGAACTCTTCGGCCAGGTCCGGGTGCGCCTTCTTGAACGCCGTCTGGTCGAAGCGGCGCGATTTGACGGGTTTCCACGTCACAGCCACAACCCCGTCAAGCAGACCGGTGTCGAGGTCACCGAGGACATCCTCGACACGGGCCCGCAGCGTTTTGGCGGTGTCGGCGAGGACCTTCTGCTGCGCAGTGATCTGCCGGAGCGCGTCGATTTCACCGCGCACCGATTCGAGGTCGGCGCGCGTCGGATCGGTGGCGGTCATGCGGTCGCCACCCTCCGGGAGGCGGCACGCCGCAGCGATTCGAGGTCCACCCGGAGGCGGGCCGCGATCTGCTCATCGGGCATGCCGTAGCCGGCGAAATGCTCCCACTCGCCGCGCACCACA
>CAZEOP010000005.1:26451-29604 GCA_964513715.1 uncultured Gordonia sp.
CTGCTCATCGGGCATGCCGTAGCCGGCGAAATGCTCCCACTCGCCGCGCACCACATGGTCGGCGATCAGCGTCGGATCCAGACGCGGCACCGGTGTGGCGGCCGTGTCCAAGCCGCCACACCGGTAGTAGGCCGCCGACCGGGCGTTCTTGCAGGTGCGGCAACGCATTTGGGTCGCGGGCCGCTCGTGGCCGTGGCGACACACTTTCACGATGCTGTCAGTGCTCATGCCGGCACCGCCTCGACAGCCCGGGCCGGAGCGAACGGGGCCCGTGCGGGTGGGACGATGAGGATGTCGCGCACACGGAGCCGCTCATAGGTGTGCTCGCCGGTGGAGCGGTACAGGTGCGCCCACACGGCCAACTGCCCGCGGTCATCACGCTCGAAACCGTGCACGGTGTGCTCGGCGAGGGCTAACCATCCGCCGTGCAGCAGCGATCGGGTGTGGCCGCGGCGGTCGTCGATGACCACGGTCGCGCCGGGATCGTCGACGAGGGTAAGTCGCACGCTCATGACAGGTCCTCCTCACGCCGATTCAGCTCGTCGAGGACCTGGTCGAGGGCGTCAGTGAGGGTGCCGGCATGGGCTTCGACAGCCTCACCGGAGCGCGGATTCCGGACGGTCACCCTGTGCCGGTACGGGCCGTAGACGACGCGGGTGATCCCGTAGTCATGCCCACCGGCCGCACACCGCGCCTCCAGCTGCTCGATCAGGTGCCCGACGCGCTCACGGCCGGCGCGCGCCTGATAGGTGGTGAGGGATTCGACGATGCTGCTCACGCCACGTCCTCCTCATGCGTGGCGGCCAGCAGCTCGGCGGCGACGGGCAGGATGGTGCCGCCGACGCAGCTGCGGCACGCGTCACGGTGCAGGCGCAGAAAGATGCGGCCTTTGCCGGGCAGGTCGGGGTGGTCGCCGACAATCACGAGGCCGTCCATGTAGCGGAGCTGATCGATCAGCGCCCGGTCGGGGCGCAGGACGTCGGCCAGCTCGGCAGCCAAACCGTCGACGTCAGCGGCGGGCTGGCATTGGTGCTGCATGCGCTCGACGGAGCGGCCGGCTAGAAACGCTGCGGCGAGCGCACAGGCGGTGGCGAGGATGGTGGGGATGATCATCGGGTCGCCTCCTCGCCCGCCCACGACTCGGCCATGACGCGGCCGAGGGCGATCGCGTGCGTGTACTGCGCCTCCCAGAGGCCGCAGTCCGCTTCGGACTGCCACGTCCACACCTCACGCTTGCGGCGGTCAACCTCGGTGGCGAGCTCGTCGAGGGTGCCGGGCCCCCAGCAGCCGACGATCACCTGGTGACCACCGCCCTCGGTGCGATAGATCGTGAAGGCCATGCTCTCGGAGCCGACGGGGCTGATCGACAGGACGTGATGGTGTGCCGACACCCGCGCGGCGCCGGACACCCGCGCGGCGCCGGACACCCACGCGTCGCCGTACACCCGCGCGGCGCCGGACACCCACGCGGCGCCGGACACCCGCGCGTCGCCGGACACCCACGCGTCGCCGTACACCTGCGCGGCGCCGTACACCCGCGCGGCGCCGGACACCCACGCGTCGCCGGACACCCACGCGTCGCCGTACACCCGCGCGTCGCCGGACACCCACGCGCCGTAGCCCTGGGACAGGTTCTTTTCGGCTTCGATCCAGCCGCCGAGGTCGCCGGCCTTCACGCCATGCCGGTCGATGTCACGCAGGGCGCGGATCCGGTGGAGGGTCGGGCAAGTGGTGCACGATGCGCGGCCGCAACGGGTGCGGGTCTCGTCGGTGAGCTCGTATTTCTTGGCGGTGGTCATGATGTGGTGCTTTCTGTCTGGGTGGCCGTGTCGAGGCCGAGGAGGGCATGGAGCCCGGTGGTCGGGACGATGTAGCGGGTGCCGGCGCGGATGACGCGGCACGGGAATTCGCCAGCGCGGGCGAGCGCGTAGGCGTTGGTGCGGCCGATTCCCAGCGCGCGGGCGGCGTCGGCGATGGTGCAGGCGGCGGGGAGGGCGAGGACCTCAGCCGCGGTCATGGCCTGTACGTCACCGTCAGGCAGGGTGGCCTGGACGGCGGTCACGACGCACCGCCGCACGGCAGGTGCCGGTACTGGGCGCGCCCGCGCTCGTCGTAGCCGTCCGGCTCGCGGCGCGTCGGGTCCGACAGGACGGCGACCATCCGCCCGGCCATTCGGGACACGATCACCTCGTCACGGGTGTCGTGGACGCGGGCGGTCAGAGTGCCGTCCTGCCCGTGCTCGGCGTCGATCGCCGTGATCGCCGCCGCGATCACCAAGCGCTTGCGGCCGTAGCCGTGGCAGTCGAGGGCGACACGGTCAGCGCCCAGCCCGCGCGCCCACGCCCGCACGACACGCTTCCATTCGGGAGTCGGCGTCATCGGGCACCGCCCAGGATCGCCTCGAGCGCCGCCCGCGGGATCGCGACCTCCAGCTGCTCGACGACTCCGAGCATCGGGGTCGGGATCGACACGCACAGGTGGGCGTCGGTGGCCACGGCCGGCCACACCTGCATGGTCACCTGGTGGCGGTCGAGGGTGTCGCCGGCGACGGTGACCGCGACGTCAACGCCGGACAGTTCGACCGGGTCGCCGGGGAAGAAGATCGCGTCCAGCTCGACGCGGTTGCGCTCGTGGAGCTCGTAGCCGGCGCTGCGCTCGGCTTCGTTGGTGTAGTCGTCGCCGTACTCGGCGACGACCTGCTCGTAGGTGGCCATCACAGAGCACCTCGAATCGAGCCGGCGACCAGCTGATCAGCACTCGTCGCAGCAGCGGTCTGGGTAGCGTGGCTCATGCTTCTGCTCCGCCCTGGACGTAGAGGCCACCGGGAGCGGGCGTGTGCTTGGCGGTACTACCCGCTACCGGTGCCGAACTAGAGCCCGCGACGCGGGCAGAAATGGAATCCGAGACGTGACCGACATGGACCTGCCCCCGATCGTCGAACTCGAGGCGCTGATCATCCCCGCCGAATCCGGGTTCGTGGCCGACGGACTGCGACGGATACTCGTCAGCATCTCGCTGCTCCCGAGCTCCCTCACGATCCACACCATCGACGTCGTCAACGGCGGAGACACCCTCATCTACAGCGCCGTCGACGAGCGCGGCGCCGCCCTGCGGAACCATTTCCCGGAGGCGGGAAATGGTGTGCTCCTGGCC
>CAZEOP010000006.1:0-29214 GCA_964513715.1 uncultured Gordonia sp.
TGGTGTCGCTCATGATCATCAGGGCGGCGGCGCCGTCGTTCAGCGGGCAGGCGTTACCGGCGGTGATGGTGCCGTCCGGGCGGAAGACCGGCTGCAGCTGGCTGATCTTCTCGTAGGTGGTGCCGGCGCGGGGGCCGTCGTCGGCGGTCACCTGGGTGCCGTCGGCGAGGGTGATCGGGTCGATCTCGCGGGCGAAGAAGCCGTCGTTGATGGCCTTCTCGGCGCGGTTCTGGCTCAGCACGGCCCAGCGGTCCTGGTCCTCGCGCGAGATGCCGGTGAAGGTGGCAACGTTCTCGGCGGTCTGGCCCATCGGGATGTACACGTCCGGGAGCAGGCCGTCCTGGCGCGGATCGCGCCAGGCGCCCTGGCCGCCCTGAGCGGTGGCTTCGGTGCGCGCCTGCGCGTCCTCGAAGATCGGGTTCTTGGAGTTCGGGGCGCCGTCGGCACCGCCGGAGACACCGAAGCTCGAGACGCTCTCGACACCGCCGGAGATGAACACATCGCCCTCGCCGGCCTTGATGGCGTGCAGCGCCATGCGGGTGGTCTGCAGCGACGACGAGCAGTAACGGTTCACGGTGACACCCGGGACGTGGTCGAGACCGAGTTCGACGGCCACCACGCGAGCGATGTTGTAGGCGCCGGCGCCACCGGGCTGACCGATACCCAGGTGGAGGTCGTCGATGTCGGCGACGTCGAGCTCGGGCACCTTGGCCAGGGCGGTGGCGACCATCTGGCGGGCGAGCTCGTCGGGACGGACGTCCTTCAGGGATCCCTTCCCGGCGCGGCCGATCGGGGAGCGGGCAGTGGCAACAATGACAGCTTCAGGCATGGGGTCAGGGTAACCCAGGGCGACGACGTGGGAGCATGGAGTCATGCGCATCGCCAATCACGTCGTCGACCTGGTAGGAAACACGCCGCTGGTCAGGCTCAACTCGGTGACCAAGCCGGGCTCGGGTCTGGTGGCCGCCAAGCTGGAGTACCTGAATCCCGGTGGCAGTTCCAAGGACCGCATCGCCACCCGGATGATCGATGCGGCCGAGGAATCCGGGGAACTGAAGCCGGGCGGCACCATCGTCGAACCGACCTCGGGCAACACCGGCGTCGGCCTGGCCCTGGTGGCGCAGCAGCGTGGCTACAAGTGTGTCTTCGTGTGCCCCGACAAGGTGGCCGAGGACAAGCGGAATGTGCTGCGCGCGTACGGCGCCCAGGTCGTGGTGTGCCCGACGGCGGTGCCGCCGGAGCACCCGGACAGCTACTACAACGTCTCCGACCGCCTCGTCCGCGAGATCCCGGGCGCGTGGAAGCCGAACCAGTACGCCAACCCGAACGGCCCGCGCAGTCACTACGAGACCACTGGCCCGGAGATCTGGCAGGACACCGACGGGAAGGTGACGCACTTCGTCGCCGGCGTCGGCACCGGCGGCACCATCACCGGCACCGGTCGCTACCTCAAGGAGGTGTCCGACGGCCGGGTCAAGGTGGTCGGCGTCGACCCCGAGGGCTCGGTGTACTCGGGCGGCTCGGGCCGGCCGTACCTGGTGGAAGGCGTCGGCGAGGACTTCTGGCCGGACGCCTACGATCCGACCGTGCCGGACGAGATCATCGCGGTGTCCGACGCCGACTCCTTCGAGATGACCCGGCGGCTCGCCCGCGAGGAGGGCCTGCTGGTCGGCGGCTCGTGCGGCATGGCCGTGGTGGCCGCGCTGCGGGTGGCCGAGCGCGAGGGTCCGGACGCCGTGGTCGTGGTGCTGCTGCCCGACGGCGGCCGCGGTTACCTCTCGAAGATCTTCAACGACGACTGGATGAGCAGCTACGGCTTCCTGCGCACGCCGCTGGAGGGCGAGCGCCCGGAGGCCACCGTCGGCGAGGTGCTGCGCGGCAAGACCGGCGCACTGCCGGACCTGGTGCACACGCACCCGCAGGAGACGCTGCGCGATGCGATCGAGATCCTCCGCGAGTTCGGTGTCTCCCAGATGCCGGTCGTCGGCGCCGAGCCGCCGATCATGGCCGGCGAGGTGGCCGGCTCGGTGAACGAGCGCGACCTGCTCTCGGCGGTCTTCGAGGGCCGGGCGACGCTCGCCGATCCGGTGGCCAAGCACATGGAACCGGCCTTCCCGCTGATCGGCTCCGGCGAGCCGGTGTCGGCAGCCATGGAGGCGCTCGGCACCGTCGACGCGCTGATGGTGGTGGAGGACGGCAAGCCGCTCGGCGTCATCACCCGCCACGACCTGCTCGCCTATGCGAGCACCCATCCGCTGCCTATTCGCCAGGAGAAGGACAAGTGACCGGATTCTCGACCAAGGCCATCCACGCCGGCTGGGAGCCGGACCCGCAGACCGGTGCGGTGAACGTGCCGATCTTCGCCAGTTCGACGTTCGCCCAGGACGGCGTCGGCGGCATGCGCGACGGCTTCGAGTACGCGCGCACCGGCAACCCGACGCGCCGCGTGCTGGAGGCCAACATCGCGGCGATCGAGGGCGGCGCCTACGGCCGCGGCTTCGCCTCCGGCATGGCCGCCACCGACGCCGTGCTGCGTGCTGCGCTGCGCCCCGGTGATCACCTGGTGATCCCGAACGACGCCTACGGCGGCACCTTCCGGCTGATCGACAAGGTCTTCTCGCAGTGGGGCATCGAGTACTCGGTGGCCCCCGTGGTCGACGTGGACGCGGTCGCCGCGGCGATGACGCCGAAGACCAAGCTTGTGTGGCTGGAGACACCCACCAACCCGCTGCTGAACGTCGGCGACATCGCAGCCATCGCGGCGGCGACCCACGCCGGTGGCGCGAAGCTGGTGGTGGACAACACCTTTGCGACGTCGTACCTGCAGCAGCCGCTGGCGCAGGGCGCGGACGTGGTGCTGCACTCCACCACCAAGTACCTGGGTGGGCACTCGGACGTGGTCGGCGGCGCGATCGTCACGAACGACGAGCAGTTCGACGCTGACATCGCCTTCCTGCAGAACGGTGCGGGCGCGGTGCCCGGGCCGTTCGACGCCTATCTGACGATGCGCGGCATCAAGACCCTCGCGGTGCGCAT
The DNA here is from genome assembly GCA_964513715.1 of uncultured Gordonia sp. Lineage (GTDB taxonomy): Bacteria > Actinomycetota > Actinomycetes > Mycobacteriales > Mycobacteriaceae > Gordonia. The sequence goes on from CAZEOP010000006.1 coordinate 3,037, forward strand.
GGAGCGCCACTGCGACAACGCCGAGGCCCTCGTGGAGCTGCTGTCGGCGCACCCGAAGGTGTCGTCGGTGCTCTACCCGGGACTGGAGTCGCACCCCGGCCACGAGGCCGCGGCGCGCCAGATGCGGCGCTTCGGCGGCATGATCTCGGTGCGCCTGGGATCGCGCGAGGCCGCGCTCGACTTCTGCTCGCGCACCAAGGTCTTCACGCTCGCGGAGTCGCTCGGCGGCATCGAGTCGCTGATCGAGCACCCGGGTGCGATGACCCACGCCTCCACCGCTGGCTCGCTGCTCGAGGTCCCCGACGACCTGGTGCGGCTGTCGGTCGGCATCGAGGACATCGAAGACCTGGTGGCCGATGTGGAGCAGGCGCTGGGTTAGGCCCCTCTGCCGCGTGGGCCCGGTGCCCGCGCGCGTGACGTCGTGTGACGCCCACCCGCCTACTCGGCGGGTGGGCGTCGCCCGTTGGTTTCGTCGTCGCCGGCCCGGTCGAGTGGGCCGGCGACGAAGTCAGTGGCGGTTACGACGCGAAGTGCTTGAGGGTGTCGTTGCGGACCGACGAGAAGGCGGCGCTCGCGACGCGCCGGGCCAGGAAGGGCGGCAGGTGGGGGCCGGCGGTTTCGATCGCGAACTTCCAGACGATGCGCGCGCCGTGCTCGGCCGGGGTCACCTCGGTCAGCTCGCCGAAGCGCTTGAGGCCCGGGATGTTGGCCTCCACGCCGTGGAAGGCGTGGCGGTAGGTCTGGGCGGCGTCGTCCTCGTCCCAGATGAAGAAGACCTCGTTCATCTTCACCGCGCCGGGGGCCAGGGCGATGGAGCGCGTGGTACCGACGTGGTGCGGCTCCGGCGAGGTGTAGGTGACCGAGTGCAACACCCTGCACCAGTCGAGCGTGTTCTGCCGGGTGAACTCCGCCCACACCTGCTTCGGCGAGGCGGGGACGTTCACGTCGATGGTGTAGCCGAGCGGGGCGACGGCGAAGAAGTCTTCGTCGAACGATTCGAGTCCGAAAGCCATGGTCAGGAAGTGTACGGGGTGCCCTTGAGAATTCTCCGCAAGAAGGATGGAACCGAAACGGCCTCCGGTGCGTCTAATTAATACAACGTTTTCGCACCGCCGATCGGGGGGACGGAGATGCGGGCGTTGAGGGGGAATGGGGGGAACTGCGATGGGGGCCGTCACGGGGGAGTCGGCTCCCATCGCAGACCCGCCGGACGCACGACGACGAACCACCGCGGAGGTCCCGGATGTCTGACCTGAAGTCGCTCGCCGAGCTCTGGCACCGTCGCGCGGGGGTTGCGGATACCGCGGCGGCGGAACTCGGGGGGCTGAGCAGTGAAGTGGCCCAGGTTCTCTCGCGCAATCACTTCGGAACTGGTTGCGTGGAGGGTGAAGTGCTGTTCGATCGGCTCGGCAAAATATTGGATGGGGCTGTAGCTCAGATGGGTGCGCTGTCAGACTTTGCAGCGGATGTCGCAAAGGCATCAGTTGCGGCAGAGGTTGGATACCGGACTGCAGATGCTGAGTCGGCGGAGGGTCTGTCGTCGTGATCCTCGGCGACGCAACCCACAGTGTTCTCCGAGCCGCGTGCCTACTCGCATGTGCCGGATTGCCTGGCTGTGGCTTCGGTTCACTCACCCTATCTGGGGCTGAATCGACAGCAACGCCGCCATCGACGATTAGGCAGACTGACGCGCGAGGTCTGCGACTGCCGTTCGATACGGAACACCCACACAGGTGGAGCGAGGCGAATGATGGGACGGAATATGAGCCGTGCACGGCAGTTGGCAAGGAACAACTGACCGCGCTCGGCATTGATCCGTCCAGTGTTCACGACGCTGCAGGCACCGACGGGCAGACGCTACGCGGGTGCAACTGGCAGTACCGGGCCGAGCGACGAAATCTCTGGATGGTTTCCCAGATTGTGGGCAATTCACCGAGTCTTGCTGCTGATAAAGCGGCGAAAGGTAGATCAACGGATCGGTGGTTGCCGGATCGTACCGTCGATGGACGTCAGGTCGGTGTCCATCAGTTTGCTGGTGGTGGTGCCTGCGACACATATGTTCAGTCCGGCCGGGCTGCGGTGAACACCATAGTTATGTACAACGGCCTGCCCTTGCCTCCGGTCGAGGAGATCTGCGCGAAGGCGCTCGAGTTCACCGAGGCGACGATCGGGAAGATGCCGCGCTGAGCTCGCTCGGCAAAAGTCCTGTCGCGCAATCGGATTGGCGCCTCGAGTAACGCACACCGCGGTGGGCAGACATTTGGGTGTGCGTTGACCAGATTGGAAGGGTGGCGGACAGCGAGCGCGGCTCCCTTCAGTGGGACACCTACGCGGACTCCTTCGCCCACCGTCTGGCGACGGTCCGCCGCGCCCGGGAGATGTCGCAGGAGGAGCTGGCCCACCGGGCCGGCATGCACCGCAATGCGGTGTCCAACCTGGAGCGCGGCGTCGGCAATCACAAGCCCTTCGTCGCTGATCCGCGACTGTCCACCGTGTACCGGCTCGCCAAGGCGCTGCGCGTCTCGCCGGCACTGCTGATGCCGGATGCCAACGAGCAGTTGAAGGCCCGGTCCTCCGAGCAGGCCAGCAAGTCGGCCGTCTCGGAGGTGGAATCGCGGCTGTTCGACCTGATGGGCGTCGACCCGGAGACTCTTGCTCCGCCGCTCGGTACCGGTGCCGGTGTCGGCAGGCGGAAGTGATGACGGCGCGGCGATCGACGTTGTAGGGACGGGCCTCGGCTGACCGTGCGTCGCCCGGGACCGGGCGGCTCAGACCCGGACCCGGCGACGACGAAGGCCGATCCGCAGTGGCTGCGAACCGGCCTTTCGTCGAACTGCGAGTCAGTGCTGGTACGGCTCCGCGCTCACCAGGGTCACGGTGACCTCGGCGCCGCTCGGCACCACATAGCTGCGGCTCTCGCCGACCTTCGCATCGATGATGGCCGAGCCCAGCGGCGAGCTGGGGGAGTAGACCTCGATGTCGGTGGCGACGCTCTCCTCGCGAGTGGCGATGAGGAAGGTCTCGGTGTCCTTCTTGTCGTCGCCGAAGTAGATGGTGACGACCGAACCCGGCAGCGCGACGCCCGACTGGGTCGGCGCCTGGCCGATCTTCGCGTTGTTCAGCAGGTCCTGCAGCTGGCGGATGCGGGCCTCCTGCTGGCCCTGCTCCTCGCGGGCCGCGTGGTAGCCGCCGTTCTCCTTGAGGTCGCCCTCTTCACGTCGTTCGTTGATCTCCGCCGCAATGACCTCACGATTGGCGATCAGCGCGTCGAGTTCCTCTTTCAGACGCTGCGCCGACTCGGGAGTCAACCAGGTCACGCCGGTATCGGTCATCGTGGATCTCCTTTGCTGTCCGCCATTGGACTGCGATGTCGTTGCCGCTGCACACAAACGGGCTCTATATGCAGCAACACGACCCCTCACGGAGCCGTGCACCCGCCAAGGCTACCAGCAGGTGTGGTTTGACGCACACGGCGCGCGAGCCGGCTCGCCGGGCGAGAAAGCCTCGAGTCAGTCCTGGGCGAGCGCCGCCGCGTACGACGGTTCGGCTCGCTTGAGGTAGCGGACCACCGCGTAGGTGGCCGGCATCACGACGATCTCGATCAGCGTCTTCCAGACGAAGCCGATGACCACATAAGAGAAGAACTGGCCCCAGCCGGAGATACCGATCACCGGTGCCGCGATGGAGCAGAAGACCAGGGTGTCGAAGAACTCGCCGACCACGGTCGAACCGATCAGTCGCGCCCACAGCTGTCGCTCACCGGTGCGCTCCTTCATCTTCACCAGCACCCAGGAGTTGGTGAATTCGCCCACCAGGTAGCCGGCCAGGCTGGCGGCCACCAGCTGCGGGACCGCGCCGGCCACGGCCTCCAGGGCCGCCTGATTCTCGTAGCCGTCGAGCGGCGGCAGTGCGATCGCGGCAGTGAACGCCAACGAGGCGAGGATCAGGATGGCGAAACCGGTCCAGATGGTCCGGCGCATGGCGCGGAATCCGTAGACCTCGCTGATCACGTCGCCGATCACATAGCTCAGCGGGAACAGGAAGAAGGCGCCGTCGGTCACCAGGGTGCCGCCGAACAGGCCGACGCCCTTGGTGGCGGTGATGTTGCTGATCAGCATGACGGCGACGAAGACGGCCATCAGGATCGGGTAATACGGCGACGAGATCGTCGCGAAGACTGCTCTGCCCGCCGGGCGCGCCGCGCCCGGCTGTCCAGAGTGGCTCGGCTCCTCCGGCCGGCCCGATTCTTCGCTCACCGGTGCTGCCTCACTGTTCCGGGTGCAGATACGGCGGCACCGACGTGGTGCAGCCGAAGACCTCGCCGATCACCGGCGGCCGGGAAGTGTAGACCACGGTCCGGGCGCCGACCTGGATGTCGTTGCCCGCGGGAATCAGAACCTCACGCCGCCCGACCTCCGCGCCGTCCTGGGCGCGGGCCCGCACGACGCAGGCCACGGCCTTGCCCGGATCGCTCCGGTTCACGGTGTACTGGACGGCCACCGAATCCGAGCCCAGAATCTCGTGGGCGGTGGCCTGTCCGGAGACATCCGGGTCGCCGAACTTGAAGTAGCCGGCGATCGCGACGGCGAAGCCGGCCACGATCACGGCCGCGGTGCTGATCCAGAACCAGCGGCGCCGGCTCGCGGGCGACCGCTCTGCCGGATACGTCGCCTTCGGGCCGCTGCGCGGCGTCGGCTCGTTCGGTTTCGCCTGGTCGTCGACCCCGTCTGAACTGCTCACGCGTCAATACCTACCATGGAGGGCAGTGCAGAGCGAAGGTGAGGAAGCGTGACCGACAGCACGGGACGCCTACGGCTCATGGCGGTGCATGCGCACCCCGATGACGAGTCGAGCAAGGCGGCTGCGACCTTGGCGAAATATGCGGCCGAAGGTCACGACGTTCTCGTCGTGACCCTGACCGGCGGTGAGCGCGGCGACATCCTCAACCCGGCCATGGACCGCCCGGGGATCAAGGAGAATCTGCCCGCGGTGCGCCGCGAGGAGATGGCCGCCGCGGCCGCCGCGCTCGGCGTGCAGCAGACCTGGCTCGGCTTCGTCGACTCCGGCCTGCCCGAGGGCGATCCCAAGCCGCCGCTGCCCGAGGGCTGCTTCGCGGTGGTGCCGCTGGAGGAGTCCACCGAGGCGCTGGTGCGGGTGGTCCGCGAGTTCCGGCCGCACGTCATCATCACCTACGACGAGAACGGCGGCTATCCGCATCCGGACCACATCCGGTGCCACGAGGTCTCCGTCGCGGCCTTCGACAAGGCCGGTGATCCGGATGCCTACCCGGAGGCCGGTCCGCCGTGGACGCCGTTGAAGCTCTACTACACGCACGGCTTCATCCGCGACCGCATCTACCGGTTCTCCGAAGAGCTGGAGAAGTCGGGTATGGAGAATCCCTTCCGCGAGTGGCTGGATCGGTGGAAGCGAGAGCAAGGCGATCTGATGGCCCGCGTCACCACGCAGGTGACATGCGGCGACTACTTCCCGCAGCGCGACGATGCGCTGCGCTCGCACGCGACGCAGATCGACCCGAACGGCTTCTTCTTTGCGGTGCCGCTGGAATGGCAGCAGCGACTGTGGCCGACGGAGGAGTTCGAGCTGGCGCAGACCCGCGTCCAGACCGCCATCCCGGAGACCGACCTCTTCGCAGGAATCGAGGCGTAGATGAACAGCGTGCTGACCCTGGCCGACGGCACGGCGCTGGTGCTCGCCGATCAGAGCACCAAGGGCCCCGAGTTCGGCAAGGCCTCGCCCATCGGGCTGCTGGTGATCGTCATCCTGCTGGTGGCGACCTTCCTGCTGATCCGCTCGATGAACAAGCAGTTGCGCAAGCTGCCGGAGAGCTTCGACACCGAGAATCCGGCGCCGGACCAAGCTTTCGACGAGGGCACCGACACCGTCGACGACGCCCCCGCCGCCGATGAGGCGGCGGAAGCCACGGACACCGACGTCACCGAAGCCGCCGACGACCGCAGTTAGCGAGGCGTCGCGCTCCGGAGTGGCCGTCGCGGACGTAGTGGATTACTTAACACGTCAGCCAAATGTGTTAACTTTTTCCGATATTCCTAACATGTTGTTGGGGTGAGTCGAAGGGGTTGACACATGGCATGGAGTCCTGACGTGCCGTACAACGACCTTCCTGCACTGCCGCCGCCGGGCCTCGATCTCGAGCCGAAGGTGGTACTGAAGGCCGCAATCGAGGCTCGGGCCGCCCTGGCCACGTTCGCCCAGGCCAGCCATCTGTTGCCCAACCCCAACGTGCTGATACACGCTGTTCCGTTGCTTGAGGCGCAAGCGAGTTCCGAGATCGAGAACGTCGTGACGACCGCAGACGAGTTGTTCAAGCACGTCGACTCGGGCGGAGGGGACCATGCGACCAAGGAGGCGTTGCGGTATCGCAGCGCCCTGTTCTCCGGAGTCGAAGCGATTCGGGATCGGCCTCTCACGGCCGCAACTGCGGCACGAATCTGCTCAGAGCTGCAAGGTCATGAGATGTCGGTGCGTTCGGCGCCCGGCACGAGAATCGCGAACCCGGCCACTCGCCAGATCGTTTACGCTCCGCCGGAGGGCGCAGACCTCATCCGTGACAAACTCGCGGACTGGGAGCGCTTCATCCACGCGGGCGACGGTCTCGATCCTCTCGTGCGCATGGCACTTGCGCACTATCAGTTCGAGAGCATCCATCCATTCCATGACGGCAACGGTCGAACCGGACGTGTAATCAACATCTTGATGCTGATTGAGGCCGGACTGCTCGACGAGCCGATTCTGTATCTCTCGCGCGCAATCATCGCCCGGAAGAACGATTACTACCGACTGCTGCGCGCGGTGACGGCAGAAGACGCATGGATCGACTGGATCCTGTACATGCTCGACGTCGTTCGTGAATCAGCAGTGTCCGCGACGCGCAAGATCGGAGCGATTCGTTCGTGTCAGGAGGACATCGCCGAGCAGGCACGTGCCGCGACCTCCGGAGGGCGAGATGCGCAATTGCTGGCAGTCCTCTTCGAGCAGCCTTACTGCCGAATCAGCACGGTCACGGAACGCTGCGACGTCTCGCGACAGACGGCGTCGGCCTGGCTGCATGCTCTTGTCGAGGCGGGGCTGCTCAGCGAGGTGAAAGCCGGCCGTGAACTGCTCTTCGTCAACGATGGATTCTTGAACGTGCTGACACGGTCGGAATGAGGCTGGTGGTATCGGCTGCGGATTCGGTTCGGATGTCGCGACGCGTGCGCGCGGCCTGACCTGGAACTTCGGCGGCCGCCATTAAGCTGGGTCTCGTGATCCCGGTGTGCGAGTCGACGACGGTTCCCCTGGCGCGCATGCGGGAGGGCGTGTGATGCCTCGCAATCGTCTCGGCTCGGCCACCAGCCCGTATCTGCGCCAGCACGCGGACAATCCCGTCGACTGGTGGGAGTGGGGCGACGAGGCGTTCGCGCAGGCCCGCACCCGCGGCGTGCCGGTCCTGCTGTCGGTCGGCTACGCCGCCTGCCACTGGTGCCATGTGATGGCGCACGAGTCGTTCGAGGACGCGGAACTGGCCGCGCAGATGAACCGCGACTTCGTCTGCATCAAGGTGGACCGCGAGGAACGCCCCGACATCGACGCGATCTACATGGCCGCAACCGTCGCCATGACCGGTCAGGGCGGTTGGCCGATGACCTGCTTCCTGGACCCCGACGGCCGGCCGTTCTACTTCGGCACCTACTACCCGCCGTCCCCGCGCGGCGGCATGCCCGGCTTCGGCCAGGTGCTCACCGCCATCGCCGACACATGGGCCACCCGGCGCGACGAGGTGGACCGTGCCGCCGAGTCGATCACCGAGCACCTGCGCGCCAACACCGGTCCGGTCCCGGCCGGACCGAGACTCGATGACGCGCTGCTCGCCGGTGCCGTCGCCCAGATCCTCGATGACGAGGATCGGCGGGCCGGAGGATTCGGCGGGGCGCCGAAGTTCCCGCCGTCGATGCTGCTGGAGGCGCTGCTCCGCGCCGAGGAATACGGCATCGGGCCGGGTGCGACGATGGGCGCGGTGCAGCGGGCCTGCGCCGCAATGGCGTGCGGCGGCATCTACGACCAGCTGGCCGGCGGCTTCGCCCGCTACGCCGTCGACAGCGACTGGGTGGTCCCGCATTTCGAGAAGATGCTGTACGACAACGCGCTACTGCTGCGCGCCTATGCGCATCTGGCACGCCGCACCGGCGATCCGCTCGCGGTGCGCGTCACCGCCGAGACCGCAGGCTTCCTGAATGAGGCGCTGTGGACCGGCCGGGGCTACGCCTCCTCGCTCGACGCGGACACCGACGGCACCGAGGGCCTGACCTACGTCTGGACGCCGGACCAGCTGACGCAGGTGCTGGGCGAGGCCGACGGGGTCTGGGCGGCCGAGGCCTTCGGGGTCACCGCGTCGGGCACCTTCGAGCACGGTGCCTCGACCCTCCGCCTGCCCGGCGACCCGGAGGATCCGGACGACCCCGGGCGGTTCGCCGCGGTCCGGGCACGGCTGCGCGCCGCCCGCGACACCCGGCCGCAGCCGGCGCGCGACGACAAGGTGGTCACCGTCTGGAATGCGCTCACCGTCACCGCGCTCGTCGAAGCCGGTGTCGCGCTGGGCCGAAGCGACTGGATCGAGCGCGCAGCCGAGACCGCCGAGGCCCTGTGGCAGTGGCATCGCCCGGGCGGCGAACTGCGCCGGGCCTCGCTCGACGGCGCCGTGGGCCGGCCGGCCGCCGCGCTGGAGGATCACGCAGCCCTCGTCACCGCGCTGCTGACCCTGCACCAGGTGACCGGCGATCTCGGCTGGCGGGACCGGGCCCTGGCGCTGCTCGACACCGCGATCGACGCCTTCTCCGACCCGGAGGCGCCCGGCGCCTGGTTCGACGCGCCGCCCGGCAGCCTGCTGACCCGCCCCCGCGACCCGGTCGACGGTGCCACGCCGTCGGGCTCGTCGCTCATGGCCGAGGCGCTGCTGACGGCGATATCCCTTGCGCCGCAAGAGGATTCGGCGCGCTACGCCGAGCTGGCCGATGCGACGCTGGCTCGGTCGGTGCTGATCCTGGAGAAGATGCCGCGCTCGGCCGGGCACTGGCTGGCCGTGGCCCTGGCGCGACTGGCCGGGCCGCTGCAGATCGCCGTGGTGCAGACGCCCGACAGCGACGAGGCTCTGGCGCGCGAGGTCCGCGCCGTCGCCCCCGGCGGCACGGTGGTGGTGGCCGGGGCGCCGGACGCACTGCCCCTGCTCGCCGGCCGCGGGCCGGTCGACGGCGCCGACGCCGCCTATGTGTGCCGCGGGAACGTCTGTGCTCTGCCGGTGGTCGCGGTCGCCGACCTCGTGCTAGCCTCGGTCCCGTGAACACGACCGCGCGCGCCTATTGGCGTTTCTTTATCCAGGCTCCGGGTGAGCCTGCGATGAAGCGCTGACGCGCGCGCATCACAGACAAGCCCGGAGCCGAAGCAGTGACCAGCTGGTCGCTGCTTTCGTCGTTCCGGGCCTTCCTCTTCGGCCGGACTCGGGACGACGGACACGCACAGACGCTCCGCAACCCGAAAGGCACCCGACGATGACCATCGCCCCCGATACGGCGCCCGCCCCCGATACGGCCCCCAATCCCGATGCGGCGCCGACCGGTGAGACCAGCACCTCCGACCGCCGCGTCACCGCATTCTCGCCGATCCCGTCCCCGGACAGTCTGCGCAGTGAGCTGCCGCTGACGGCCCGGCGCGCCGAGGTCGTCGCCCGCGACCGCGAGGAGATCGCCGCGATTCTGGCCGGCCGGGACGACCGGCTGATCGTCGTCGTGGGGCCGTGCTCGGTGCACGACCCCGTCGCCGCGCTCGACTACGCGCGCCGCCTGGCTCCGCTGGCCCGCGAATACGCCGACACCCTGAAGATCGTCATGCGCGTCTACTTCGAGAAGCCGCGCACCACGATCGGCTGGAAGGGTCTGATCAACGACCCGGACATGGATTCCTCGTACGACGTCGAGAAGGGCCTGCGGCTGGCACGCAAGCTGCTGCTCGACGTGATCGATCTGGGCCTGCCGGTCGGCTGCGAATTCCTCGAACCCACCAGCCCGCAGTACATCGCCGATGCGGTCGCCTGGGGCGCGATCGGCGCGCGCACCACCGAGTCGCAGGTGCACCGGCAGCTGGCCTCCGGACTGTCCATGCCGGTCGGCTTCAAGAACGGCACCGACGGCAACGTTCAGGTGGCGATCGACGGTGCCGAGGCCGCCGCCAGCCGGCACGTCTTCTTCGGTCTCGACGACTTCGGTCGCGGCGCGGTGGTGCAGACCGCCGGCAACGAGGACTGCCACATCATCCTGCGCGGCGGTACCGGCGGACCGAACTACGACGAGGACTCGGTGGACGAGGCCGTCGCCGCCTTGCGGGCCGCCGGGCTGGCGCCGAAGGTGATGCTCGACTGCTCGCACGCCAACTCGGGCAAGGACCACGAGCGGCAGGCGCAGGTCGCGATCGAGATCGCCGAGCGCGTGGCCGCCGACCGCGCGGCCGGGACGGAGCCGGTGATCAGCGGCGTCATGCTCGAGAGCTTCCTGGTGCCCGGCGCCCAGTCGGTGAATGCCGAGAACCTCGTCTACGGCCAGTCGGTCACCGACAAATGCATGGGCTGGGAGGTCAGTGCGACGGTGCTGGCCCGCCTGGCCGGCGCCGCGAGCTGAGCCGGGCCCGGACTGAGTAGACGGCGGGCGGGAACTTTCCGCGACGGCGGTCCGACCACTGTCGTGAGGCGTACTCGGCGGTGGAAGGCGAAGCGGTGAAGTGTGAACTGGTCCGGGAAGGATTGTCGGCGCGGATCGACGGCGAGTCGCCGGGTGTACCGGCGGCCGAGCTCGACGAGCATCTGGCGCAGTGCACCGCGTGCTGCGCGTGGTACGTCCGTGCCGACCTGCACGCGACGGAGCTGGCCGGTCTCGGCCGGATGCCGGCCCCGGATCTGTCCGCGGCCATCCTGACCGGGCTCGGTGAGGCCGGGTCCGCGGAATCCGGTCGGCAGCGTCTACTGCGCCGGGTCCGCAGGCACGCGCTCAGCGTGGGTCTCGCGCTGTGCGGCCTGGCGCAGCTCGGTGTCGCCGTCGCGCAGATGCTGGGCGTTCACTTCGGAATGGGGCACACCGGTCACGGCGCGGCGATGTCGTCGCATGTGATGAACGAGACGACGGCGTGGGCGCTGGCGCTCGGCACCTGCATGGTGGCGGCGGCCTGGTGGCGCGCCGCGCGTGGGGGACTGCTGGTGGTCCTGGGTGTCTTCGCCGTGGTGCTGGGGTCGTATGTGGTTCGCGACTGGCTGGAGTCGGGGGTCACCGGCGAGCGGATCGTCTCGCATCTGCCGGTCTTCGTCGGATTGTTGTTCGCGCTGGCGCTGGTCCGCCGGCCGCAATCGCACGATCCCGAGCGCACGGCGCTGCCCGAACCCGATTTTGCGACGCGGCCGACCTTGGTGCAGCATGATTCCGCCGCGTGAGCGCGGCGCTCGCGCCGCGAGACGAGAAGACCGGGCGCAGCGCGTGGCGGCGGAGCAGAGCGTAGCGGGAGAACCCAGCGTAGCGGGAGAACCCAGCGTAGCGGTGGAGCAGGGCGTAGCGGGGGAGCGGAGACCGGCGGTGAAGGGCAGTGCACGCGGCGCCGATCCAGTGACCGATCTGGCGCTGGCCGCGGCCGCCGGCGACCCTCGCGCGCTCGGCGAGTTCATCAAGGCCACCCAGGACGATGTGTGGCGGTTCGTCCGCTTCCTGTCCGACGCCCGGAACGCAGACGACCTGACCCAGGAGACCTTTCTCCGCGCGTGCCAGTCGCTGCCGAGCTTCGCCGGCCGCTCGTCGGCGAAGACCTGGTTGCTGACCATCGCCCGGCGGACCGTAGCCGATCACGTCCGCTACGAGTTGTCCCGGCCCCGCCGTGCCGCCTGGGCCACCGAGGACAATCTCGTCGAACTGGCCTCGGCGGCGGCCCGGCACGAGGGCGGCGTAGAACTGCGCCTGCTGCTGGCCGATCTGCTGCCGGAACGACGCGAGGCCCTGGTCCTCACCGCGGTCCTCGGCTTCAGCTACGCCGAGGCCGCCGCGGTCTGCGAGTGCCCGGTGGGCACCATCCGCTCGCGGGTCGCGCGGGCCCGCTCGGACCTGCAGACCGCGTACGGCCAGGGTCAGGGCCGGGTCGGTTAGCGTCCGGCCCGCTCGGGCACCGGAGGCGTGGCCTCCGGCGCCTCGTCGCCGGCACCGCGGCGCCGCCCGACGGAGATCGCCGTGTCGAGGGCGAGGAAAGCCAGCAACGGCCAGCCGAGCAGCGGGATGAACCAGCCGACGGCTGCGGCCACCGCGGCGACGACGACGATCGCCGGCCACGGGAGAGCGCGCAGACCCCCGCGCCCCGGTGCCCGGCCCGGGCGGTGCGCGCCGCGGGGCCGGCGCTGCCACCACTGGCGATAGCCGTAGACGATCACGAGACACAGTGCCACGGCCACCACCACCAGCATGAGCTGGTTCAGCAGACCGAACAGCAGACCCATGTGCAGAGCGATCCCGAGATTCGCCAGTTTCGCGGCGGTGGGCCAGTCGGCGAACCAGTTCACGTCCACCACCCGGGTCTGAACGGGATCGACGGCGGCGGAGTTCGGGGAGAACTGCCACGGTGCCCGCACCTCGGTCACGGTGAACGCGGTGGTGTCGTCGGCGGGAATCGCGATCTCGACCGCATCGGAGGTGCCCACCCCGACCGAGCGGGCCAGCGCCAGCGCGGTGTCGGCGTACTGGGCGTTGGCGGCGGCCTGCTCGGGCGAGTCGGCGGGCAGCGGAGCCGCGGGCGCGTTGTGGTCGTGGCCACCGCCGGATCCGGGGGCCGGGGAATCGGGGGATTGGGGTGCCAGTGCGGTGTTGATGGCCGGCTGCGTCCAGCTGAGCGCTGCGCGCAGATCGGTGACGTTCTGGCCCGCATACCGCGACCAGGTGAGACCGGTCGCGGACAGGAAGAGCAGAGCGACGACGATCCACAGCCCGGTCACCGCATGCCAGTTCAGGGTGCGGGCGCGACCGGTGGCGGTCCGGTCGACGGTGAGCAGCCGACCGCTGCCGCGGTTGCGCTTGTTCTTGCGATAGGTCGCGATCCACAGGACCAGACCTGCCAGGGCGATCACCCAGAGCCACGAGGCCGCGAATTCGCTGTACAGCCGGCCCGGTTCACCCAGGTGCAGGCTGCGGTGGAGTTCGTCGATCCAGGTTCGGACCGGCAGCGAGCCCGAGCTCCCGTAGCTCGGCAGGCTGCCCTGGACCCGCAGCGTCACCGGGTCGACGAAGACTGCTCGCGAGGTGTACTCCGGGAGCGAGGGATCGTTGAACAGCACGCGGGTCGTGTCGCCGGCCGCGGGCGCCGGCCGGACCGCGGTCACGGTGAGCGTGGGTTCGGTGACTCGGGCCGCGTCGATCTGCGCGGCCAGTGACTGGCCGGCACCGGTCGAGTCGGTGTGCAGCTGCGCGCGGTAGATCAGCTTCTCCGCGGACGGTGCGAGGGCATACAGTCCGCCGCTGATCGCGGCGATCAGCAGGAACGGGCCGACGACGATGCCGGCGTAGAAATGAAGGCGGCGCAGCATGCGCTGGGTCGGACTCACCGAGTGGCCTTTCTGAGGCGGAGGGGGGGGCTGTTCGGACCAGAGGTCGTCGCGGCCGCCCGGAAAGTTCCCCGGCTGCTCAGTTCTTCGCGCCGCCCCGCTGCCACCGCGCGGTGGCAGCGTCGATCACCAGGAAGATCAGCAGTGGCCAGCCCGGCCACGGTACGAACCAGCCGATCACCGCGGCGGCCGCCGCGATCGCGAGGCCGGCCACGGCAGCTCGCGGAGCGCGCCGCGCGAGGGCGCGCGACCCGGCCGGCTGGCGCCGCGCGGCCGCCGCTCCCACCAGATCCGGTAGCCGAGCACGATGACGACGACCAGCGTGACCATCGCCGCGAGCAGGAAGAGCTGACTGGCCAGGCCCAACAGGATGCCCATGTGCAGGCTGACGCCGAGGTTGGCCAGCTTCGCCGCGACCGGCCAGTCGGCGAACCAGTCGACGGCCAGCACGCGCTGGCGGACCGGGTCGACGACCGCGGTGTTCGGCGAGAACTGGCCCGCGGCCCGAACCTCGGTGACGGTGAACGCGGTGCGTTCGTCGGCCGGGATCGCGACCTCGACGGCCTGTCCGCGGTCTCCCACGCCGGCCCAGCGGGCCAGTGCCAGCGCGGCATCGGCGTACCCCGCATTGGCCGCGGCGATGCTCTGGGCCGCGGGCGCCGGGGATTGTCGCCCGGGTGAAGCCGGTGCGCGCGAGGCCGGTCGGTGCCCGGCCGGAGGGTATGAGGTCGGGGGGTGTGCGGTCGGCGGGTGTGAGGACGAGGGGTATGAGGTTGGGGCGCCAGTCGGCTCGGGCAGCGCGGTATCGAGCGCCGGCTGCATCCAGTGCAGCGCCGATCGCAGTTCGGTGACGTGATGGCCCGCGTAGCGCGACCACGTCAGGCCCGTCGCCGACAGGAAGACCAGCACGACGACCAGCCAGAGCCCCACCACCGCGTGCGAGTTCAGCGTGCGTACGCGCCCCGCCGAGCCCGGGTCGACGGTGAGCAGATGCGCGGTGCCGCGGGCCCGCTTCTTCTTGCGCGCGGTGGTGATCCACAGCACCAGGCCGGCCAGCGCGATCAGCCACACCCACGAGGCGGCCAGTTCGCTGTAGTTGCGACCGACGGCGCCCAGGTGCAGCGAGCGGTGCAGTTCGTCGACCCAGGTGCGCAGCGGGAGTGCCGCGGTGCTGCCGTAGACGGGCAGATCACCGCGGAGTTGCAGCGTCGCCGGGTCGACGAAGACCGCGCGTCGGGTGTCCGCGGGCAGTGCGGGATCGTCGAACAGCACCGCGGTGGTGTGGCCGGGCCGCGTTCCGGGGCGCGCCGCGGCGACCGTCAGCCCGGGGACGACGGTGCGTGCCGCCTGGATCTGATCGGCGACCGAGCGCGGCGGACCGGTCGAGTCGGTGTGCAACTGCGTGCGATAGATCAGCTTCTCGGCGGTCGGAGCGAGCGCGTACAGCCCGCCGGAGACCGCCGCCACGACCAGGAACGGTGCGACGAGGACGCCGGCGTAGAAGTGCAGCCGCTTGAGCAGAAGGGTCACGGAAGCCGCCGTCGGTCGCGCCGACTTCCCGCGCCTCACTGCAGGACCACCAGCCAGACGGCGATGTAGTGCAGGACGGCGGCGACGGCCGTGCACGCGTGGAAGATCTCGTGGTGGCCGAAGGTGGCCGGCCACGGATCCGGGCGGCGCAGCGCGAAGAACACCGCGCCGACGCTGTAGAGGACGCCGCCGACGGCGAGCAGCACGAAGACCGCGACCCCGGTGTTGCGCATCAGTTCGGGGGCGACCCAGACGATGGCCCAGCCCAGGAGGATGTAGATGATCACGCCGAGCCAGCGCGGCGAGCCGGGCCAGATCAGCTTCAGCAGCACGCCGCCGAGGGCGCCGGACCACACCACGCCGAGGATCCACCAGCGCTCGGGGGAGTTCAGGCCCATCATGCAGAAGGGGGTGTAGCTGGCGGCGATGAAGATGAAGATCATCGAATGATCGGCGCGCTTCATCGCGATCCGGTGCCGCGGGTTGGTCCACGGGATGCGGTGGTAGACGGTACTGGTGGTGAACAACCCGGTGATGCCCACGACGTAGATGCAGACCGCGGTCACGTCGAGCGCATCGCGCAATCGTGCGGTGCCGACGATCAGGATGATGCCCACCGCCGCGGCGATGAACGCGGAGTACTTGTGGATCACCCCGCGCAGGCGGGGCTTGACGGCGTCGTCGTCGGCTTCGAGGAGCGTCACCCGGGACATGGAACCTACGGTACCGTAGGTTCCGCGCCGGTAACCTGCCTCGGTCGCTCGGGGCGGCGCGTAGGATCGGCGCTGTGAAATTGATCCCGGATCGCGTGCGCGGCCCCCTCTATCGCGTGTACGAGGGCCGGCTGGTTCAGCTCCTGGAGCTCGAGCGGGTGCCGCGTCATGTGGCCATCATCTGCGATGGGAACCGGCGATGGGCCCGGGAAGCCGGATTCGAGGACGTGGCGCACGGTCACCGGGTCGGTGCCAAGCGCATCGCGGACATGGTCGGCTGGTGCTCGGAACTGGGTATCGGCACCATGACGGTGTACCTGCTGTCGACGGAGAACCTGGCGCGAGCCTCCGACGAGCTCGACGCGCTGATGGAGATCGTCCCGGACATCGTCGACGAGATCGCCGACGCCCCGGGCGACTGGCGGGTGCGCATCGTCGGCAATCTGGACGTGCTGCCCGACGCTGTCGCCGACCGGCTGCGGGGTGCCGCCGAACGCACCGCCGACCGGGCGCCGATGACGGTGAACGTGGCCGTCGGCTACGGCGGGCGGCAGGAGATCGTCGATGCGGTGCAGGCGCTGCTGCGCGAGAAGCTGGCCGCCGGAGCCACCGCCGATCAACTGATCGACGCGGTGACCGTCGAGGGGATCGACGCCAACCTCTACACCTCCGGGCAGCCCGATCCGGATCTGGTGATCCGCACCTCGGGCGAGCAGCGGCTCAGCGGCTTCCTGCTGTGGCAGAGCGCCTACTCGGAGATGTGGTTCACCGACGCCTACTGGCCCGAGTTCCGCCGCGTCGACTTCCTGCGCGCCCTGCGCGACTTCGCCGCGCGCGGCCGCCGCTACGGGAAGTAGGCGACCGGTGGCCCCGACCCCGGCGATCGCGGCCCTGGACGCCGCGGGCATTGTGCACACCGTGCACGAGTACCGCCACGACCGGCGCAGCACCGATTACGGCGGCGAGGCCGTTGCCGTGATGTGCGAGCGGCTCGGCGTGGCGCCGGCGCAGATCTTCAAGACCCTCGTCGTCGACCTCGGCGACCGTCGCCTGGGCGTCGCCGTGCTCCCGGTGCCGCAACAGCTGTCGCTCAAGTCCGCGGCCAGGGCGTTCGGGGCGTGGAAGGCGGTGCTCGCGCCGGCCGCCGTCGTCACCCGGACCACCGGCTACGTCCTCGGCGGCGTCTCGCCGGTGGGGCAGAAGACGCCGCTGCCGACCGTGGTCGACGCCTCGGCCCTGGAGTGGGACGCGGTGCTGACCAGCGCGGGCAAGCGTGGCCTGGAGATCGAACTCGCCCCGGCCGACCTGATCGCCGTCACCGGGGCGGTCGTCGCCGACATCGCGGTCTGAGGCCGACGGTCGGTGCCGCGGGTCGGTGCCGCGGGTCGGTGTCGGAACTCGTCGAGTCAGAGCTCGTCGGGGACGTCGGCCTCGGTGCGCGCGGCGCTGCGCCGGGCGTGCCACCAGCCGAGGAACAGCGCCGCCGCGGCGCCGACCACGCCGCCGACGATTGCGCCCGAGGCCGAGCCGTCGTCCGGGGTCCAGTATTCGACCGCGGCCAGGCACATCGAGAGCGCACAGCCGCCGAAGTAGGCGCCGGTCGCGACGATGCGGGCGAGTGAGCCGCGCGTGTACGCGAGCGTATTGGCGTCGATTCCGCGCACCCGCGTGTAGCGACCCCACTCCATCGACGGCAGCAGAAAGACCGCGAAGAGGGTCACCGTCACCCACCCGGGAACGAACCAGGCGATGATCGCGCCGGTGGTCCACAGCAGGAACTGGGCGAGCACGAAGACGTACGCGTAGGCCTCGAGCATGACGCCGCGTTCGCGTTCGTCGCCCCAGGATTGGGCGTCGGGGGCCAGCAGCAGGTCGGGCAGCGTGCGAGCGGTCATGTCAGTCCTCCTCGGGGAGTGGGAACAGCTCTTCGACGGTGCTTTCCAGTGCCCGGGCGATCCGCAGCGCGAGGTAGACCGACGGCGAATAGTCGCCGCGCTCGAGCGAGATGATGGTCTGCCGACTCACGCCGACGGCTGCGGCGAGGTCCGCCTGACGCAGGCCGGCCCGGGTGCGGGCGGCGCGGACGTCGGAGGCGGTCTTCTCGGGCACGACTCAAGTAAAGGTCACTTGACTCCTGGTGTCAAGGTTCCTTTACTTCCGGGTCAGAGCTTGCGCAGCCGGACCCGATTGATCGCGTGGTCGCGGTCCTTGCGCAGCACCAGGGTCGCGCGCGGCCGGGTCGGCAGGATGTTCTCGATCAGATTCGGCCGGTTGATCGAGGTCCAGATGTCCCGGGCGGCGATGGTC
The DNA here is from genome assembly GCA_964513715.1 of uncultured Gordonia sp. Taxonomy (GTDB): domain Bacteria; phylum Actinomycetota; class Actinomycetes; order Mycobacteriales; family Mycobacteriaceae; genus Gordonia. The sequence goes on from CAZEOP010000006.1 coordinate 21,217, forward strand.
GCCTGCTCGTCGGTCAGCGACGAGTAGTAGTGGAAATGCGACTCCGGATCGGCGAAGGCCGTCGTGCGCATCTGCAGGAACCGCGAGATGTACCAGGCCTCGATGTCCGAGAGCTTCGCGTCGACGTAGATCGAGAAGTCGAACAGGTCCGAGACCGTCAGGGTGGGGCCGGTCTGCAGGACGTTGAGGCCCTCCAGAATCAGGATGTCCGGCTGGTTCACCGTGTGATACGCGTCCGGCACGATGTCGTACGAGACGTGCGAGTACACCGGGGCGCGCACCGCCTCGGCGCCCGACTTCACCTCGGTGACGAAGCGCAGCAGCGCGCGCCGGTCGTACGACTCGGGAAAACCCTTGCGGTGCATGATCCCGCGGCGCTGCAGTTCGGCGGTCGGATAGAGGAAGCCGTCGGTGGTCACCAGATCGACCTTCGGGTGCGACTCCCAGCGGGAGAGCAGCTTGGCCAGCACGCGCGCGGTGGTCGATTTGCCCACCGCGACGCTGCCGGCGATGCCGATCACGAACGGCACCTGCCGATTGCGCTGACGCTCGCCGAGGAAGGTCGACGTGGCCGCGAACAGCCGCTGGCGCGCCTCCACCTGCAGGTGGATCAGACGCGACAGCGGCAGGTAGACCTCGGCGACCTCGGTCAGGTCGATCTGCTCGCCCAGGCCGACCAGCTGGGTCAGGTCGTTCTCGTCGAGGACCATCGGCATGGACTGGCGGAGGTCGCGCCACTGTCGCCGGTCGAGCTCGAGATAGAGACCGGGGTCGCGATCGCTGGAGGGGCGCGCCATGGCAGGCACACTACCCTCCGCGTGGGCGTCCGACGGCCCGGCCCTTCCCGCGCGGGTAGCGTGGTCGGGCATGAGGAACGACGACGTCGCCGCCGAGTACGTCCGGCTCGGGCTGGCCTTCGACCGGCTGGAAGAGGGCTTCGTCGACGCCTACACCGGAGACCCCGCGCTGCGCGCCGAGGTGAACGACGCCCCGGCGCCGGACCCGGCCGAACTGGCCCGCCGCGCCCGCGACCTGCGCGGCGCCCTGCCCGGGGAACTGCCCGCCGACCGGGCCGCCTTCGTCGACGCCCATCTGCGCGCGCTGGAGTGCTCGGCCCGCAAGTTCGCCGGCGAGCAGGTCGGCTTCGTCGACGAGGTGGCCGCGTACTTCGATGTCCAGATCGCACCCCGCGACGTCGACGAATACGCGCAGGCGCACGCGCAGATCGCGACGGCGCTGGGTGTCCCGGGCGCCACCGGGTCGCGGCTGCGCGAGGCCTACGCCGCCTACCGCCGCGCCGAGGAGATCCCGGCGCACCTGGTGCAGCCGCTGGTCGGCGAGCTGGCCGGGGCGCTGCGCGAGGTGGTGCGCGGGCGCTTCGGGCTGCCCGAAGCGGAGGTGATCGACTTCGAGATCGTCTCGGACAAGCCCTGGTCGGGCTTCAACTACTACCTCGGCGATTACCGCTCGAAGGTCGCGATCAACACCGACCTGCCGCAGTATCTGTCCGGGCTGCCCGGGCTCGTCGCCCATGAGGCGTACCCGGGCCACCACACCGAGCACTGCCGCAAGGAACAGCTGCTGGTGGGCGACGGCCAGCTGGAACAGACCATCTTCCTGGTCAACACCCCGCAATGCCTGATGGCCGAGGGGCTGGCCGACCACGCGCTGACCGCAGCGATGGGCCGCGACTGGCAGCCGTGGGCGGCGGAGATCTACGCCGACTTCGGGCTGCGCTTCGACGCGGAAAAGGCGCGCGCGGTATCCGCGGCCACCGCCGGTCTGCTGCACGTCCGCCAGGACGCGGCCCTGGCCCTGCACGATGCCGGCCGCGATGCCGACGAGGTGGCCGCCTTCCTGGAACGCTGGCTGCTGGCGCCGCCCGACCGGGCCCGGCAGATGCTGCGTTTCCTGACCTCGCCGCTGTGGCGCGCCTACATCTCGACCTATGTGGAGGGCTACGAGTTGCTCGACGGCTGGCTCGCCGCCACCGCGCCAGGTCAGACCCGGCTGGACCGGTTCGGCCGCCTGCTCGACGAGCCGCTGACCCCGGCCCTGCTGCGCGCGGAGACGGCTGCCTAAAATAAGCGGCTATGACCCAATTCTCGCAGTCCCTGGCCGATCTCGATCCCGATCTCGCCGCGGCGATGAGCGGTGAGCTGGCCCGTCAGCGCGACACCCTCGAGATGATCGCCTCGGAGAACTTCGTGCCGCGCGCGGTGCTGCAGGCGCAGGGCAGCGTGCTGACCAACAAGTACGCCGAGGGCTACCCGGGTCGTCGCTACTACGGCGGCTGCGAATACGTCGACGTGGTCGAGGACATCGCCCGCGACCGGGCCAAGGAGCTGTTCGGCGCCGAGTTCGCGAATGTCCAGCCGCACTCGGGCGCGCAGGCCAACGCCGCGGTCCTGATGGCGCTGATGGAGCCGGGCGAGACCCTGCTGGGCCTGGACCTGGCGCACGGCGGCCACCTGACCCACGGCATGCGGCTGAACTTCTCCGGAAAGCTGTACGACAACCAGTTCTACGGCGTCAGCAAGGAAGACTTCCGCATCGACATGGACGAGGTGCGCAAGATCGCCCTCGACACCCGGCCGAAGGTGATCGTCGCCGGCTGGTCGGCCTACCCCCGCACCCTCGACTTCGCCGCCTTCCGGGAGATCGCCGACGAGGTGGGCGCCAAGCTCTGGGTCGACATGGCGCACTTCGCCGGCCTGGTGGCCGCCGGTCTGCACCCGAACCCGGTGCCCTTCGCCGATGTCGTCTCCACCACCGTGCACAAGACCCTCGGCGGCCCCCGCTCCGGCCTGATCCTGGCCAAGCAGGAGTACGCCAAGAAGCTGAACTCGGCCGTCTTCCCCGGCCAGCAGGGCGGACCGCTGATGCACGTCATCGCCGCCAAGGCCGCCGCGCTGAAGATCGCCGCCGGCGAGGAGTTCGCCGAGCGTCAGCGTCGCACTGTCTCCGGTGCCGCGATCCTGGCCGAGCGGCTGATGGGTGACGATGTGGCCAAGGCCGGCGTGACCGTGCTGACCGGCGGCACCGATGTGCACCTGGCGCTGGTGGATCTGCGCGATTCCGAGCTCGACGGCCAGCAGGCCGAGGATCTGCTGCACGAGATCGGCATCACCGTCAATCGCAACGCGGTGCCCTTCGATCCGCGCCCGCCGATGGTGACCTCGGGTCTGCGGATCGGCACCCCGGCGCTGGCCACTCGCGGCTTCGGCGACGAGCAGTTCACCGAGGTGGCCGACGTGATCGCCAGCGCGCTGGCCGCGGGCAAGGCCGCCGACGTGCCGGCGCTGCGCGGCCGGGTCGCCAAGCTGGCCCTCGACGTCCCGCTCTACGAGGGACTCGAGGACTGGGGAATGATGAGCGGTCGCTGATCGTCGTCTAGGCTGTTACGCGTGGCTGTGATGGATCAAGACGAACTGGTCAATGCGCTGGAGAAGGCGCTCCCGGAGATCGCCGAGGAGCACCAGATCGGCGCCGCCTCCTGGGAACCGCACGACTGGGTGCCGTGGAGCAAGGGCCGCAACTTCCGCTTCCTGGGCGGCGAGGACTTCACGCCCGACCAGGCCACACTGAGCGCGCAGGAGGCGGCACCGCTGCTCGCGCTGCTGCTGACCAAGGACAATCTGCCGTCGTACCACCGGGTGCTGGCGATCTGGTTCCCGGCCTTCTCCGACTGGCGACAGCTGGTGGGCGTGTGGACCGCCGAGGACAACCGGCACGCGATCGCGCTGCGCGACTACCTGGTGGTGACCCGGGCGATGGATCCGGTGGATGCTGAGAACCGCCGCCGCATCCATGTGGTGCAGGGCTGGAAGCAGACGCCCGAGGCCGTCGCCGAGGTGGGTCCGATGAATGCGCTGGCACTGCTGGCCGTGCACGAGAACCAGTGCGTGCAGTTCATCGGGCGCCTGAAGGAGCGGGTCAGCGATCCGCAGCTGGTCACCATCCTGGAGAAGATCGGCGTCGACGATGCCGTGCAGGCTTCCACCTTCCAGGCCTTCTTGATGGCCGGCATGGTCGCCGATCAGGAGGCGACGGTGCTGGCGGTGGACAAGGCGCTGGCCGAGATCGAGCACATCGGTGCCGATGTCGCCGATTTCGACGAGCAGCGGGCGCTGTTCGCCGACTTCGAGACCGAGCAGACCGACGCCGCGATCGCGGCGAAGCTGGCGCAGGAGCTCAAGCTCGACAGCCTGCAGGAGCTCAGCGACGAGGCGCAGGCCGCCCGCGGCCGGATCCTCGCCCTGGCCGCCAAGGCGTAGCGAGAGCGTCCGCGTCGACGGAACATCGAAGAGACCCACACCCGTCCAACGGGTGTGGGTTTCTTCATTCTGATCCTGGTCATCGCCGTTCCGTTCGTCCTCTGGGGCATCATCGACCCGAAGGGTGCGTGGCGTGCCACCGAATCGTGGAAGTACAAGAATCCGGAGGCCAACGAGCCGAGCGAGACGTCGTACGCGCTGTCCCGGATCGGCGGGGTGGTGAGCCTGGTCGCGATCATGGTGATGATCACGATGATGTACGGCCTCTCCCGGGACACCGAGGAGGCCCGGCAGCGGGCCGCTGAGCCGACATCGTCGTACCAGATCCCCGACCTGACGCCGCGGTACACCGATGTCGCGATGGGTGCCGGAACGCTCGTCGGCTACGTCTACCCGAGTGAGCACACCATCGAGTTCGTCGTGCTGCAGCGGCCGGATCCCGGTATCTTCATCAGCTGTCCCACCGGCGTCAGCATCTACGAGCACACCAATGCGATCGTGGTTCAGGTGACCGCCGAGGCCAGTCGGATCAGCGGCGCCCTCGACGAGCCGATGAGCGAGAAGGAACTGGTCGGCAAGTGCGCCGCGCAGCAGCCGGTGGCGCAGACGCAGAGTCGGGACCTGGTGCATCCGATCGGCGACCGCCCGATCCTGACCGCCGCGCCGCTGGCCGACCCCGCCGAGTTCGGGCTGGCCTACGGTCCGCGTGTCCGCCCGGAACCGCTGGCGGAGGTGCCGCAGCCCGGAGTCGTGGAGCGGCAGCAGCGGGTGCGGATCGACCCCGCGTGGAAGCCGGTTCCGCTGCTCGCCGGCACTGCTCAGACGCTCCCGTAGTCGGGGCCGATCTCGCATCGGGGCCAATTTCACGGTCCCCGGCGGTCTCGCAGGCCGATCGGCGGAACATCTGCCGGCCCCACACCCGTCCAACGGGTGTGGGTTTCTTCATTCTGATCCTGGTCATCGCCGTTCCGTTCGTCCTCTGGGGCATCATCGACCCGAAGGGTGCGTGGCGTGCCACCGAATCGTGGAAGTACAAGAATCCGGAGGCCAACGAGCCGAGCGAGACGTCGTACATGCTGTCGCAGATCGGCGGGGTGATCGCGCTGATCGTGTTCGTCATCATGGGAATCGGTCTCTACAGCACGTCGCACGACGCCGGGTCGTCGTCCACCCGCGCTTCGGGTTCGGACAGCGGTTCGGGCACGGGCGAGTACACGATGCCGGAGATGCGGTTCACCCGGTTCGACGCCGGGCCCGGGACGCTGATCGGCTACCGCTATCCGAGCGAGTTGACGCTGGAGTTCGTGGTCCTGGATGCCGACGGGCACTACGCGTTCTCGGGGCCGACGTGCGACACGCAGGTGAGCGTGCACGAGCAGAGCAACGCCGTCGTCGTGGAGGTGACTCGAACGGCGCGGAGCACGAACTGGCTGGATCCCGGCGCCCCCGATCCCGACCTGTCGGACGTGTGCGAGAGTGCCGAGGAGAATCCGCGGTCCACCTCGCACAAGCTCCAGGAGCCGCTCGGGGACCGGCCGATTCTGACCGCGGCGCCGCAGGTCGATCCGATGACCGTCGACCTGGCCCCGGCGGCCGGGCCCGCACAGCCGCTGCAGGAGGTGCCGACACCCGGCGTCAAGCAGCCGCTGACGCCGGTTCCGATCAACCCCGCCTGGCGGCCGGTCCCGCTGCTCGCCGTCGTCGACAACGCGTAACGCACGGTTCACCGACACGCCGCCGGAGTGTCCCCGGTCATACCGCGGCGCGCGCGTAGCGTCAGCGATGACGGGCCGTGGGGAAGCGGTTCGTCCGGGAGGTTCGCACCGTGCACCGCAGTGTCGCCACGAGAGAGCCGGCCCCGGCTCTCGCCGAGCCCGCCGGCCACTAACACTCGCCTGCGCGGGTGCCGCGCGGGAAACCGGGAGTCCGCCGTGACCGCACGCACCTACGTCCTCGACACCTCCGTTCTGCTCTCCGATCCGTGGGCGGTGACCCGCTTCGCCGAGCACCATGTGGTGCTCCCACTGGTGGTGATCAGCGAACTCGAGGGCAAACGCCACCACAGCGAGCTCGGCTGGTTCGCCCGCACCGCCCTGCGCCTGCTCGACGATCTGCGCGTGGAGCACGGCCGCCTCGACGTGCCGCTGCCCGTGGGCGACCAGGGTGGATCGGTACAGGTGGAGCTGAACCACACGGATCCGGCGGTGCTGCCGGCCGGCTTCCGCAACGACTCCAACGACTCGCGGATCCTCGCGTGCGCACTGAATCTGCGTGCGGAGGGCCGCGAGGTCACCCTGGTCACCAAGGACACCCCGCTGCGGGTGAAGGCCGGCGCGGTGGGCCTGGCCGCCGACGAGTACCACGCGCAGGACGTGGTGGTCTCCGGTTGGACCGGGATGGACGAGCTCGACGTCTCGGCCGGCGTGATCGACGACCTGTTCGCCGAGGGGATCGTCGACGTGGACGAGGCCCGCGATCTGCCGTGCCACACCGGCGTGCGGCTGCTCGGCGGCGGGTCGAGCGCGTTGGGCCGGCTGACCGAGACCAAGCAGGTGCAGCTGGTGCGCGGCGATCGCGAGGCCTTCGGCCTGCACGGCCGCTCCGCCGAGCAGCGGGTGGCCCTCGACCTGCTGCTCGATGAGTCCGTCGGGATCGTCTCGCTCGGCGGCAAGGCGGGTACCGGCAAGTCGGCGCTGGCGCTGTGCGCCGGGCTGGAGGCGGTCCTGGAGCGGCGCACGCAGCGCAAAGTCGTCGTCTTCCGGCCCCTGTACGCCGTCGGCGGTCAGCAGTTGGGTTTTCTGCCCGGCGGGGCCGACGAGAAGATGGGCCCGTGGGCCCAAGCGGTCTTCGACACCCTCGAGGGACTGGTCTCCACCGAGGTGATCGACGAGGTGCTCTCGCGCGGGATGCTCGAGGTGCTGCCGCTGACTCACATCCGCGGCCGGTCGCTGCACGACTCCTTCGTCATCGTCGACGAGGCCCAGTCCCTGGAGCGCAATGTGCTGCTCACGGTGCTGTCTCGGCTGGGCAGCGGTTCGCGGGTGGTGCTGACGCACGACGTCGCCCAGCGCGACAACCTGCGGGTCGGCCGGCACGACGGCGTCGCCGCGGTGATCGAGAAGCTCAAGGGGCATCCGCTGTTCGCACACGTCACGCTCACCCGGTCCGAGCGTTCGCCGATCGCGGCGCTGGTGACCGACCTGCTCGAGGAGTTCGCGCCCGGGCAGGGGTAGCCGCTGACGCGGGATCGCCGAGCGCGGTGACCAATCGGTGGTCACCGGACTCGGCGGACGGTCAGACGGCGCGCAGGATCGAGACGGCCCAGTCGGACTCGGGCGTCCACGGACGGACGTCCCAGGTGGCTAGGCGCAGATCCACGCGCAGTCCGGCCTCGGCGACGGCCGCGTCGAAGGCGTCGAGGGTGAGGTGCCGGTTGGTGTGGAAGCCCACGACGAGGGGTGCGTCCGGCTTCAGGTGAGCGGCCAGCCGGGTCAACACCTGCACCTCGGTGCCGGGCGCGACGAAGACGAGCACATTGCCGGCGGCGACGATCGCGTCGAATTTCTCGTCGATGCCGCGGGCCGGCAGGTCGAGTTCGGCGAGGTCGCCCACCAGCCACTGCGGCCCGGGGTGATCGGCGCGGGCGGCCTCGATCAGCGCCGGGTCCACGTCCACGCCGACCACCCGGTGGCCGGCGGCGTGCAGCGCGGCGCCGACCCGG
>CAZEOP010000007.1:0-28283 GCA_964513715.1 uncultured Gordonia sp.
CCCGAAGGCCAAGCGCCTCGAGTTCCGCTGCCCGGACAGCTCGGGCAACCCGTACCTGGCCTTCGCCGCGATGATGATGGCCGGCCTGGACGGCATCAAGAACAAGATCGAGCCGCACGAGCCGGTCGACAAGGACCTGTACGAGCTCCCGCCGGAGGAGGCCAAGGGCATTCCGCAGGCACCGACCTCGCTGGCCGAGGTGATCGATCGCCTCGAGGCCGATCACGACTACCTGACCGCCGGCGGCGTCTTCACCGAGGACCTCATCGAGACCTGGGTCAGCTACAAGCGGGAGCACGAGATCCTGCCGGTCCAGATCCGCCCGCACCCGTACGAGTTCTCGCTCTATTACGACTGCTGATCTCGTCTCCGACCAGGGACCGCTGATTCTGCAGACGCTTCATTCGATTCGGCCCGCTCCGCGATCATCTCCCGATCGCCGAGCGGGTCGAGTCGTCTTCCGCCCGAGCCGCCATCCCACGAGCGGACAGTCCCAGTTACACCGTTGCTCGGACAGTCCCTCCCGCTCAGAAGGGCGGCGGGTTGAGGAGTTCGTCGGTCGACGCGAGAACGTTGTCGTGGAGTCGGCGGGCCAGTGCGGTGGCGCGGGCGATCGCGTCGAACGCGGCCGCGAGTGCTTCCTGTTTGGCGATTTCGGTTTCGCGTTCTCGGCGGTGACGGGCGCGTTCGGCGCGGCGGCGGTCGTGTTTGGCCTGGGTGCGGGTGCGCCGGCGGGACGGTCCCCGATCATTGGTCGACGTGCTGGTCGACGTATCGGCCGGTGTCCGGTGCCGCGCCGTGGTGTCGGCGGGTTGGTGGGTGCAGCGCAGGCGGTCCAGTTGGGGCAGGAGCCAGTGGTTGGGTGCGAGGGTGTCGAGGGTGTAGCCGCCGGGGACGGTGGTGCTGATCCGGTAGCGCCCGCCGGTGTCGAGCCACAGGTCGTCGAGGTAGCCGTCGAGGCCGGTTTTGATCAGGTGGTGGTAGCGGCACTTGGGGGCCAGGTTGCACAGGCAGGTCGGTCCACCACGCTGCGGGAAGAGCTGATTGAACTCTTCGATGTGGTCGAGGTCGCAGGCGGTGGCGGGGCGGTCGCAGCCGGGGACCGTGCAGGTGCCCCACAGGAAACGGACGACCAGATCGAGCAGAGCAGTGGGCCGGTAAGGATCGCAGTCCAAGGCGGTGCGGGCGATGACCCCGATCGGTGTCTGGAGTCCGGGGCCGCCGGCGTCCGGCAGACCAGGTCCGTCGATGACCGGAGTCGGCGCAGGTGTCGTGGTCGGGGCGTCGAGGAGCGCGACGGCGCGTTCGAGGAGCAGGGGATAGTGCTCGCGATCGGGGTCGCGGGCGATTAACCGGTCCAGTAGGGCGTCGACGCCGGCCGGGTCGGTGGGGAACATGGCGGGGTCGTCGGGCGGGTCGTCGTATTCGGGGTCGAAATCATCGCCCTCAGCGCTGTCGGGGGCGTGGGCGAGGAACCATTCGACCGGAGGTTCCCAGTCGAAGGCATCGCCGGGATCGTCGGGAACGGTGGGGCCCGAGCAGTATTCGGTGGTCGAGCCGTTTCCGCTGACCGGGCCGTTTCCGCTGACCGGGCCGTTTTCGCTGGCCGGGCTGTTTTCGGTGGTCGGGCTGTTTTCGGTGGTCGAGCGCAGTCGAGACCCGGTGCCGGACGTGCTCTTACCTGTGGTGTTGTCTCGGGTCGTCGCGCTGCTTCCCGGCTCAGCCGGCGGTACGGGGACGGGTGAGCGAAGATCGTCGACGGCGTTGGCCGTGTCGTCGTTGTTGCGGGGCGGCGGTGTCCGGTGGTCCAGGAGGGCATCGAGGTCGTGACGCACGATGCGGGCGTCGTCGCGGCGGGCGAGTTCCCGGACGTGCTCGGCACTGATCGGGCCGTGGCCATCAAGGTAACCGCACATATCGCGCCCGACGATCGCCGCCGGCGCAGCGGATCGGTCTGCAGACGCGTCCCCGTCAACATTGTCAGCGCCGTACCTGGCCGCGATCTCGGCGTCGGTGTCAGGGCCGGTGTCGTGGTCGAGCGTGTCAGCACCGCCGGACGGGCCAGAACCGTCGGTCACACCGTCGCCGCCATCGGGCGGGACGGTCGGTCCGGGGCGCGGGTTCGGTGTCTTTGTGTCGGCCTGGAGGTCGTCGAGGGTACCGGCCAGGGTCAGGACATGGATCACGATCCGCCGCACCCGCTCATCGACCTCCGTCGGGCAGGTGCGGGCGGTACAACCGTCACCACCGCACAAACAGACGAATGCCGGGCCACCGCCGAACGAGGCGACCGCATCGGCGCGGGCCTCACCCTTGGACCGCGGATCGTTCGGGCAGCGGCCATCGACGATCGCCTCGATCGTCCGCCGCGTCAACGCAATGTTCTCCGCGGTGTCGACCACACTCAACCGGGCCATCCCGAACTCCAAGGCATCGACACTCACGCCGCGGCCCTTGCGCGCGTTCTCCCGCAACCGCCGCGCCCCATCCGGATCATGCTGGGCCACATGGCGGCGTGCCAGATGCGCGGTCTTGGTCACCGACAGACTCGTCGCACCGCCCAACCCGGCGATCTCCGCGGCGATCGCCGCATCGATGCGTGCCAACAAGGCTGGATCCTCAACGAGGGCGGTCTCCTGGCACAGGGTGTGGAAACGCCGCCGATCAATCCGCCCGGTCCGCAAATGCTCGGCACACCGCGGCAACCGCTCCCGCGCCGCCAACGCATCATCGAGAAGCTGATCGGCGACATACCCGGTCGAATCCAGGCCGAACTGCAACTGCAACGACACCCGCGCATACACATCCAGCACCGAATGCGCGATCGCCGACAACTCACCCTCATCATGGGCCGCGGCCTCCCGATCGAACACCGCCTGCGCATACCGGAACTGCTGCCACTCCAAAAAGGCCTGGCCGCACCGGCACGCAGCCAAACCATGCGCCAACTCCACCGCCGACAACGACGACAGATCCGCGTCGGCAATCCCCACCGCCGACAGATCCGCAGACGGCCACGCAGACGCCACCGGACCAGCCATACCGGCCACCCCCTCCCGCGAGCCGCGTCACCTGCCAGGCAACTCATCAAACCATCGAACTGGTGATCTATATCACTCAAGAATACTCCCGAGGAATGACTAGTGCAAGTGTTCGAATGAGGCAGATTCTGCGACCACCGAAGTCAGCATTCACGCAGGTAAAAGCCATGAAGAGGAGTCGTGAGACAGCAGCGGAATATGCCCCCGGGGGCACCTGAGTATCGAGACCCGTCGGCACGATTGCTACCCTGACGCCGTGGGCGGAAAGCACCGGGCCGGCTCGGCGAACTCGAGGAGACGGTCGCTCGCCCGGCTGATCCTCGCATGCTGCGGCGTGGCCCTGCTCGCCACCGGTGTCGCCGCGGCCCTGCACCGTCCGTCGCGTCCCGTCGCCGAACCTGCGGTGGACCCCGCCGTCGCAGAACTCGAAGCGTCCTTCGCCGCACTCGCCCTCCCCGCACCGGTGGGCATCGCGATCGTGCCGGTGGGCGGCGGCACCCCGATTCTGCTCGGCGATCAGACCCCGCAGCACGCCTGGTCCACCATCAAGATCCCGCTCGCACTGGCCTCCGAGAGGCACGACGATCAGAGCCTGTCCGACGCCGAGACCGCGGCGATCGTCGACTCCGACAACGACTCGGCCCTGGTGCTGGCCCAGTCGCTGGGCACCCCGGATCAAGCCGTCGAGGGGATCACCGCGGCACTGCGGGCCGGCGGCGACAGCACCACCGTGGTGCCGCCCGGAATCGACGGGAGCTGGCCGCTGCTCGGCGACACCGTCTGGGGGCTGCGCGACTCCGCGGCCTGGACCGCGCAACTGCCCTGCCTGCGCGGCAGCGAGCACGTCCTCGATCTGATGGCCAACGTGAGCGGCGGCCAGCAATGGGGACTGCGGGTGCTCGACGTGCCCGGTATCGCGGTCAAGGGCGGCTGGGGCCCGGAGGACTTCGACGACGGCTACCTGGTTCGCCAGATCGGTCTCCTCCCCCTGCGCGACGGCCGGGTCGCGGTCTCGATGAGCGTCCATCTACCGGAGATGTCGTATGAGACGGGCATCGAGGCACTCGACACCGCCGCCCGCTGGCTCGGCGAGCACCTCGACCTGCTGCCCGCGGGGACCTGCCCCGAGACCCCGGCCACCGCGCCGGCCACCCCCGAGGTCAATGAACTGCCCGGGCGCCCCGAGCCCCCGGCCACCGAACCGGCGGACACCGAACCTGTGCCCACCGAACCGGCCGAATCCGACCTTTCAGCGCCTCCCGGTCCGTAACCGACGGTCGGTCCGGGTTCGGTAAGGTTCGCAGGCATGAACCTCAAACCGCTCCTCCTGGTCCCCGCCGCGGCCACCGCCCTGCTGCTCGCGGGCTGCTCGTCGAACGACGACACCACCGCCACCGATAGCCCGCAGACCAGCGATGTGGCCGCCGAGACCACCTGCCCCACCGCCGAAGCGCCCGCCGACGCCAAGCCGGAGTGGACCGTCGACGGCACCACCGGTTCGGTCGCGATCGTCGGCCAGACCGATACCACCGCCCCGCGGATCACCGTCACCACCCCGTTCGTGGTCGACAAGACCGAGGTCAAGACCCTGAGCGAGGGCTCGGGCGAGGTCGTCGACGAGACCTCGACGGTCGCGGTCTGCTATGTCGGCGTCAACGGCCGCACCGGCGAGACCTTCGACAGCGCCTACGAGCGCGGCGAGCCCGCCACCTTCCCGGCCAGCGGTGTGGTGCCCGGCTTCAAGCAGGCACTGGTCGGCCAGAAGGCCGGATCGTCGGTGGCGGTGGTCATCACCTCGCAGGACGGCTACGCGGACGGCAATCCGGGCGCGGGCATCAAGAAGGGCGACACCCTCGTCTTCGCGCTGAAGATCCTGTCGATCTACTGATCCGGACTCAGCTGCCGAAGACCTCGGTGACCACGGCCTTGGCCCGCCGAGTGACCCGGAGATAGTGCTCCAGGAACTCGGCGGCCTCGTCCTGCGGCCAGCCCGCCGCGTAGGCGATGGCGCGCAGTTCTCGGCCCGGCCCGGGCAACTGGTCGACGGGCTTGCCCCGCACCAGGACCAGCGCATTGCGCGCCTTCGTCGCGGTCAGCCAGGCCTCGCGCAGGATCTCCACCTCGTCGACGGGCAGCAGCCCGGCCGCCTCGATCGCCTCGAGTGTCTGCACCGTGGACGTGTTGTGCAGCGTCGGGTACTCGTGCGCGTGCCGCAGTTGCACCAGCTGCACCGTCCACTCCACGTCGGCCAGCCCGCCGCGGCCCAGCTTGGTGTGGGTGGTCGGATCGGCGCCGCGCGGCAGTCGTTCGGCGTCCACTCGCGCCTTGATGCGCCGGATCTCGCGCACCGCGTCCGACGAGACGCCGCCGGCCGGATAGCGGACCGCGTCCACCATGTGCAGGAATTCCAGACCCAGGTCCGGATCGCCGGCCACCGCGTGTGCGCGCAGCAGCGCCTGCACCTCCCAGGGCTGCGCCCACTGCTCGTAGTACGCCCGGTACGACGCCAGGGTCCGCACGATCGGTCCGCTCCGGCCCTCCGGTCGCAGACCCACGTCCACCTCCAGCGGCGGATCGGCGCTCGGCGTGCCCAGCAGGGAGCGCACGTTGTCGGCGACGTTCTGCGCCCAGCGCACCGCCGCGGTCTCGTCCGCGCCGGGCAGTGGATCGCAGACGAAGAGCACGTCCGCGTCCGAGCCGTAGCCCAGTTCCCCGCCGCCGAGCCGGCCCATGCCGATCACCGCGATCCGGGCCGGAGCCTCGTCGCCGGTGTCGGCCGCGGTCGCCGCCATCACCTTCTCCAGGGCCGCGTCGATCACCGCCGCCCACACCGTCGACAGGGCCCGGCAGACGCCGAGCACGTCGAGCAGGCCGAGGAGGTCGGCCGAGGCGATGCGAGCCAGCTCGGCCCGGCGCAGCGAGCGCGCGATCGCGATGGCCTTGCGCGGATCCGAGTGCCGGCGCGTGGACGCCCGCAGCCCCTTGACCACCTCGTCGGAGGTCACCTCGGTGAGCTTCGGCCCGGTGGCCCCGCTGGAGTAGAGGGCGATCACGTCGGGTGAACGCATCAGCAGGTCCGCGATGTATTCGGACGTGCCGAGCACATGCATTAGGCGCTCGGCGACCACCCCGTCGTCGCGCAGCAACCGCAGAAACCAGTCGGCGTCGCTGAGCTCGTCGCACAGCCGGCGGTAGTTCAGCAGGCCCGCATCCGGGTCCGGGGTGTCGCTAATCAGCTGCAGCAGACCGGGGAGAATGAGCAGCTGGATCTGGCCGCGCCGGCCGGGCGTGGAGCCGAGGGCCTTGATGTGCGCCAGCGCGCGCTCGGGTTTGGCGTAGCCGAGAGCGGCAAGCTGTCGTTGCGCGGACTGATTCTGCAGGTAGAGCGAGTCGGTGTCGAAGCGGGTCACCGCCTCAAGCAGCGGCCGATAGAAGAGCTTCTCGTGCAGCTGCCGCACCCGGGTGCGCTGGCGACGCAGCTCGCGGCGCAGTTCGGCGGCGGCGTCGGAGCCGCGACCGGGCCGGATGTGCGCGGCGCGGGCGAGCCAGCGCAGCCCGGCCTCGTCGTCCGGGTCGGGCAGCAGGTGGGTGCGCGACATCCGCTGCAACTGCAGCCGGTGCTCCAGGCCGCGCAGGAACTCGTACGAGGCGTGGAAGTTGGCGCCGTCGGCGCGACCGACGTAGCCGCCGCGCGCCAGCGCGTCGATGGCGTCGAGCGTTGAGGCCACCCGCAGTGATTCGTCGATGCGCCCGTGCACCATCTGCATCAGCTGCACCGCGAACTCCACGTCGCGCAGGCCACCGCGGCCCAGCTTCAGATTGCGGTCCTTCTGATCCTCGGGAACCAGCGACTCCACCCGCCGGCGCATGGCCTGCACATCGGCGACGAAGTCCTCGCGCTCGGCAGCCGCCCACACCAGCGGGCCGGTGGCCTCGATGTAGGCGCGGCCCAGCTCCACGTCGCCGGCCATCGGCCGCGCCTTCAGCAGCGCCTGGAACTCCCAGGTCTTGGCCCAGCGCCGGTAGTAGGCCAGATGCGATTCCAGGGTGCGCGTCAGGGCGCCGCGCTTGCCCTCGGGCCGCAGCGCCCCGTCCACCTCGAAGAAGGCCTGCGTGCCGATCCGCATCAGCTCGCCCGCCAGCCGCGCCGACACCGAGTCGGCGGGCTCGGCGACGAAGATGACGTCCACGTCGCTGACGTAGTTCAGTTCCCGCGCCCCGCACTTGCCCATGGCGATCACCGCGAGGCGACCGCCGTACTCCGCATCGCCTAGCACCTCGCGCACGGCGACGGCCAGCGCCGCGGTGAGCGCCGCATCGGCGAAGTCCGCGAGGGCACCGCCCACCTCGGGCAGATACCGCACCGGCTCATCGTCGATCACCGGCGCCAGATCCTGCGCGGCCAGGCGCAGCACCAGGTTCCGGTAGGCCACCCGCAGCCGGCCGACCGCCTCGGGAGCGGAGACCGCGGCCCGATACAGCAGTGCCTCACCGCCGGGCGACGGCTCCGCGGTGGCCTGCACGGCCGCCAGCATCTCGGTGCGCGCCTGCTCGGCCGTCGGCAACTCCTCCTCCCGCAGCAGCCGCCAGGCACCCGGCTCGGCGACCAGGTGATCGCCCAGAGCATCGGAGGCGCCGAGGGTCGCCAGCAGCCGGGCCCGGAAGGTCGGGTCGGTGCGCAGCAGTTCGTCGAGCTGCGCCCAGTCGCTCTCGCCGGCCGCGGCCCGCAGCCGCACCAGGGCGCGCAGCGCCAGGTCGGGGTCGGGTGCCCGGGACAGCGCCCACAGCACGCCCACCTCGTCGGGCCGGTTCCAGCCGAGCTCGTCCAGATCGGCCCGCGCCGTCGGTTCCAGCAGTCCGAGTCGACCCGGGCTGGGCACCACCGACCGGCCGCCGGGCGCGCGTCCACTCATCGCCGTCACGAACCCAGACTAGAGAGCCGCGCCGACCGGCACCGGCCGAGCCGGCATCACCCCCGGTCGCGCCGGCATCACAGCGGCAGGTAGTGCTGCAATTCGAACGGGGTCACCCGACCGCGGTAGGCCGACCATTCCGACCACTTGTTGCGCAGGAAGTAGTCGAAGACGTGCTCGCCGAGTGCCTCGGCCACCAACTCGGAGCGCTCCATCTGACCGAGCGCATCCGACAGCGAGGTCGGCAGCTCGCGGTAGCCCATGGCCCGTCGTTCGGCGGGGGTCAGCGCCCAGACATTGTCCTCGGCCTCCTCCGGGAGCTCGTAACCCTCCGCGATGCCCTTGAGTCCGGCGGCCAGCAGCACCGCGAAGCTCAGGTACGGGTTGCACGCCGAGTCCGGGGTGCGGATCTCCACGCGGCGCGACGACGCCTTGTTCGGCGTGTAGAGCGGCAGCCGAACCATGGCCGAGCGATTGGCCCGGCCCCAGGTGGCGGCGGTCGGCGCCTCGCCGCCGTGCACCAGTCGGCGGTAGCTGTTGACCCACTGGTTCGTCACCGCGCTGATCTCGTCGGCGTGCGTCAGGATGCCGGCGATGAACTGCTTGCCGGTGGCCGACAGCTGCATCGGATCGTCGGGGTCGTGGAAGGCGTTCGACTCCCCCTCGAACAGGCTCATGTGCGTGTGCATGGCCGAACCGGGGTGATCGGTGAACGGCTTGGGCATGAAGGTGGCTCGCGCGCCGTCGGCGATGGCCACCTCCTTGACCAGGTAGCGAAAGGTCATCACGTTGTCGGCCATCGACAGCGCATCGGCGTAGCGCAGGTCGATCTCCTGCTGGCCGGGCCCACCCTCGTGGTGGCTGAACTCCACCGAGATGCCCATCGCCTCGAGCGCCTCGATGGCGTGCCGGCGGAAGTTGGGGGCGGCGTCGTGCACCGTCTGGTCGAAGTAGCCGCCGTTGTCGGCGGGGATCGGCTCGCTGCCGTCGGTGGGCAGGTTCTTGAGCAGGTAGAACTCGATCTCCGGGTGGACATAGCAGGTGAAGCCCTGATCGGCGGCCCTGCTGAGCTGCCGCCGCAGCACATGGCGCGGATCGGCCCACGCCGCGGTGCCGTCGGGCATCGCGATGTCGCAGAACATCCGGGCCGAGTAGTTGCGGCCGTCGGTCTCCCACGGCAGCACCTGGAAGGTCGACGGATCCGGCTTGGCCACCATGTCCGCCTCGAAGACCCGGGAGAAGCCCTCGATCGACGAGCCGTCGAAACCGATGCCCTCGGCGAAGGCGCCCTCGAGTTCGGCGGGGGCGATCGCCACCGATTTGAGGTAACCCAGGATGTCGGTGAACCACAGCCGGACGAAACGGATGTCCCGCTCTTCCAGAGTGCGCAGCACGAATTCCTGTTGGCGATCCATGAGCCGACCCTATTCCCCACCTGTTACGCGCGTGTTACGCATCGCGCGAGCGATCCGCCTTCGCCGATCGCCTTTCGTGCGCTACCGAACTACCGAACCGGCCGAACCGCATGTGAGGTATCCCACCCGCTCGCCCGGTGACGCCCGGCTCGCGCGGTGGAAGAATCGGCGGTGTCCACACCAACCCGGGTACCCGCCCCTGCACATGCAATCCAGCGGGACTCGAGGCAGAAATGAGGCAGACCATGTCCGACGCATCCGTCTACGGTTCGTCGCAGGCCGCTCCGGCCCCGCGCAAGGTGACCCGGATTCAGACTCTCGCGCAGTGGAAGTCCGAGGGCCACAAGTGGCCCATGCTCACCGCATACGACTACTCCACCGCCCGTATCTTCGATGACGCGGAGATTCCCGTGCTGCTGGTCGGCGATTCCGCCGCCAACGTCGTCTACGGCTACGACACCACCGTCCCGATCTCCATCGATGAACTGATCCCGCTGGTCCGCGCCGTGGTGCGCGGCGCTCCGCACGCGCTGGTCGTCGCCGATCTGCCCTTCGGCTCCTACGAGGTCAGCCCGCAGCAGGCAGTCGAGACCGCGATCCGCTTCTTCAAGGAGGGTGGCGCCCACGCGGTGAAGCTGGAGGGCGGCGAACGGATCGCCCCGCAGATCGCCGCACTCACCGCCGTCGGCATCCCGGTGATGGGCCACGTCGGCTTCACCCCGCAGAGCGTCAACAATCTGGGCGGCTATAAGGTGCAGGGCCGCGGCGCCGGCTCCGAGCAGCTGATCGCCGATGCCATCGCCGTGCAGGAGGCGGGCGCCTTCTCGGTGGTCATGGAGATGGTCCCGGCCGACGTCGCCGGGCAGATCACCCGGAAGCTGACCATCCCGACCGTCGGCATCGGCGCGGGCAACGAGACCGACGCGCAGGTGCTGGTGTGGCAGGACATGGCCGGTTACACGCACGGTCGCACCGCCAAGTTCGTCAAGCGCTACGCCACCGTCGGCGAGCAGCTCTCGCAGGCCGCGCGCACCTACGCCGCCGAGGTCGCCTCGGCGCAGTTCCCCGGCCCCGAGCACTCGTACTGACGCCCTCCCCCGCGCACTCGCACCGACCGCTCCCGCCGTCCGCCGCCGGGCACTAGGGTGGGCGATATGCCTGGCCTGTATCCCCCGATCGAGCCCTACGAGTCTGGACACCTGGCGGTCGGCGACGGCCAGGAGATCTATTGGGAGGCCTCGGGAAATCCCGCGGGCAAGCCGGCGGTGTTCATCCACGGCGGACCGGGCGGGGGCACCTCGCCCGAACAGCGGCGGTTCTTCGATCCGGCCCGCTACCGGATCGTGCTCTTCGACCAGCGCGGCTGCGGACGGTCCCGCCCGCACATCGCCGACGGCGCCGATCTGTCGGTGAACACCACGCCGAAGCTGATCGCGGACCTGGAACTGCTGCGCGAGCATCTCGGGATCGAACGCTGGCAGGTGTTCGGCGGCTCGTGGGGCTCCACCCTCGGACTGGCCTATGCCCAGGCCCATCCCGAGCGGGTCACCGAGCTGGTGCTGCGCGGCATCTTCCTGCTGCGACGCAGTGAGATCGACTGGTACTACAACGGCGGGGCGTCGAACGTCTTCCCCGACGAATGGGAGCACTACCTGGCACCGATCCCGGAGCGCGAGCGCAGCGGGGATCTGGTGGCCGCCTACCACCGCCTGCTCACCGGCGGCGATCCCGTGCTCGCGCAGCGCGCCGCGAAGGCGTGGACCCGCTGGGAGAATCGGACGAGTCACCTGCTGCCGCAACCGGATTCGGGTGAGGAGGACCGCTTCGCGCTGGCCTTCGCCGGAATCGAGAACCACTACTTCGTCAACGGCGGCTTCCTCGACGAGGGTCAGCTGCTGGCGAATGCCGCTGCGCTGCAGGGGATTCCGGGGGTCATCGTGCAGGGCCGGTACGACGTCGTCTGCCCCATGCGCTCGGCCTGGGATCTGCATCGGGTCTGGCCGCAGGCGCGCCTGGAGGTGGTGGCCGACGCCGGGCACTCGGCCTTCGAGCCGGGGATCGCCGACCGGCTGATCGCCGCCACCGACCGCTTCGCCGGGAACGCCTGATGGCCGCGCGCGAGATGGTCGAGGTGGAACTCAAGTTCGACGTCGCCGCCGACGCTCCGGCACCCGACCTGAGCCGCCTGGTCCCCGACGGCCGGGTCGGCACACCGCAGCACTACGAGTTGCGCGCCACCTATTACGACACCCCCGCCCACGACCTGGCCGCCCACCGGATCACCCTGCGCCGGCGCACCGGCGGGACCGACGCCGGCTGGCATCTGAAGCGCCCCGGCGACGGCGCCGGGCGCCGCGAGCTACAGCTCGGCTTCGACGAGGCGCCCGCCGACGGCGAGGTGCCCGGTGCGCTGCGCACCGCGGTGCTGGCGATCGTGCGCGACCGGCCGCTGCAACCGATCGCCGAACTCACCACCCAGCGGACAGTGACCTCCCTGTACGACGATGCGGGCGGTTCGCTCGCCGAGTTCTGCCAGGACCGCGTTCTCGCCTTCGACCACGCCGGCGAGCATGCGCGGGAGTGGAGCGAATGGGAGTTCGAGCTGACCGGCCGGCGCCCCGCACTGCTGGCCGCCGCCGAGCGGCTGCTCACCGGCGCCGGGGCGCGCCCGGCGGCGAGTGCCTCCAAACTGGCCCGGGCGATCGGCGCCGAACCGCAGGATCGCTCGAGCACCCCGGACACCCGCCGACGACTGCCCAAGCGGCCGAGCGGTCTGGAGTTCGTGGTGCACGCCGTCGGCGAGCACCGGGATGCGCTGCTGCGCTGGGATCCGCTGGTCCGCGCGAACGCCGACGATGCCGTGCATCAGCTGCGAGTCACCGCCCGGAAGCTCCGCGCACTGCTGACCTCCTTCCCCACCGTGCTCGGCCCGGAGGCCGCGGCGCCGCTGATCGAGGAGCTCCGCGAACTCGGACTGATCCTGGGCGACGTGCGCGACCGCGAGGTGCGGCTGGCGACCACTCGCGCACTGCTGGAGACCGAGCCCGTCGTGCCCGACGAGCTGCGTCGCGCCCTGATCGACGCCGAGGTGGCCCGGCAGGAGCGCGCGCTGCGCGTCGTCGCCCGGGCGATGTCGTCGCCGCGCTACCTGCGGCTCCTCGATGCGCTCGACGAGCTGCTGGCCGACCCGCCGCCCGGCCCGGATGCGCAGCGCCCGGCACCGAAGGTGGCGCTCGACGGCGTCGCCCATGCGGCCCGGCGACTGCGCCGCGCCGAGCGCAAGCTCACCGAGTACCCGCCCGGCTCGGCGGAGTGGCTGGCCCATTTGCACCGGGTCCGCAAGCGCACCAAGGCGGTGCGGTACACCGCAGACGCGGCCGCCCCGCTGCGCGTGAAGAAGGTCCGGGCGATCAGCCGCCACGCCGAACGCATCCAGGATCACCTCGGGATCTTCCAGGACACCGTCGTCAACCGCGCCCACCTGGCGCGGGTGGCCGAGACCGCCGGACTGTCCCCGCAAGCCCTGTTCGTCCTCGGCCGGCTCGATGCCCGCGAGGAGGCCCGCGGCCGCGACGCCGTCGAGGCCTACCTCCACGAACGCTGACGCCGGGAATCAGTCGACGGCGGTGAATTCGATGGTGCCGGCCGCCGGGTCGGCGGCGACCAGTTCCACGGCGCACCGGGTGCCCGCCGGCGGCGCCGCCCGGCACGGCCCGATCACGGCGGGCACGTCGATGAAGATCTCGGCCTGCTTCCGGCCGTTGGGATCGCGCAGCACCGTGGCCTCGAATCGCGTCCCGAGCTGATCGGCCAGAACGACGGCCTCGGCCAGGTCCACGCTGCGCCGCGCGGCCGTGGCGGCCGCCGCATCGGCGCGGCTCATGGTCTTCCCGAGCGTCGGCAGTGCCTCGTCCACCCAGTCCGGCACGGCCGTCCCGGCCGCGGCGGCCAGGCAGACCTCGGTCGCGAAACGATCGGCCAGCCGGCGCAGCGGCGCCGTCACATGCGCGTACAGACCGCCGACGGCGGCGTGCACCAGTTCGGCGTCGGGCACCGGCTCGGGATCGGCGGCGCCGAGCGCCCGGTAGCCGGCACCGCGCATCAGGCTGGCACCGGCGCTCATCAGCGCCAGCGTGGACGGCGCCTCCTGCGGCAGGCCCGCGAGGAACTGCCCGGGTGTCGCGCCGGCCGGCCAGGGCACGCGCAGATGCGCGGCAACGGCGCGCAGCTCGTCGACGGCCTCCGGCGCAGCGGCGGGCAGGGTCCGGAACAGTCCCGTACCCGCAGCCCGCATCATCGTCCCGGCGCACATGCCGATCAGCAGGGAGACCTGCGCGTTCCACCTGTCGGCCGGGGTGCTCGGCGCCAGCCGGAGCGTCCAGGTCCGCGCGGCCCGGGGATCGTCGTTGACGATCACTTCCTGGTCGGGAAGGTCCAATTCCACCGCACCGCGCGCCAGCGCCCACTGCTGACGGACCCGGCCGAAGCCGGGAAGGGCCTCGATCGCGGGGTGCAGGCGCCCGGCGGCCGCGTCGGCGCTCACCCCGGCGTAGTCGAGTCGCGCGCGCGAGCGCACCAGGGCGCGCTGCACGCCGGCGTCGATCACCGCGCCGTCGGCCGCGACGCGCACCGTCCACAGCACCGCGGCCCGGTCCTGTCCGGGCAGCAGCGAGCCGGCGCCCTCCGAGAGCACCCGGGGGTGCAGCGGCACGTTGCCGTCCGGGAAGTACAGGGTCTCTCCGCGCCGGCGGCTCTCGGCGTCGACCAGACCGCCGGGTTCGACGAGGGCCGCCACGTCGGCGATGGCGTAGTGCACCAGGTAGCCGTCGCCGTCCGCGCTGACCCGCACCGCCTGGTCCAGATCGAGCGAGCCGCGCGGATCGATGGTCACCAGTTCCAGGTCGCGGCGGTCGATGCGTTCGCCGGCGCACCGGTCGGTCGCGGCGGCGGCCTCGGCCAGCACGTCCGCGCCGAAGTCGGCGGTCACGGCGAGTTCGGCGCGCAGCCGATCGAAGTCGAGTTCCGGGGCACGCATCCTCGGCTGAACCATCGTCGCCCCTCCCTGCCGGTGTCGCGCGAACGAGCCGGCCTGTAAGCCGGATCCTGTCCCGGCCGGAGCCGGGGGCGACCATCCATCTGGACACACCGTCGCCGGGTGCCTCGAGCAGCCAACCCGCGAGCTCGGACGAGCCGTCCTCGAGCGCTCGCGCATCCGCACCGCGCGGGTGCGGACTTCGGCCTTGCTCCGGGTGGGGTTTACCGAGCCGTCGCGGTCACCCGCGACGCTGGTGCGCTCTTACCGCACCGTTTCACCCTTACCCGCCGCCGTAGCGGCGGGCGGTCTATTCTCTGTGGCACTGTCCCGCGGGTCACCCCGGGTTGCCGTTAGCAACCACCCTGCTCTGTGGAGTCCGGACTTTCCTCGACGACCGGCCTGCGCGGTGCCCCGCGTGGTTCCGATGCCGCGGCCGCCCGGCCGGCTCGTTCGCGCCCTCCAGGATAGCCGCCCCCGCAGACTTCTCCTCAGGGCGGACTTCTCCTCAGGGCAGGTGCGCGGTGTCGTTCACCAGCTTCACCACCGAGCCGCCGTCCGGGTAGAACTCGGCGATCGACAGCGAGGCCAGGTCCAGATGCAGGCGGAACAGCAGTTCCGGGCCCACGTTCAGCGCCTGCTGCAGCAGGGTCTTGATCGGGGTCACATGGCTGACGGCCAGGATCCGTGCGCCCGGGTACCTGGCGATCAGCGCCTCCCGGGTGACGGCCATCCGGGCCGCGACCTGCGCAAAACTCTCCCCGCCCGGCGGTGCCACGTCCACGTCGCCCAGCCAGCGCCGGTGCAACTGCGGATCACGCTGCCCGGCCTCGGTGAAGGTGAGGCCCTCCCAGCCGCCGAAGTCGGTCTCGATCAGGCCCTCCTCGATCTCCACCGGCAGACCGGTCGCCTCGGCGACGGCCTGCGCGGTGGCGCGCGCCCGGCCCAGCGGCGACGACACGATCACGTCGATGCCACCGCCCTCGCCCAGGCGTCGCGCCGCGGCCGCCGCCTGCGCGCGTCCGAGTTCGGTGAGTTCGGGGTCGCCGTGCCCGGAGTACCGGCGGTCCACCGAGAGCGCCGTCTGCCCGTGCCGGAGCAGCAGCAGCCGGGTGGGCCGACCGGTCTGGCCCTGCCACGAGGGGGTCGATACAGGCGGAGTCGACACAGGCGGGGTCGATACAGGCGGGACAGTCACGCTCCGGCACCTGCCGGGGTCGCCAGCCCGGACTGCTCGGTGCGGACCATGATCGCGGCGCACTCCTCGCAGCGCACCACCTCGTCCTCGGGCGCCGCGGCGACCGCCGCGAGGGTCCGCGGGTCCAGCTCCATCCGGCAGGCGCCGCAGCGCCGCTGGCGCACCAGCCCGGCGGCCACCTGGCCCTTGGCCCACAGCTTCTCGTAGACGCCCACCAGGTCTCCGGGCAGTTCGGCGACGATCGCCGCGCGGCGATCCAGGAACTCGGTGACGTCGTTCTCGGTGGCCGCGGTCTCCTGGTCGCGCGCGGTCTCGGTCTGCGTGCGCCGCTCGGTCAGGGCGGTGACCGCGGCCTGCGCACGCTCGAGTTCCATGCCGAGCGCCTCCTGGCGCTCCATGATCTCCAGCAGGTCCGATTCCAAGACGTCGCGGCGCCGGGCCAGGCCGGTCATCTCGTGCTGCAGCTCGGCCAGGACCTTGGGCGGCAGCCCGCCGGCGTCGAGTTTGGCCTGGTCGCGCTGCGCGTGCTCGGCCGCTCCGGTCAGCTCCGCGTCGACCTTGTCGTACTCGGCCGCCAACTCGTCGACGGCCGCCTGGGCGCGGAGCACCTCGTCGTTCGCGGTCGCCAATTCGGCATCGACGGCCTGCAACTGCGCGGTCTCGGGCAGATTGGCCAGGTGGTGGCGCCGTCGGGCGAGCTCGGCATCGAGGTCGGCGAGGTCGAGGAGGCGGCGCTGGTGCGCGGGGACGGCTTTCATCGCGGTGTCTCTCTGTACGGGGATCGGGTCTGCGGGTCGGCCGGCGTCAGTCCGGTACGACGATGAACGGGTCGGTGGTCGGCTGGTGCACCGTGGCTCGGCACCCCAGGTCGCCGAGCAGCTCGGCGGCGCGGGCGCACCAGGGAAACTCGGTGGCCCAGTGGCCGGCGTCGACGAGTGCGGGGCTCCCCGCGCGCAGCGCCTCGTCGACCACATGGTGGCGCAGGTCGCCGGTCAGGTACACGTCGGCCCCGGCGGCGGTAGCCGCACCGATCAGCGAGTCGCCCGCACCGCCGCAGACGGCGACGGTGCGCACCGCCGCGTCCGGGTCGCCGGCCGCGCGAATCCCCCACGGCGCCGCCGGCAGGACCCGCGCCGCGTGCGCGACGAACTCGCGCAACGACATCGGGGCGGACAGCGTGCCGATCCGGCCCAACCCGATGTCGCTGTCGATCGCGGCCTGGGCGAAGACGTCGAAGGCGGGTTCCTCGTACGGGTGCGCCGCGCGCAGGGCGGCCAGCACCTCGCTGCGACGGTGCCGGGGTGCGACAGTCTCCACCCGTTCCTCGTCCACGCGGGTGAGTTCGCCGATCGCGCCGATCGCCGGGGCCGCTCCGGGCGCCGGCCGGAACTGGCCGGTGCCCACCACGCTCCACAGGCAGTCGGTGTAGTCGCCGAGGGCGCCCGCACCGGCCCGGAACAGGGCCTCGGTCACCTGCTCCGCGCTGCCCTCGGGCACCATCACGACCCACTTGTCCAGCCGATCGTGCGGTTCGGGGGCCAGCGGTCGCGTGTCGTGAACGCCGAGCAGGTCCGCGAGAGCGTCGGAGACGCCGCCGCGCACCTTGTCGGCGTTGGTGTGGGCCGAGTAGAGCGCGCAGCCGCCGGCGATCAGCCGGTGGATCAACCGGCCCTTCGGTGTACTCGCCGCGACGGTCTCCACGCCGCGCAGCAGCAGCGGGTGGTGGGCGACGATCAGGTCGGCACCGGACTCCAGCGCCGCGTCGACCACCGCCTCGGTCACGTCCACGCAGACCAGGGCCGAGGCCACGGTGTCGGCCGGGTCGCCGCAGACCAGTCCGACGGCGTCCCAGGACTCGGCCAGTCGCGGCGGGTAGGCGGCGTCGAGCCGATCGACTACCGTGCCCAGCGTCAGCGTCATCGCGTCACTCCCGTTCCGTGGCCGGCCCGCCACCTGCCGCGGCGGTTCCCCGGCTCACCGTCCATCCTGCCGTATGCCGCCCGGGCCGAGGACCTCGTTCAGCGCGCCGAGCAGCGCGGCCACCGCTTCCGGGCCGCGCACCGCCAGCCGGAGGTGATCGGGAGTCAGGCCGGCGAAGTTCGCGCAGCTGCGGACGGCGAATCCCTTGTCCCGCAAGGCCGCCTTCACCGCCAGAGCGCCGGGGCCGCGCTCGCCGTCCAGCTCCAGCAGGACGTACGGCGCCCGCGGCACCACCGGCAGCCGCACGCCCGGGACCGTTTGCAGCAGGCAGACGAGCGCCTCGCGGTCCGCGGCCACTGTCGCGGCCGCCGTCGCCGCATGCGCCTGCCCACGCGGCCCGAGGCATTCGGCCAGGGCGGTGAGCGCCAGGGTGCCCAGCGGCCAGTGCCGCCGGCCGGCGACGAGCCGGGCGATCACCTCCGGCGCCGCGAGCAGATAGCCGGCCCGCAGACCCGCCAGACCGAAGGTCTTGGTGATCGACCGGATCACGATCATTCCGGGCGGCAGCTCACTCGCGAACGACTCGGGCTCGCGCGCGCCGGTCGCCTGATCCAGCGTCAGGTCGGCGAAGGCCTCGTCGACCACGACCAGCCGTCCGGGCCGGAGCAGTCCGCGCACGGCCTCACGCGCGTGCAGGACCGACGTCGGATTGGTGGGATTGCCCAGGATCACCAGATCCGCGTCGTCGGGCACCGCAGCCGGATCCAGTCGCCACGGCTCGGCCAGCACCACCCGGGAGAGGCGCGCCCCGGCGGCCCGCAGCACGCGTTCCGGTTCGGTGAACGAGGGCTCGACCAGCGCGACATGCCGCGGGGCGAGCCGGGCTAGCAATTCAAAGCCCTCGGCGGCGCCGTCGAGGAGCAGGACCTCGTCCGGGTGGCGCCCGTGCAGCGCAGCCGCCGCGGCGACCGCGCGGTCCACGTCGGCCGCCCGCGGGTACGCCGCGAGATCGCCGAGGCGGGCCGCGAGCGCGTCGACCACGAAGTCCGGCGGCCCGGGCTGGACGTTCACCGCGAAGTCGATCAGGCCGTCGCCCGCATCCGCATCGCCGTGCCGCTCGGGGGCGAAGAACTCGGCGCCGGGCTGCTCGCGCGGCCGGTGGGTCGGCATGGTCTCCAGACCTTACCGATCGGCCGCAGCCGACCCGGTCGCGGCGGACGTACTAGAATCGACGGCGATGGCGACCTGCGTCGCCGCGATCTTCTTGTCGACTGCGCGAGGTGCTCGGTGTCCGAAGGCCCTGATCGGGTGCACGTCTGCTTCGTGTGCACCGGCAACATCTGCCGGTCGCCGATGGCCGAGTCGATCTTCGCCGCCGCCGTCGCGGATGCGGGCCTGACCGAGGCGGTCAAGGTCAGCAGTGCCGGCACCGGCGGGTGGCACATCGGTGAACCGGCCGACAACCGCGCCCGCACCGAACTGCTGGCCCACGGCTACTCCGACAGCCACATCGCCGCGCAGCTCGATCCCGAGCATCTGTCCGCCGATCTGCTGGTGGCGCTGGACTCCGGCCATGTGCGCGAGCTGGGCCGCAAGCGCCTGGGCGAACGCGTGCGACTGCTGCGCAGCTTCGATCCGGCCGCCGACGGCGACGACGTTCCCGACCCGTACTACGGCGACGAGGACGACTTCACCCTGGTCCGCGAGCAGATCGAGGCGGCCGTGCCGGGGCTGCTGGCCTGGGTGCACGCCACCCTGAACGATCCGGTCTGACCGGGAGCCCCAGTCGCCGTGAATCTCCTGCGCACCTTCCTCAAGCCCGGCTGGTTGCTGACCACCGTGCTGGTGGCGGCGTTCGCGGCAGCCTGCTTCCTCATCCTGGCCCCCTGGCAGTTGGGCAAGAACACCGCGACCGAGCACCGCAACGACCGGTTGCGTGCGGCGACGGCCACCGGCGCCGTGCCACTGGATGCGCTGGCACCGCCAGGTGCCGCGTTCAACGCCGACGACGAGTGGCGCGAGGTGACGCTGACCGGCACCTATCTGCCGCAGGATCAGGTGCTGCTGCGCTTTCAGTACGCCGATGAACGGCCGGCCGTCGGGATCCTGACACCGCTGCGGCTGGCCGGCTCGGAGCGCACCGTGCTGGTGAACCGGGGCTGGATCCGTCCGGGCCCGGACGGGACCGTCACGCTGCCCGCCACGCCCGTCGAGCAGGTGACCGTCCACGGCCGGCTGCGCGCCTCCGAGGGCACCAGCCCCGGCAAGGAACCGCGCCCGGAGGCCACGCTCACCGGCGGCGGCGAGCAGCTGTCGGCGTACACGATCGATACGGCCGCGCTGGGCGCGGCCACCGGCGTCGGGCTGGAGAGCTTCTACGTCCAGCTGATCCCGGAGCAGCCGGGCGGGCTGGGCGTCATCGATCTGCCGCAGCTCGAGTCGGGCCCGTACCTGTCGTACGGCCTGCAGTGGCTGGCTTTCGGCATCATGGCCCCGCTGGGCGTCGGCTACTTCGTCTGGGCCGAGGTGAGGCACCGCCGGATCCTGCGCGCGGCCGCCGAGGGCGGTGCCGCGGTCGAGACCGAACCGGCGGCCGACTCCCGCGCCGCCGAGCGCCGGCGGATCCGCGATGAACTCCGCGCGGCCGGCACCGCCGGCGACGAGCCGCGCTCGCGCGCCGAGGTCGGCGTCGGCGCGCCGCCGCCGGAGACGCCCGACGACGACGTCGCCGCCAAACTGGCCCGCCGCTACGGGCGCTGAGCCGGAATCAGCTGAGCCGGAATCAGCTGCCGAAGTCGAGCGAACCGAAGTCGAGCGAACCGCCCGGATCCGGGATCGGGCTGTTGCAGCCGGTCACCGTGACCTCGCGCCACTGCCGGTCGCCGAGCCACTCGGGCTTCTCATCGGGGGTCTGGCCGTTGTTTCCGGGCGGACCGAGCACCATCCGGTAGGACACCTTGTGCGTGTCGGCGTCCGGGTTGGGCAGGTCCGGATTCCAGGCGGGCGGGCCGGGGAGGTTCTTCAGGTCCCGGACGTAGGTGGCCTTCGTCTGCTCCAGATCCGAACGCAGCACCCGGTTCTGCGCGGTGTTGTCGCCCTCGGCGATTCCGCCGTCCGGGTAGCTGGGCTGACCCTCCTGGACCTTGGCCGAGATCCCGCCCGTCCGGTAGATGTCGAAGCCGACACCGATATCGCGACCGGCCTCGTCGTCGATCCGCCAGTCGATGGTGTAGCTGGTGATGTTCGTCTTGTTCAGGATCTCGAACTCCACCTTGCAGTTGCCGAGGTTCTTGGCCGAGAAGACCACAGCCCCCTCCGGCTCGCCCGGGGCCACCGGACCCGCATCCGCCACGCCGGCGCCGGCCCAGGCGGCGCCCATACCGATGGCCGCGGCCAGTACCGCTGTAGTTGCCTTGTTCATCCGAGGAATGTCCTTTCGGTCGTGCACTCGCTCGGCAAGAACGTAACAGACATGTGACCCTTATTACAGTGCTACTGAGATTGTGATGTGCCCCTCGTCTCGCGGCGGTACTCGATCCGCCGGCGGTATCGCGTCTCCCGGGACCGGGCGACGACGGCCAGTGCGGCGGCGACCAGTTGCACCCGGCGTGAAAGCACGACCGCCGCGCGCAGATCGGCCGCCACCGGTGCGGGCCCGTCGCCCAGCACCGGCCGGTCCTCGGCGCCGTGCGCGTAGACGGTGCGACCGCCGAGGGAGATGCCCAGGGCCCCGGCGAAGGCCGCCTCGACCACGCCCGCGTTCGGGCTCGGATGTCGGCGCGCGTCCCGGCGCACCGCCCGGGCCGCCCGGATCGGGTGGCCGCTGAGCAGGCCGGCCAGCGCGGCGGTGACGCGCGCCGGGATCAGGTTGGCGAGGTCGTCGGTGCGGGCGGCCGCCCAGCCGAACCGCTCGTAGCGCGGTGATCGGTACCCGATCATGGCGTCCAGCGTGTTCACCGCGCGGTAGCCGAGCAGGCCCGGACCTCCCGCGGCCGCACCCCACAGCAGGGGTGCGACGGTGGCGTCGGAGGTGTTCTCGGCGATGGACTCCACCGCGGCCCGGCAGATTCCGGACTCGTCGAGCCGGCTCGGGTCGCGGCCCACCAGGCTCGGCAGCAGGTCGCGCGCGGCGTCCAGATCGCCGGCGTCCAGGGCGTCGGCGATGTGCGCACCGACCCGGCACAGGGTGGTTCCGCCCACTGCGGAGAAGGTGGCCACCCCCACACCGACGGCACCGGCGCGCCCGGCGAGCCATCCGGCCGACGCGGCCGCGGCGATCCAGCCCGCCGCGAATACCGCACCGCGCGCCCGGGAATCGCGGTACAGCCGCTGTTCGGTCGCGGCGACGCCGCCGCCGAACAGCGCGACCGGATGCCCCCGCCGGGGATCGCCGAAGACGAGGTCGGCGGCCATTCCCGCCGCCATTCCCAGGGCTTCGGCTCCCCGGGCGCCGGCTCCACGTCTGCGCACGCCGTCGAGCGTATCGGGCCGCCGGTAGACTGGAGAATCGATGGCAGGCACCCCCTCTCCCGCAGCCGGCAGCTTCGAGATCTCCACCGGCACCGCCGAACTCACCCGCGACGGGGTCGGCGGCTGGCTGCTGACCGTGAACGGGGCGCAGAGCAGCCATGTCGACCCGTTCGATCCGGACAATCTGGAGTTCGAGTACATGCGGCAGATGGCCGCCGCGATCACCGAGGCGCACCCGGATCCGGCGACGCCGCTGCGGATGCTGCACCTGGGCGCGGCCGCGTGCGCCCTTCCCCGGCAGCTGGCGCATCGGTATCCGAAGTCGCGGCACGTCGCGGTGGAGGTCGACGCCGAACTGGCCCGGCTGGCCCGAGAATGGTTCGACCTGCCGCGGGCGCCGCGGCTGCGCATCCGCGTCGGCGATGCGCGCGAGGTGGTCGAGTCGCTCACCGGGCAGACCCGCGACGTCGTCATCCGCGATGCCTTCGCCGGCTCGGTGACCCCGGCGCATCTGACGACCGCCGAGTTCACCCGGGCGTGCCGCCGGGTGCTGGCGCCCGGTGGCCTGTACCTGGCCAACTGCGGCGACCGGCGGGATCTGGTCTCGGCGCGCTGCGAGGTCGCGACCATCGCCGAGGTCTTCGCTCACATCGAGCTGATCAGCGATCCGGCGATGCTCAAGGGCCGGCGCAGCGGGAACATCGTCGTCGTCGCCTCCGACGGCCCGCTGCCCGATTCACCGGAGCTGCACCGGATTCTGCGCAGCGACCCGGAACCGTCACGGCTGGTCGACGAGGCCGGCGCCCGCGCCTTCGCCCGCAATGCGCCGGTGTTGCGCGACTGATCGCCGAGCGGGCGGCCGCCTTACAGTCCGAAACCGACCGTGCACGCCGCCGGCGCGCGGCTTCCGCGCAGGGTGTTCACTACCGTGCCGCCCACCCAGCTGTCGTAGGGCAGTCCGACGTGTCCCACGGTGTCCTTCGGGCAGTAGTCCTGGATCACCAGGTTCCGCACATTGGCTTGCTTCGGCAGGAAGCCGTTGGTGTACGGCGCGGAGATCTCGTCGTGCCGCGTCATGATCATCGTGTAGTCGATGCCCGAATGCAGTGGGCCCCAATCGTTCTCACCTGGTGCACGGGCCGGCAGCCGGTCGGTGATCGAGCCGAGTTTGGACACGCCCTTGTTCGACGGCCCCAGCGAGATCAGCTGCCGGGTCTGGCCGGCCCGCCCCGGCAGCTGGGTGAACAACTGCGCCACCGCATTGCCCTGCGAGAAACCGATCAGGTCGACCTGATGCGCACCCGTCTTCGCCAGCACGCCGTCGACGAAGACCGCGACCTGCCGTGCCGACTTCTCCCGCTGCCCCAGGGCCCCGATGTTCCCGCTCCAGCTGGTCTGCCCGTAGGTGAGGCTGTAAACGCAGAAGCCCTGGTTGGCCAGCGTCGGCGCCAGATACTGCCACGCGGACATCTGTGTCTGCGCGGTGCCGTGCAGCAGCACCACCGGCACCGCCGCGTCATGCGGGCGACAGCCGGGCACGTTGGATCCGGGCGGCGACTGCTCGGCGGGCTGCGTATCACCGATGACGCTCGCGACCGCCGCATCGGTGACGACTCGGTAGCGCGGTGTCGCCGCGGCCTGCGGAGCCGCGACGACCGTGGCGGCCAGCGCCGCCGCGACGACCGGCACGCCCACCACCACGCGGATACTGCGACGAACTCCAGACATGCCGTCGATTATCGCCCAGCACCGCCGCGCGGACGGCACGTTTGGGCCTGCCCCGGCCGCCCGGTATCTTCGTGATGGTCACATCCCCGGCGCGTATAGCTCAGCGGTAGAGCACTGGTTTTACACACCAGCGGTCGTAGGTTCGATCCCTACTGCGCGCACCATCATCGACACCGTCCAGCCGCCGACGGCAAGTTGTTGGCACAGGAGAGCGGTCCGTGGACATAGTGACCACGAACCCCTCTCCTGTGCCGACAACTCCCTCCCGCGCTTCTAGTCCGTGGATCGAGCGCAGTCGAGATCCTCGCGCCCGGCCCGGGACCGACACTCAGCTCCAGGCCGATCGGCACGGCGACTGCTGCGCGGTGGGTGGCCTCGTCCCGGCGCACCTCGGCCACGATGGCCCGGAACGGGCGACGCAGGCCTGGCTCGACCGGGATGTCATCGTGTTGCCGCGGGACCGTCCGATCCGTCGTTGCGGCAGCAGTCGTCGGCGCAGCTGCGGTCGTCACCGGGTTCCCCTACGGCGATCGGGACCGCACAGCAGAGGTCACCGCGCCACGCGCCGATGCCCTCGCGGACGGCGATCACGGCAATCACCAGCGCAGCGACGGAATCGGCCCAGGCCCAGCCGAACAGGCTGTTGAGCACCAGCCCGGCGAGCAGCGCCGCCGAGAGATAGGTGCAGATCAAAGTCTGTTTCGAATCGGCGACGGCGGAGGCCGAGCCCAGTTCCCGTCCGGTCCTTCGCTCGAACCAGCTCAGGAGTGGCATCACAGCCAGGCTCAGCGCCGCGATCGCGATGCCCACCGGCGAATGCTCAGGCTCACGCACGCCGAGCAGCGAGAGCGTCGCCTCCACCGTCACATACGCGGCCAGGCCGAAGAAGGAGAAGGCGATCACCCGCAGCGCGGTCTTCTCCCGGTCACGATGATCGGGTGCCGAGAACTGCCAGGCGACGGCGGCGGCCGACAGCACCTCGACCACCGAGTCCAGCCCGAAGCCGATCAGCGCGGCCGACGACGCGGCGCGGCCGGCCGCCAGCGCGACGATCGCCTCGATCACGTTCCAGGTGATGGTGATGGCGACGACGATGCGGATCCGCCGACGCAGTACGGCGGCCCGGGCGTCCGGGATCGCGATGACCGTCATCGCCTGCTCCCTCCTCCGCAGCCGTCACAGCACCCGGTCACCGAACACTCCGGATCGATGCACGGCGCGTTCTCATCGACCGCGAGGGTGACGTCGACGAGCGCGGTGAGCGCGGCGGCCAGGTGCGGGTCGGCGATCTCGTACCTGGTCTGCCGCCCCTCCGGCTCGGCCACGACGATTCCGCAGCCGCGCAGGCAGGCCAGATGGTTCGACACATTGGTACGGGTCAACTCCAGGTCCCGGGCCAGCCGAGCCGGATAGCCGGGTGCGACCAGCAGGGCGAGCAGGATGCGCGCGCGGGTGGGATCGGTCATCGCCCGCCCCAGCCGGCTCATCACCTCGACGCGGGAATCAATAGTCAGCACATGCTGACTATACAGTCATAGCTGTATAGTCGCGGCGTTCTCCGGCGCGTCACCGCGGCACAATCCCACCCCTACCGGCGGGTCGGGTCTAGCGTGGAGGGACAGCCGAGCAGGGAGGTCCTCTCATGGTCACGCGCATACCCCGCGAACCCGTCGTCGACGCCCTGCAACAGGAGTGGGCCACCATCGACGAACTGGTCTCCGGCCTGTCCGACGAGCAGTGGTCGTCGCCGTCGAATCTGCCCGGCTGGTCCGTGGCCGACATCGTCGCGCACATCACCGGCACCGAATGGATGCTGACCGGGCGCGAGATCGAAGCGACGCGCGATGTCGCCGCGCTCGAGCACGTCCGCAATTCGATCGGCGAACTCAACGAGAAGTGGCTCGACCACTACCGGGCCCGCAGCCGCGACGAGTTGATGGCCGACTTCCGCGAGGTCACCGCGCAGCGCCTCAGCGCCCTCGAGGCGATGCCCGAACAACAGTGGGACGCCGAGGGATTCACCCCGGCCGGCCGCGATTCGTACGGCCGCTTCATGCGGGTGCGGGTCTTCGACTGCTGGATTCACGAGGTGGATCTGCGCGACAGCCTCGGCCTCGGCGAACCCACGGATCCGTTGCCGGCCACCTGGGCCCGCAAGGAGATGTCGGCGTCGCTGCCCTTCCTGATCGGCAAGAAGGCCGGCGCACCGCAGGGCACCACGGTCACCGTCGACTTCACCGGCCTCGCGCCGCGGGCGGTGCACGTCGCGGTGGAGGATCGCGCGGCGATCGTCCCGGAACTCGACGGTCCGGCCGATGTGACGCTGACGGTGGACCTGGTCGCCTACTCCCGGCTGATCGGCGACCGCCCGGGCGCGGATCCGGCGGCCGTGCGGATCTCCGGCGACACCGCACTGGGCGAGCGCATCGTCGCCCAGCTCCACTACATGATCTGACCGGCCGGAGGCTGCGCCGGGGCCGGGATCACGAACCGAGCGACGCCGCGGCGGCGAGCACCGCATCCCAGGTCTGCGTGGTGCGCGCCTCACCCGGGCCGACCATCTCCGAGAAGACCACGGTGCCCTCGGCATCGACCAGGAAGGTCCCGCGATTGGGGAAGCCGCGCTGCTCGTCGAACACCCCGTACGACGCGGCGACGGCGCCGTGCGGCCAGAAGTCCGCGAG
The DNA here is from genome assembly GCA_964513715.1 of uncultured Gordonia sp. Classification (GTDB taxonomy): domain Bacteria; phylum Actinomycetota; class Actinomycetes; order Mycobacteriales; family Mycobacteriaceae; genus Gordonia. The sequence goes on from CAZEOP010000007.1 coordinate 26,402, forward strand.
GATCGGGAACAGAAAGCCCTGCGCCTGCGACCACACCTTGTGCGTGGGCGGCGGTCCCACCGAGATGGCCACGGTGCTCAGCCCGGCCGAGAACTGCGGCAGGTGATCACGCAGATAACCGAGTTCGCCTTCGCAGGTGCCGGTGAAGGCGAGCGGGAAGAAGACGATCAGCACCGGCCCCCGCCCGCGGAGCGCGGCGAGGCCGACCGCCTGATTGTTCTGGTCGCGGAGCGTGAACTCCGGGGCGCGACTGCCGACCGGAATCGGCGCGGCGCCCATCAGCGCTTACCGCGCGACCGAGACTCCAGGCGCGAACCCGACCAGTCGCCGAGGTTCACGACTTTGGTCTGACTGAGGCCGGCGGTCGGGGCCGCCTCGGCGATCTCGCTCGGGTCGACGTAACCGGGCCGGCCGGTCTTCGGCGACACCACCCAGACGAAGCCGCCCTCGGCGAGCGGACCGATGGCATCCATCAGCGCGTCCACCAGATCACCGTCACCGTCGCGCCACCAGAGCAGCACGGCATCCATCACGTCGATCGCGTCCTCGTCGAGCATCTCGGCGTCGATGACGTCCTCGATGTCGATACGCAGATCATCGTCGGTGTCGTCGTCCCACCCGAGCTCCTGAATCACCATGCCCTTGGTGAAGCCGAACTTGCCGACATTGCCGTCCTCCGTGGTGCCTCCCACCGGCGGGGTCCTCCTCATCGTCTCTGATGCGGGACCGCGAATACACAGCCCCCAGGCGTCGCTCATGCGACGGCCACCGCTAAGCCTAGAGGGTCGATCGCCCCGGTGGACAGGCCTTAGGACACAAATACCGTGGCACGACGGCCCGGCGGCGTCAGGCGGTGCCGGTGGGCATGAACTCGCCGCACGCGTCGATCAGTTCGCTGCGGCGATCGCCCCAGTCGTCGGTGGCCTTGTTCAGCGACAGCTTCCGCTTCTCGCCGATCTGCTCGGACAGCTGCTCGGTGGCGGTCAGGAAGGCCTGCACCTTCTGTTCGAGATCGTCCGGCACCGCCGGTGCCAGCGATTTCCTGATCAGATCGGCGCCGGTGTCGAGGGTGTCGCGCGCGTAGCGATCCTCTTTATCGATCTGCTCGTAATCCTGCGTCTCGTTCAGCCGGGCGACGAAGGCGTTGTAGTCGCGCACCATCACGCCGGCCGAGCTGATCACCTGGCGGCACACCACGATCGCCGCGTCGAAACCTTCGCGGGACTCGGTAGTGACCGTTGTCACTCCGACCGACTGGCGCGACGGCGCCCGCCGCTCGCCACCGCACGCCACCAGCAATGCAGCGGCGACGACGACGAGCACACCGGCCCGAATCGTGCCCGCCATACCCCCTCCTCCGCGTCGACCGGCCGTGCTCCGGTAGTGACTGAACCACAATGCCTGCCAAGGTGGGTGACTTGGGGCACGATGAAAGTAACGCAGTGGGACCGATTTCTACGACAGGGTGTGAAACAGTGACCGACCAGGCCGACGTCAACGCAGGACATCCGACCAGCGCCAACCGCGTCCAGGTGATCCGCGACGGCGTCGCCTCGTATCTGGCCGATGCCGATCCCGGCGAGACCGAAGAATGGCTCGAATCATTCGATGCCATGCTCGAAAACGCCGGTCCCGAGCGCGCCCGGTACCTGATGCTGCGGATGCTCGAGCGCGCCGACGACAAGCGCGTCCAGCTTCCCTCGCTCACCTCGACCGACTTCGTCAACACCATTCCGACCGATCTGGAACCCGAGTTCCCCGGCGACGAGGACATGGAGCGGCGCTTCCGCGCCTACATCCGGTGGAATGCCGCGATCATGGTGCACCGCGCCCAGCGACCCGGCATCGGCGTCGGCGGCCACATCTCCACCTACGCCTCGTC
>CAZEOP010000008.1:0-28250 GCA_964513715.1 uncultured Gordonia sp.
GCAGCTCGTCGATGAAGGTGATGATCTGGCCGTCGGCGGCCTTGATCTCGTCGAGCACGGCCTTGAGCCGCTCCTCGAACTCACCGCGGTACTTGGCACCGGCCACCATCGCGCCCAGGTCGAGGGAGACGACGGTCTTGTCGCGCAGCGACTCGGGCACGTCGCCCTCGACGATGCGCTGGGCCAGGCCTTCGACGATCGCGGTCTTGCCGACGCCGGGTTCGCCGATGAGCACCGGGTTGTTCTTGGTGCGACGGCTCAGCACCTGCACCACGCGCCGGATCTCGCTGTCGCGGCCGATCACCGGGTCGAGCTCGCCGGCGCGGGCGCGCTTGGTCAGATCGGTGGAGTACTTCTCCAGCGACTGGTAGGTGTCCTCCGGGTTCTCGCTGGTGACGCGGGCGGTGCCGCGCACGGCCTGGAAGGCCTCGCGCAGCGCGTCCGGGCCGGCCCCCGCGTTCTGCAGGAGCTTGGCGGCGTCGGAGTCGCCGGTGGCCACGCCGACCATCAGGTGCTCGGTGGAGACGTAGTCGTCGTTCAATTCGGTGGCCAGGTTCTGCGCCACGGTGATCGCGGCGATCGACTCCCGGCTCAGCTGCGGCTGCGCGCTGGAGCTGGAGACGACCGGCGCCCGCGCGACGAGCGCCTTGGCCTCGGTGAGGATGTGCTTGGGGTCCACGCCGACCGCCTTAAGCAGCGGTGCGGCGATGCCGTCGCTCTGCTCCAGCAGAGCGACGAGGATGTGGGCGGGACGCACGTCGGGATTACCCGCGGCGGCCGCGTCCTGAACGGCGGCCTGCAGTGCAGCCTGCGTCTTGGTGGTCGGGGTGAAGCTGTCCACAGCGTTCGCCTTTCTGTCGTTCACGTCTCGGGTGCTCCGGAATGGCTTCCAGGACGAAGTCTATTGAGATCTGTTCGACCTCTCGTCCAGTTCCAACACACCTAGAGTTGAGTCTGTTCCACTGAACTTTCCAGCGGTGGGTGATCTGTCGGACAGCGCCGCCACCGCGCACAACCGTCACGCGCAACCGTCACCGGAACGCACAGCCGTCACCGAACAGTGGATTCGGTGACGGCTGTGCGCGCTCGTGACGGTGGTGCGTGACGTTTCTGCCCGCGGAACGATTGATCAGCCGATGACAGCGAGGACCGCCGAGCGCACCCGCGCGTCGACCAGCTCCGGCGGCGAAGTGTCGAACTTTCCATCCAGATGCAGGAAAGCCAGCCCGTGAACCAGGGACCACGCCGCGAGCGACGACGAATCCGGATCGGAATCGGGCCGCAGGCGCTCGAACGCCGATCGCAGGTACGCGCGGATCCCGTCGACCGCGGTGGCGCGATCGGAATTGCCGGGATCGCAGCCTTCGGTGAACATCACCCGGAACAGTCCGGGACGCTCGAGGGCGAACCGGACATAGGCGACAGCCAGATCCGCGAAATCGTCCGACGTCGCGGGCTGCGGGCTGGTCGCCACCAGTTCAGCGGCGAGTTGCTGATAGCCGACCGCAGCAACTGCCGAGGCGAGCGCTTTCCGGTCCTCGAAGTGCCGATACGGGGCGGTGGCCGAGACGCCCGCATGCCGTGCGACGGCCCGCAACGACAGCTCAGCGGTCGGGTCTTCGGTGAGCAACGTCATCGCCGATTTCACCAGGGCAGCAGGCAAGTCACCGTGATGGTACGAGGAGTTCAAAGAGGGCGCTGTAGACATCGCGGACCGAATACTACTCCAGCCGGAGTCCGACGAGCTCAGCCGATCGAATCCACAGACCGTCGATCAGCGCGGGGTCGCTTGCCTGCTTCGACTCGCGTCCCTTCGCCTTGAATCGAGAGAAGTAGACGCCGTTGATCGCCGGGTCGGCACCCCGCCGGGCCAGGGCGATGAGCGGCGCGGCACCTTCGTCGACGGTGATCGCACCGATCCTTCGCAGAGGCGTGCGGTACGCCAGACCGATGAAGAAGGAGTCCCGGCCGAAGCTCGACGCCACCATGCCCGGATGGACTGCGGCCGACGCGATGCCATCGCCGGCCCATCGCCGCGCGATGCCCCGGCTGAACAGGATGTTCTCCAGCTTGCTGGTGCCGTAGCAGCGCAGCTCGAAGGCGCGGCGCTGCTGGAAGTCGAGATCGGTGAGATCGACCCGGCCGAGATTGTTGCCGATGCTCGAGGTGTTGACGACGAGCGACGCCCCGGCGGCCGCGAGCTGCTCGCGCAGGAGATTCGTCAGCAGAAACGGGGCGAGGTGATTGATCTGGAAGTTCGGCTCGTGGCCGTCCACGGTCCGCAGCCGATTCGGATCGAAGGTGCCGCCGGCGTTGTTCAGCAGAACATCGATGCGATCGACGTGGTCGGTGATCCGGGCCGCCAGCGCCCGGGCATCGTCGAGCTTCGCGAAGTCGGCGACGAAGGCGGTCGCGCCGGTGTCGTCGGCGACGGACTTCAGCTTGTCGGCCGACCGGCCGGTGATCACCAGATCGACGTCGGAATCGGCGAGTGCGCGCGCAGCCACCGCCCCGATTCCGTCACTGGCTCCCGTGATGACGATGGTCTTCTTACTCATCCGCGTTTCCTTCGCCGTGGTCGTGCTGTCCGCCGTCGGCACCCGGTAAGTGTGCAGCGTTAACACGAGGGTAGACGGGGGTGTTGGCGACGTCAACAGTCTGCTCGGCAGACGAATTCTCCCGTTTAATGACAGTAACCGGCGCTTTGCGGTTACCCTCGGATCATGGCCCGCACACCGCTCTCCCCCGACGCCCTGCACGAGGCGTCCCGGCGGTGCGCGGCGGTCCTGGCCGAGCACGGATCGGCGACCCACACCCGCGACCTGGTGGCCGCGTCGGGATTCTCCGAGCGCACCTTCTTCCGCTACTTCCCCACCAAGGCCGACTGCATCCGCCCGCTGCTCGACGCCGGCAACCGCCGCTTCGTCGACGGCGTCACGCGGCGCTGCGCGGACAGCCCGGACTGCACCTTTCTGCAAGTGGTCGTCGATGCCTTCATCGCGGCCTATGTCGAGGGCGCGATCGCCTTCGACCACGAGTTCCTGGCCCTGATCCTCGGCGACCCGCCGCTGCGACGGGTGTGGCTGGAGACCAACGACGACACCGCCGCCCTCCTGATCCCCGCGGCGGCGCACATGCTGCGCCTGCCCGAGGACCACCTCGACGTCCAACTCGCCGCCGCCACCGGAGCCCTGCTGGCGGTCAGCGCGATCCGGCGCATGGTGCACCACGGCGACTCCGCGGCCGAGGCCGCACATTCGGTGGCGCAAGCCTTTGCGCGCCAAGACCTCTCGCGCCCGAACCGGGCGCACCAGCAAGGAAAGTGAAAGGCGAGGAACAATGGATCTCAACGGCAAAGTAGTCCTGGTGACCGGCGGCGCCCGCGGCATGGGCGAGGCTTTCGCCCGCGGCATCGTCGCCGCCGGCGGCAAGGTGGTGATCGGCGACCTGCTCGACGACGAGGGCGCCGCCGTGGCCGCAAGTCTCGGCGACTCCGCACTCTACGTCCACCTCGACGTGACGAAGGCCGACGAGTGGGAGCAGGCCGTCGCCGCGGCCGAGGACCGCTTCGGCCGGCTCGACGGGCTGGTCAACAACGCCGGCGTCACCGCGTCCGGGATGCCGGTGGCCGATGAGCCGCTGGAGAACTTCCAGCGCATAATCCAGATCAACCTGGTCAGCGTGCACACCGGCATGCACTTCGCGATCCCGGCCATGCGCCGCGCGGGCGCCGGCTCCATCGTCAACATCTCCTCAGCGGCCGGTCTCATCGGCCTGGCCCTCACCAGCGGCTACGGTGCCGCCAAGTGGGGCGTGCGGGGCCTGAGCAAGGTGGCCGCGGTGGAACTCGGCCGCGACAAGATCCGGGTCAACTCGGTGCATCCCGGCATGGTCCTGACCCCGATGACCGCCCCGACCGGCATCTCCGACGCCGAGGGCGCCTTCCCGAACAACCCCTTCCAGCGGGTCGGCAAGCCCGAGGAGCTGGTCGGCATCGTGCTGTACCTGCTCTCCGACGCCGCGAGCTACACCACCGGCGCCGAGATCGCCGTCGACGGCGGCTGGACCGCCGGCCCGTCCATCGAATACGTCATGGGGCAGTAGCCGCCACGCGCATCCGATCCGGACTCACGCGCACCCGTTTCGTACATCCGCATCCGATCGAGGGCGCATGTACGAAACGGGTGCGCGCCGAGCCCGCGGCCCCCGGCTCGCAGTGGCCGCAGCGTTCGGGCGACGGCGTCAGTGCGCGTCGCGGTGCCGGCCGCGGTGGTGATGGCCCGCGTCGAGCGGCTGCCCGGCCTTCTCCCGGAAGACCTTCTTCATGCCCATCGAATAGATCACCGCCGACAGGTAGAAGCCGGCCAGCATGCCGAGCGCCGCGTACGACACCCCGTGCACGTTGGGCCCGCCCATCTTGCCGCCGTTGACGATCTGGATGCCCCAGATGAGGATCGACGCCGCGAGCGCGAAGGCGATCGACAGCACGCCCCACTTGTTGAACGCGGTCGGCTGGTACAGGTAGGGCGTCGGATCGTCGTCCTTGCGCCGCAACAGGTAATCGACCAGCGAGACGTTGAGCCACGGCGCGATCCACACGCCCAGCACCATCACGAAGCCCTGGAAGTTGGCCGGGAGGTCGGTGGTGGCCCACCAACCGAGGAAGAAGGCGACGACGGTCAGCGCGACCGGACCGAGGTGCCGACCGACCTCCGCGCTGATTCCGAGGCGGTCCACCCGGAATACCGGGCGCGCCGACTTCAGGGTGATCGCGTTGGTGGTGAACGATCCGGCGATCAGTGCCAGGAGCACGAGGGTGGCCAGGACGGTCGGCAGGTAGCCGGTGAACTGCGCCGTCGGGTTGGTCTCCCCGAGCAGTGCGGGTACACCGTCGATCACGACGCCCGCGGCCACGCCGACGCTCATCAGGAACATCGTCGCCACGAACAGACCGAAGCCGGAAAAGAGGCCGGCCTGCCGGGGCGACGCCCCGCTGGGTGTGCGCGCGCTGTAGTCGGTGGCGTACGGATTCCAGCCGATCGTGTACGCCCACGCGAGGCAGGCGACCACCACGACGGCGATCAGACCGTTGAGATCCCACGGGCTGCCCCTATCGGCGGCCAGGTCGACCTTCGTGAAGGTGACGAGGCCGGCGACCAGCAGGATCACCGTGAGCACCGGGTACAGATACTGCTGCACCTTTCGGTACGAGATCCCGACCTGCGCGAGCAACCACTGCGCGATCACCGCAATGGCCAGCCCGGCGACCACCGGAACGCCGCCGAACAGCGCATTGATCGCCAGGCCGGCGACCACCGAGTTGACGATGAACCAGCCGGCCGAGCTGATCACCGCCATGACAGTGGTGATGACCGCGTTGCCGGTGGCGCCGAAGGCGAGCCGGCCGAGCACCACCTGCGGCACCCGCAGCCGAGTGCCGCGCGCCGTCAGGATGCCGTGGCTGAGCGCGCCGAAGGCCACGCCGAAGAAGACGCCGATCAACGCCTGCAGCACGCTCATGTGCAGGAACAGCACGACGACCATGCCGAGGTAGACGGCCCCGAACTCGATGTGCGGGGTCACCAGCCAGGTCCAGAAGAACCACCAGGAGTTGCGTCGCCCGGCGTCGGGTTCGCCGGCCGCACCCGCGGCGCCCGGCTCGGCAGCGGCCAGTTCGGCAGCACCCAGCTCGGCAGCGGCCAGTTCGGTGGCGGCCGGGCCGTCGCCGTAGCCGAGGACGCGCATCCCGGCGGGGAAGTCGTCGACCGTCCCCGCTCTCCCCGTCCCCGTACTCGTCGTCCCCGTACTCGTCGTCCCCGTACTCGTCGTCCCAGTCTCCGCCATCGCAGGCTCCTCCCAAGTGCGGCCGTCCCTTCGATCCGAACACGGCCCCGACGCCTCCCCGCACCGGCGACGCTGTTGCGGCACGCTTTTCCAGCACGCCCGCGTGAATTTGCCTGCGCCGCAGCCCCGCCCGGCGCGGTATCGGCGGCCGATTCGGTAGCGTCCGGGTATGGCCCCCACCTCTCCCGGCGCCGAGCTGCGGCGCGCGGCCGTCCGCCGCCTCGCCGCCTACGGCGCGATCACCCGGATGACCGGGCACCCGGACATCGTCACGATCGTCGGCGATACACTGATCATCGGCGACGCCGACCGCGACCTGATCCTGGACCACGCCGACGGCCCGGAGCAGCCGATCCCGGCGCCGTGGCGCACCGACGAGGCCGCCGACCGGGCGGCCACCCAGTGGATCGAGGACTACCTCGAGGACACCTATCAGACCCTGGTGATCCGCCGCGACTACATCTCCGACCTGGTCGCCGACCCGTTCTCCACGCTGTATCTGGATCGGCTGGCCTCCCGGTTTCCGCACCCGCACCGCGACGAGATCGACGACTTCCTCGCGCAGGCCCGGCGCTGGCTGGACGACGACGCAGCGCGCACCCGGCGCGGGGAGGCGGAGGCATGAGCGCCGAACAGTTCACCGTGACCGTCGACGGTCTGACGCTGGCCGGCGACCGCTGGTCCGGCAGCGGTGACCGCGCGCCGGTGATGTTCCTGCACGGGGGCGGGCAGACCCGGCACTCGTGGAATCGCGCCGCCGCCGGGCTGGCCGCCCGCGGTCACGAGGTGATCACCATGGATCTGCGCGGCCACGGCGACAGCGACTGGCCGGACGACGCCGACTACCGCGTCGAGGGCTTCACCGCCGATCTGGTCGGCACAGTCGCGGCACTGGACATCACCCCGGTGATCGTCGGCGCCTCGCTCGGCGGCATCACCGGGCTCACCGCGGTGGGCCGCAATCCGGGCCTGGCCGCCGGGCTGGTCTTGGTCGACATCGTGATCGACGTGGAGCCGGCCGGTATCGAACGCATCAAGGCCTTCATGGGCGCGCATAGGGACGGCTTCGATTCGCTCGACGACGTCGCCGACGCCATCGCCGCCTACAACCCGTCGCGCCCGCGTCCGACCAACCTGCAGGGTCTCACCAAGAACGTCCGGCAGCGCGGCGACGGCCGCTGGTACTGGCACTGGGATCCGCGTTTCCTGGACGGCGACGACGGCGAGGCGCGCATCACCGACGAGGCGCCGCTGGCCGCGGCCGCCGCGAACGTCACCGTCCCCACCCTGCTGGTGCGCGGCGGACGGTCGGACGTGGTCAGCGAGGAGGGGCTGGCGCAGATGCGGCGGCGGATGCCCGCCGCCGAGGTGGCCGACGTCTCCCAGGCCGGGCACATGGTGGCCGGCGACGACAACGAGGTCTTCGCCTCGGCGATCGTCGACTTCCTGGACCGCCACGGCCTGTAGAGCGCCGCCGCCTGTAGATCACCACCGCCTGTAGATCACCGCGGCCTGTAGATCACCACCGCCGAACCATCACCGACGAACCACCGCCACTGCGCCGGCGGCTCCGCGCCCGTGGTGCACGCGGCGCGGCGGTTCAGCCGAGCAGTTTGGCCTTGGCCGCCGCGAACTCGGCATCGGTCAGCAGACCCTTGGTGTGCAGGTCGGCGAGCTTGGTCAGCTCGGCGGTGAGATCCACCCCCGCCGGAGCCGCGGGCGCCGGCGGCGCGGCGGGGGCCGCCTGCTGCTGGGCGGCCTGCTGCTGGGCCGCGTAGGCCTGCTCGGCCTGCTGCTGTTGCCAGGCCTGCTGCGCCTGTACCTGCTGGGCCTGCTCGGCGCGCTTGGCGGCCGCCCTGTTGCCCATCGCATTGGCGGTGCCGGTCACCACGGCGGTCCGGGCCGCCAGGCCGATCAGTCCGGGTCGTCCTGCTCGTCGCATGTCCACTCCTTCTCCTGCGCGGATCGTCGCCCGCGCAGATCTCTCACTGCAATGATGCCCGCACGCGCGCGGGTCAGGCCTCGGGGCCGGCGATCTCGTTGACGACGACGGCCGGAATCCGTTCGGCCGCAATCACTTCGCTGCCCTCGGCGGCCAGACTCAGCGCCAGGTCCCGCGCCCACACCAGCTCCAGCGCGACGATCGCCGCGTTCTCGCCGGGGGCCAGCGAGTCGGCGAGGACGGCGATGTCCTCGTCGCCGGTCAGCCCGGGGATCGCCAGGTCGAGCGCCGCCGGACCGAGCGAATCCACCTCCACCTCGGTCACCGCCACCTCACCCGCCTCGTTCTTGCTGACGAGGACGAAGTCGAGCACCCGCAGGGAGCCGGCCTCCACCTGGCGGGTGAGCGCGGCGATCGCCGCGGGCGACGGCTCGGGCTGCGCGAGCGATACCACCATCAGTTCCACCGGCCCCCACGGGCCTGCGTTCTCGGACACGACTCACTCCTCGGCTCGGTGCTGCTGGCTTCCACTGTGCCCCATGATTCCCGGTGGCCGGGGGACGCCGCAGCCGTTCATCGATCCGCACCACACCGCGGCGGCGACAATCCGTCGCTGATCGTGTCGGAAACGAGGGCGAATCCGCGACAGATTCCGGGAGGACGGCCGCACCGCTCAGCGGCGCAGCGCGCGGCCGGCGTCGAACCGCTCCTCGCGCTGCCCCAGATGCCAGGCATGCCACCGTCGCCAGCGCCGAAGCGACGACTCCTGCTGCCACCGGTCGATGGCGGGCGAGAACCGCCGGGCCACCTCCACCGCGGCGACGGCGGGCGCCCGCGCCAGCAGCATCGCCAGGCCGGGCAGCCCGCTGGGCAGCCGGTAGCGCCGCCGGTTCCACGGCAGCATAAACAGTCGCGTGTACCCGGCCTGCAGGTGCAGGTGATATCGCGCGCGCAGCCGGTCCAGGCCGCGCACCTCGGGGCCCGGTGCGAACGACGGCACGAAGCCCTCCACCAGCTCCGGACCGAGCGGTCCGGAATCGTGCCTGCGGGTGGCGTCGAAGTAGTAGAGCAGCCGCACGCCGTCGGCCACGGTCCGCGGATACATCGCGTCCACCGAGCATCCGACCAGGTAGCCCAGATACCGGTTGAAGTGCAGCACCGCGCGCATCTCGGCCGGGCTGGTGAGAAAGCCCAGCGCATACAGTCCGAGCGCCGGGCCGACGCTGCCGCCGAGCAGGGTCAGCATCATCTCGCTCTGGCTGATCGGCAGCCCGTGCGCCCGCGCATCCCATTCGGGATGCGCAGCGACGCGGGCGCGGACCGAGACGTGCATGACGCGCACCTTCAACGAGACCTCGCGGGCCCGCGAGCCGGGCGTCAGCACCGCGCCCGGCCGGCACACCTCCAACCACCAGCGCGAGGTCTCCAGGTAGCGGTGCAGCGCGCTGGCCCCGGCGTAGCCGCCGGACAGCGAGAGCGGTATCGCGAGCGAGCCCTCGGTGTAGGTGTCCATCGTCCCGGCGTTGCCCACCGCGCCGAGGCTGTAGCCCCAGCGGCGCCAGACCGCGGCGCCGGCCTCGATCAACTCCGGATCCACCCACTCGGGGATCGTCTCGAACTCGGCGAACAGCGCGCGCAACGATTCCGGCGCCTCCGGCACGTTGTCCACCCCGACCCGCAGCGCCTCGTCGAGCAGTTCCCGGGAGCGCTCCGGACCCAGCTCGCCGTGATAGGTCTGCGCGACGAAGGCCTCGGCCAGCGGATCGCCCGCGGTGTGCCCGGCGCGAAAGAGTTCGGCGATCTCCGGTGACGGCAGCAGATCGAACCGGGTGAACCGGCGCACCCGGTCGCGCAGCCGCTGATGTCCGGGATCGACGACGAGTTCCATCGATTCAGACTAGCCACCCGGCGTAGGGTCCTGAAGGCAGAAGGATCGAAGCCGGTGTCGACACGAGGAGCGAGAAGCATGCAGGTCAGCGTGGTCTGGACGATCAACGCCCGATCGGTGTCCATCAACCGGGCGATCGAGAGCCTGAGTGCCCTGCACAACGAGGGATTCCGGCGGGTCTGGTCCACCCAGATGCCCAATGAACCCGACCTGTTGACGGCCATCGCCGTCGCCGGGCACGAGGTGATCGAGATCGAGTTCGGCACCGCCGTGCTGCCCATGCAGAATCAGCACCCGATGCTCGCCGCGCAGCGGGCGCTGACCACCAACGCGATCCTCGGCGGCCGACTGAATCTGGGCCTGGGCCTGAGCCACCGGGTGGTCACCGAGGGCATGTGGGGCGTGCCCTATTCGCGCCCGATCGCCCGCACCAACGAGTTCCTCGACGGCCTGCTCCCGCTGCTGCACGGCGACAAGGTCTCCGCCGCAGGCGAATTCCTCACCACCCGCGGTGCGCTGACGATGCGCGAGCTGCCCGCTCCGCCGGTCTATCTGGCTGCCCTCGGCCCCAAGATGCTGGGCATCGCGGGCGCTCGCACGTCGGGCACCGTCACCTGGATGACCGGCCCGGCCACCCTGCGCGAGCACATCGTGCCGACCCTGCGCGCCGCCGCCGTCGCCGCCGGCCGCGAGCCGGATGCCGTGCGCACCGTCGCCATGCTGCCGGTGAGCGTCACCGACGACGTCGCCGGCGCCCGCGCCGCGGCGGCCGAACAGTTCGCGATGTACAACCAGCTGCCGTCGTACCGGGCCATGCTCGACAGGGAAGGCTACGAGCACGCCCACGATGCCGCGATCATCGGCGACGAGGCGACGGTGACCGCGCGGATAGCGGAGATCGCCGCGGCGGGGGTCGACGAGTTCGTCGGCATCCTGTTCGACCGCGATGCCGAGGTCCGTGCCCGCACCCGACGGCTGCTCCGCGCGGTCGACGGCGAGTGAGCGGCACCGACACCGGGGCGGTGCCGGCTGCGCGGCCGCCCCGCGATCCGCACGAGTACTTCCCGCCGGACAGCAACGAGTACGGCCGCGGCGTCTCCTTCTTCGACGCGGTCTACGGCTTCTCGGCCACCCTGCTGATCGCCAACCTGGACGCGCCGCCGCCGGAGGCCTGGCACAGCCTCGACGCCCTGGCCGATTCCGGGATCGGCGGCCAGCTCTTCGGCTTCGCGCTCAGCTTCGCGGTGATCGCCCTGTTCTGGCGCTCCAATGTGGCCATCCAGCGGTCCATGACCGGCCTCGACGGCGCCACCATCACGGCCAATCTGCTGGCCGTGGCGCTGGTGATGCTGATCCCGTTCACCACCCAGGGCATCAGCGATCAGGCCTCCGACGAGTTCGCCCTGCCCACCATGCTGTACGCGCTGAACATCGCACTGGCCTCCCTGGCCCAGTCGCTGGTGGCCCTGATCGGGCGACGGCGCGGCCTGGAACGCGCACCGAAGACGGGCCGGGACTACGCGCTCGAGATGGCGGCCGCGGCCGTCACACCACTGATCTTCGGCCTGTCGATTCCGATCGCCTACTGGTTCGGTCCGGCCGCCGGACAGTGGACGTGGCTGTCGCTGGCCTTCCTGCTGCCGGTGATGCGCCGCTACGGAACCTGACGGGGATCAGCCCCGTTCCACGGGCCGGGCGTCGTCGTTGCTCCACTGCGAGTACGACCCCGGAAACAGGGTCGCCTCGCCGAAGCCGGCGATCGCCAGCGCGGCGATCTGGTGGGCGGCGGTGACCCCGGAGCCGCAGTAGACGATCACCCCACCGCCAATCACCCCACCGCCGATCACCCCGCCGGTGACGCCGAGCGCGGTGAACCGCTCGCGCAGTGTCGCCGCGTCCAGGAAGGTGCCATCCGCGGCGAGGTTCTCACTCGTCGGGGCACTGACCGCGCCCGGGATGCGGCCCGGCCGCGGATCGATCGGTTCCTGCTCGCCGCGGTACCGCTCCGCGGCCCGCGCATCCAGCAGCAGCGACCGCCCGGCGGCCACCTCGTCGATGTCGGCCGTCGGCATGCCGCCGCCGGTCAGCGTCACCCGGCCGGTGCGCGGGACGGCGTCGCCGGAGGAGAGCCGCATCCCGGCGTCCCGCCAGGCGCCGAGCCCGCCGTCGAGGATCCGGACCTCGCTCAGCCCACCCCAGCGCAGCAGCCACCAGGCGCGCGCCGCCGCCATGCCGCCGCAGTCGTCGTAGACCACCACCGGGACACCGTCGTCGATGCCCCAGCTGCGCGCGGCCTCCTGCAGCTCCGCGAGCCCGGGCAGCGGGTGCCGGCCGGCCGCCGGGCTCGGCGGCGCGGCCAACTGCCGATCGAGATCGACGTAGACCGCACCCGGAACGTGCCCGTCCTTGTACTTCGCGAAGCCCTGGTCGTCGCCCAGTTGCCAGCGCACGTCCAGCACCACCGGCGGCCGGCTGGAGAGCATCGCCTCGACCAGGTCGTCGACGCCGATCAGTACCTCGGACATGCGCAACACTCCTCTGCTCGCTGGGCCTGCCGCGCCGGGCTCGCGGGCCCGGCGCACTGCGCGGCCCAGACTAATCGCGTTGCAGCAGAAAGAAGTACGGACGGTCCGAGCCGCGCAGGTCCATCGCACCCAGCAGGGTGTCGTCGTCGAGGGCCCGGAAGTGGTCGATGATCGGCAGATCGTCGTAGACCATCGCGGTGCTCACGGTGCCGCGGTAGGCGATCTCGCGCAGCCGGGCCCGCGGGCGGCGGGTGCGCAGCAACGCGAAGGCCCGGGTGCCGCCGGGCGGCAGCCGGCGCGGGAATCGTGCGCCCAGCCGGTTCAGCAGGCCGATCGGCATCAGCTTCGGATTCACCGCGTACAGCCGGCCGGGCCGGCCGAAGAGCAGCGGGTGCACGCGGTCGGCGGAGGCGAACTCCTTGCCGTACCAGCCGGAGACGGCGAGCAGACCGTCCATCGGATGCCCGGTGGGCACTTCGCTGCCCCGCCAGCGGCCGAGAATCTCCTCGACGCTGACCGACGGCAGCGACTCGAATAGCGCGACGGCCCGGTCCAGGTCGACGCCCGCCTGCAGCTGCGCGATCCCGGTCATCCCGCCACCGCCGCGGAGACTCCGGCACGGGGCAACTCGCCGGGGGCGCCTCCGGCGTGGGGCACGGGGCAGCCGGCCGGGAAGGTACCGAGCCGTTCGGTCACCACCTCGCCCCTGCGGTAGGTCTTCAGCCGCGAGCTGTCCTCGAAGCGCTTGGCGCGCAGCCGCGGCGGCAGCGCCCGGACGAACGCGGCCCGGGCACGCATCCCGGCGAGCGCAGCCGACCGGAGCAGCGCCGGCGATTCGGCGTAGCCCAGCGCATCGGTGAGCGGCTTGTCCATCAGGGCGCGGGAGAAGGCGCGGACCGCCGGGCGGGCCGGACGCGGATAGAAGGTGGTGAGCAGTTCCAGGGTGGTGTCGGCCACCCGCCGGCCGCCCTCGTCGAAGGCGAAGTGCTCGGCCTCGTAGGCGTCCATGAATTCGGCGAAATCCTGGTAGGTGGCGGGCATGTCTTTGATGTTCATGTGCCGACCGAGCTTGCGGTAGTAGTGCACCGAGGCGACCACCTCGTCGTAGGTCATCTTCCGCCAGCCGTAGTCGTCGATCCAGCGCTTGGGCACCACGACGAAGGTGGCCAGGACATAGACCATGTCGTCGTTCGAGATGTCGTAGGCGTGGTGCATCTGGTTGATGCGGCGGATGGCCGCCTTGCCCTCGGCAGCGCCGAAGCCGCAGACCAGTGGACGCTCCAGCAGCAGCGCGGTGTCGTCGTAACGCTTCTGCGTGTCGGCGAAGCCGCCGGAGCGGTCCAGCAGGCCCCCGATGCTGGGCACCGCGTAGGTGCGGAAGAGCGCGAAGCTGAGCGATTGGGTGAAGTCCCACGGGAACTCGTGCAGCGCCAGATTGCGATAGATCTGCTCGAAGTCGGTGTTCGGGTCCAGCCCGCGATTGCGATCCCAGCGGAACATGACGGTCCTCTCCTCGTCGTTGACGATGAGCATAAGTCAACTTATGCAGTCCGGCAAGGGTTTGCGTCGACATGGCAGAATCGGGACCCATGAGCCACCCGCAGCACGACGCCCCGCCGCTGCAGATGCGCTTCTTCGCCGCCGGCATGCGCGTGCTGGCCCGCGACGGCTACGCCGGTTTCAAACAGGCCGCGGTGTGCGCCGAGACCGGTCTGACCACCGGCGCCTTCTACCACTCGTTCCGGAACTGGAAGGCGTTCGAGGCCGGCCTGATCGAGCACTGGCGGGCCGAAGCCACGGACACCCCGGTGGCCGAGCTCGACGCCGCGCCGTCACCCGCCCAGCGCATCGACGCGCTGATCCACGTCGCCCTCACCCTGCCGCACCGGTCGGAGGCGGCGATTCGCATCTGGGCGGCCGGCGATGCGCAGGTGCACGCAGCGCTGGCGCGGGTCGACGCGGTGCGCCGCGAGGCCGTCGCCCGCTACACGCGCGAGATCGGCGTGCCGGCGGACCATGCCACCCGTCTCGCGGCCACCGCCATGCTCCTGCTCATCGGGCACGAGATGTCCGACGGCCGGCTCGACGACCTCGAGTGGAGCATGCGACACCTGCTCGAAACCGATCCGCACATCCGCGCCGCCCTCGCCACCGACTGAAGCAGTACCGTCGCCAGCCTCGGCCCCGGCCCACTCAACGTCCAGCGGCAGCAGTTCCATACGGTGTGGTGATTGCGACGATGGTCTCCGCGAACAGATCCACCGCTCCTCCGGCCTGAATCAGGTATCGCGCGGCGTTGAACTGCGCACGCAGTTGCTCATCGCGGTGGAGCCGACCCAGATCGAGGGCGAAACCACAGGTGGCGGCAATCTGATGGAAGAACACCAGCTGCGTCCTGGTGTTTCCCTCCCGGAACAGATGGGCGACGTTCATCTCCCCCCAGGGCTCGGCGATCGCGGCGACGAACTGCGCTACTCCCCCGCCGGTGGACAGCCGTTCGAGATTGTCTCCGAGCCGAAGAGCGAAGCGGTCGAAGTGCTTGACCATCTCGTGCCCCGCGGGGAAGTACGAGTAGCTATGCGTGGGCTCAGCCAGATACTCGCTGCGGGCGATGGCGGCGGGACTCGGGCCGATCTTGCTCATCGTCTGCGGGAAGGTCGGTCCGACGCGCAGTTGTCCGGCCCATTCGTAGACATCCCCGAAGATCGCCCCGTGCAGGCGCTGCATCCGAGTCCGGTCGAACGGGCCATCCGGTACCGGCCGAACCAGTAGGCCGGCCATTCTGGCGGCCGCGAGGTCCGCTTCAACGGCGCCGAGTTCCACCGCGTCGATCAGGCCGAGCTAATTCCGCAAGACACGACTGCCGGGATAGTAGTAATCGTCCCAGCCTCGCGGTCGCCAGACCACGGCGATAGCTCAGCGAGCCGTGGCGCGAGCGATCATCCGCTGCACCACTTCGTCCTCGGTGAGCTGCCCACTGAGCATTGCGGCGACGTCTGCACGACCGGCGTCAGACATCGAGTGGCCGGCCGCAGCGAGAATCCCCTCGACTTTGTCGAGGATCTCGTCGTTCTTCACGTCGACCGGTGCGGCCATGATCCTCCCTTTCGCGGAGCACCTTCGATTCTACGTTGCTGTTCAGCCAGTTGAGAGCCCCACCGCGCAACACTGTGGACAACTACCCCACATCCAACCCGGCACTGCGGTCAGTCGGGCAGCGTGGAGTAGTCGGCCACCTGGCCGCGCGCGGCCGCCTGCTTCATCGACCAGAGCATCCGCGGCAGTCGCTTGAGCGGCAGATGCGAGGGCCAGTCGGACGGGCGCAGCAGCGCCTCGGTACCGCCGTCGACCGTGATCACCGAACCCACCATGAAGTCGGCGGCCGGCGAAAGCATCGTCAGCACCCAGTCGGCGAGCTGCTCGGGCGTCCCGTACTCGCGCGCCGGAACCGGGAAGCTGCGCACCTGACTGCCGGTGGGACTCGCCAGCTGGCTGCGCAGCAGCGGGGTCAGCACCGGGCCCGGCGCCAGCAGATTGAGGCGGATGCCCGCGCCGGCCCACTCCGCGGTCACCGCGTGCTCGCGGCACCAGTGGCTCACCGCCAGCTTCGACGCGGCATAGGCCGCCGGCGCCGACAGCGGACCGCGCCGCACCAGCACCCGGGTCGCGGCCTCGGTCTCGCCGCGCTTGAGCAGTCGCACCGCGCGCCCCGGCACCAGCGGCGTGGAGGTGGTCGAATTGGAGCCGAAGACCACCACCTTGGCCTTCTCGGCGCGTGCCAGCGCCGGCCGCAGTCCGGTCAGCAGCTCCGTCACGCCCAGCACGTTCACCTCCACCAGGGTGCGCTCGGCGCCGCGCTTGGGCCCCAGCCCGGCGGCCAGCACGGCGCCGTCGAGCACGTCGTCGCACGCGGCGAGAACCTCATCGATCGCGGTCTGCCGACCGGCCGACGTCGACAGATCGGCCACCACCTCGGCGTCCGCACGGTCCACGCCGATCACCTCGTGCCCCTCGGCACGCAGGCGGCGCACCACTTCCGCGCCCATCCCCGATGCCGAACCGGTCACCATGTACTTGCCGCTCACTGGCCTGTCTCCTTCGTCACTGGAAGCCGCTACCCGGGCAAACGCCGTCCGCGGTGTGCGCGGCCCGTGATACACAACGCCTTATGTACCGAAGGTTAGCCGCGATCGTCGGCGCGCTGGTTCTTCTCCTGCTGTGCGTCGCGCCCGCCACCGCCCCGGCGGCCCCCGGCGATCCCGACGACGTCGCCACCTCGGCCGACGCCGAGCCGGCGGACGCGACCGATCCGGCCCCCGGGTCCGCGCGCATCGGCCTGGAGTTCCTGGGCGCCTCGCCCACGCTCGATCTGCCGGGTCAGAACTACACCTTCGCGCTCACCCTCGCCGTGCCCGAGGGCACCTCGCCCACCGCACTGCAGGGCCGCGTGTCACTGCCCGCCTATGTCACCGGCGGCTCGATCGACGTGCTGCAGGGCGAGAAGGTGCTCTCGCGCACCCCGGTCGTCAACACCCCGGGCGCCGCACTCACCCTGCCGCTGACCGGCGCCGTCGTCGACGACAGCACGCATTCGATCAGCTTCGCGCTGCGCAGCCACCTGCGGACCGACGACTTCTGCGAGTTCGACCCGAACGACATGTTCCGCATCACCGCGGCCGCCCTCGACTTCGCCGGCAGTCCCGCGGCGCCCCGCACGGTCGGCGACTTCCTGCCGCCCGTGCTGACCGGCCTCACCATGTACCTCCCGGCCGACCCGCATCCCGGCGAGGCCGCCGCCACCGTCGGCCTCGCCACCGCGATCGTCGCGCAGTACGCCTCCGCGCCCGTCGAGGTCCGCACCCGCGCCCTGGCGCGTACGACGCTGCGGCCGCCGGCCGATCCGGACCCGTATCACCGGCAGATCGTCATCGGCGAGGACCTGCCCGGCGGTCTGGCCCTCGGCGGCGGCGGCCGCTACCTGACCCTCGGCGGCACCGATCTGCTGACCGAGGCGGCCTTCCTCACCTCCGAGATATCACGGCTGGCGATGGCCTCCGCCGCGATCCCCGGGCCGCAGGAGAAGGCGCCGCAGCTGCCGCGCGACGTCCAGACGCTCGCCGACATCGGCGTCGGCGACCAGCAGGTCACCGACATCGGCTGGCCGACGCTGGCGGTCGGCATCGACCAGACCCGGCTCGGCCGCCCGGTCAAGGACCTCCGGGTTCAGCTGCAGGGCACCTATACGCCGCCGCCCACCGGCACCGGCGGTCGCGTGGTGGTGCGCATCGGCGACTCGGTGATCGATTCCTGGCCCGCCGATCAGAACGGCACCTTCGACCGCTGGGTGTCGGTACCGAATGCCCTGGTGAACCGGTACACCGAGCTTCGGGTGACCGTGGAGCGCGGCGACAGTCGCACCGGATGCGGTCAGGCGTACGTCTCCAGCCTGTCACTGTCGTCCGGCGGTCACCTCGAGACCAAGCCGGCCGATCCGGCGATCCCGCCCGGCTTCGGCTCGCTGCCCCAGTCGCTGATGCCCCGCACCCAACTGGCCTGGACCCGCGGCGACGTTCCGGACGTCACCCGCGCCGTGAGCCTGATGACCGGGCTGCAGCGGCTGTCGCCGACGCCGCTGGGCATCGATGTGGTCGGCATGGGGGCGGTCAACCGCTCCCGCCCGGCCGTGCTGATCGCCGCCGACGGCACCGGTCTGCCCGCACTCCCGCTGCCGGTGACCGGCGACGACAAGGGCCGCATCAACGTCTCGTACCTGAACCACCAGCCCGCGGTCACCAACGTGCCCCGGGTGATGTTCGGCTCCCTGCAGATGGTGTCCGGCGACGGAGTGAACATGCTGGTCGCCACCTCCACCGAGGCGCCCGCCCTGCTCGACCAGGCCCTGGACTGGCTCGATGCCGACCCCGGCCGCTGGGCGGGCCTGCACGGCATCGCCATGCTGACCGCCGCCGGCGACTCCCCGGTGTTCCTCGCCGGACCGCCCACTCCGCCGAGCCGGCGCGCACAGCTCAGCACCGCCGCCTGGGTGGGCCTGGCCCTGGCCCTGGCCGTCGTCGTCGCGGCCGCCGTTGCCGCCGCACTGCACCGCCGGCGCCGCCGCACCTCCGGCGCAGTCGAACCGGGCGTCCCGGCCGATCCGGTCGACGACGAGTGACCGCGGCAGCGAGATGACCGCCGTCAGCCAGGCCCCACCGGAGGCCGCCGACCTCCCGCGCCGCGAGCCGACTCGCACCCCCGCGCGGGTAGCCGTCCGGCTGCTGGCGATCGCCGGCCTGGCGGTCTTCGCCTACTGGGACAGCTTCCGCGCCATCCTCACCGAGATCACCGCGAACACCCTGCTCAGCTACGCGCCGGCGGCGGCGGTGCTGTGCCTCGTCGCCGCGATCGGCGTCTCGCTGCGGCACGAGGAGGAGCGCCCGATCTACGACCGCGACACCGACTTCATCGTCGGCATCATCGTGCTGATCATGGCGATCGCCTTCCAGGGACTGCTGAACCTGCGCTTCCCGGCCGGCTACCTCATCACGCACATCGACGTGCTGTCGCTGCTGCTCTTCCTGTTCGGCGGCTGCGTTCTGCTGTTCGGCCTGCGCCCGACGCTGCGGTACCGGTGGGTGTGGCTGCTCAGCCTGTCGCTGTTTCCGCTGCCCTACCGGATCCTGGTGCTGGCGCTGGGCAACACCAGGGTCACGGCGGGCGCCGTCATGGTGCTGATGGCGGCGGTGGCCACCGGCATCGCCGTGGGCCGCACCCGGCGGCGGGCGTTCCAGGGGGCGGCCGGGACGCTGCTGATCGGCGCCCTGCTGCTGGCCGCGGTCTGGCTGACCAACGAGTACGCCTCGCTCGCGGTCTACCAGTGGGTGCCGTCGGTGGGAGCGGCCTTCCTGGCCGGCAGCTACTGGTACATCCATCAGCGCCGCGTCGCCGGGACGCTGCACCCGTTCCCGCACCGGGACCTGCGACCGCTCACCGCGCCGCGCGTGCCGCGCGCGATCGCGCTGCTGGCCGCGGCGGCCGGAGTCTTGCACTATATCGGCGCGCCGGTGGTGCCGCCCTACGCCGGGCCCGACATCCCCGGTCTGACCACCCGCCCGCCACTGATCCCGCCGCCGGGCTGGATCCAGGAGCGGACCTCGGGTCTGCAGCCGGCCCCGATGAACGGCCTGGACGCCGTCCGCGAACGCCAGTTCCTGGTGCAGCGGACCGGCGAGGCCCGCTTCGACGTGCACGCCCGGCCGCGCCGCATCGTGGTCGACACGATCGAGACCCGGTCGCCGCTCACCCTGGACATCTACATTCCGGCGCTGACCTACAACGTCTCGGGCACCCGGACCTCGCCGATCATCGACGTGCCGCTGCCGCACGGGGTCACCGGCCAGCTGCAGACCATCGTCGACGATGCCCAACTGCTCACCTACAACCAGCTGACCTGGCGCTGGAACAACGGCACCTGGACGCAGCAGGTCACCCTGTTCTCGGTGGACAATCACGAGAACGATGCGCCGTTCCCGCAGTACCGGCGCCGCCGGGACACCTGGCGAGTGATCAGCGGCATGCTGACGATGCTGTTCCGCGGCAACGCCGTCACCCAGGATCTGAACCCGCGTTTCAAGGACCGCGACCTGCTGGTGGAGACGGCCGAAGCGCTGATCGAGACGCAGGTCGACGCCGCCGGAGGCGTGCGGTGAGCGCCCGGATGACCCCGTCCGAGGTGGCGGCGCACCTGGACGACCCGGACTATCGCGCCGCGGCCCTCATCGAGGCCGTCGACGGCCTGCGCGTCCGCTTCCCGGAGGCATCCGCCTCGGTCGCCTTCACCCGGACCCAGAAGGTGATCGCCTTCGCAGTGCTCGGCGTGATGGCCGTGTGTATCGCACTCTGGCCGATGCACACCGCCTACGCCCTGGTCTCGGCCATGACGCTGGTGTACATCCTGGCCCTGGCCGACCGGCTGCTGCTGTTCCGCCGCGGATTGGTGAGCGGCGCGATCGTCGTGCCCGACGACCGGGCACGCGCCCTGCCCGAGGACCGGCTGCCCACCTACACCGTCCTGGTCCCGGCGTACAACGAGCCCGAGATCGTCGCCGACCTGATCGCCAACATGCACGCCCTGGAGTATCCGAAGGAGAAGATCCAGGTCCTGCTCCTGCTGGAGGCCGACGACGAGGTGACCATCGAGGCCGCCGCCGGCCTGGATGACGATCCGATGGTGACGGTGGTGCTGGTGCCGCCGGCCGAGCCGCGCACCAAACCGAAGGCCTGCAACTACGGCCTGGCCTTCGCCACCGGCGACATCATCACCATCTACGACGCCGAGGACGCCCCCGATCCGCTCCAGTTGCGCCGGGTGGCCGTCGCCTTCGCCGACGCCGACGACGACGTGGTCTGCATCCAGTGCAAACTCAGCTTCCACAATGCCGACGACAATCTGCTCACCCGCTGGTTCACCGCGGACTACGGGATCTGGTTCGGCTTCCTGCTGCCGGGCATCATGGCCTCCCGGTCGCCGATTCCACTGGGCGGGACCTCGAATCACTTCCGGCATTCGCTGCTCGACGAGATCGGCTCGTGGGATCCGTACAACGTGACCGAGGACGCGGATCTGGGCGTGCGGATCGCGGCGCGCGGCTACCGGACCGCGGTGCTCGACTCCACCACGATGGAGGAGGCGAACATCGACGGCATCAACTGGATCCGTCAGCGTTCGCGCTGGTACAAGGGGTACATGCAGACGTGGCTGGTGCACCTGCGCCGGCCCCGGGAGCTGTGGCGCGCCCTCGGCCCGGTCGGCACCTACCGGTTCACCCTGCTGATGGCCGGCACCCCGTTCATCGCCTGCGTCAACATGGTCTTCTGGATGATCCTGCTGCTGTGGGTCACCGGCGAACCCGCCCAGATCGCCCGGCTGTTCTCCGGGCCCTTCTATCACCTGGCGCTGATATCGCTGGTGCTCGGAAACACCGTCACCGTGTACCTCAACATCGTCGCCGTGCGCGAGGACGGGCGGGCGAGCCTGCTGTGGTCGGCGCTGCTGTCACCCCTCTACTGGGTGATGATGTCGATCGCCGCGATCAAGGGCATGTGGCAGTTGATCACCAGCCCGTCGTACTGGGAGAAGACGGTGCACGGGCTGTCGTCCAGTTCCGCCGAGACCGAGAACGACGGTGCCGCGTGACAGCCCCCGCCTCCCCCACTCCCAGCGCGCCCGCGCCCAGCGCCCCCGCTTTTCCGGCGCCCCCTGCCTCCCCGCTGCCGACCCGCGGGCCGTCGTTCGCGATCTTCTTCGCCGCCTTCGCGGTGTACCTCACCGTCGGCGTGTACCTGGCCGTCGACCAGCAGTTCCTCTTCGGCGACACGCTCTCGCGGGTGCAGGCCGCTCAGAGCGTGCTGTACAGCCGGGATCCGCATCTGTCGGCGATCGGCTTCATCTTCACACCGCTCACCGCCGTCGTGCAGCTGCCGCTGATCGCCCTGTCGCCCTGGATACCGGCACTCACCGCCGACGCACTCGCCGCGGTCATCACTTCGGCACTGTTCATGGCCGGCTCGGTGGTGATGCTGGCCGGGATCGCCCGCGACCGCGGCGCGCCCCTCCCGCTGGCGGTCATCGTGGTGCTGGCCTACGCCGCGAATCCGATGATCGTTCTCTACGGGGCCAACGGGATGTCGGAGGCGCCGGCCCTGTTCTTCATCCTGTGGGCCACCCGGCGGCTGCTGCGCTGGGTCGACACCGACGACGTCCACGACTTGATCGTCGTGGGCCTCGCGCTGGCCCTGGGCTTCCTGACCCGCTACGATGTCGGCGCGGCCGCGGTGGCGGCGGCTCTGACGGTGGCCGTCATCAGCTGGCGACGGCCGGTCGAGGACGCCGAACCGGTCGGCGACGACCGCCACCACCGGGCCGTGATCGACGGCGCCATCGTGGCGCTGCCGACCCTCGCGGCCTTCCTGATGTGGTCGGTGACGAGCTGGATCATCTCCGGCGAACTGCTGGCGCAGTTCACCTCCGAATATGGCAACGCCGCCATCATCGAGCAGTCCGGCGGCAGCGGCTCGGACTCCGTCGCCGAGGCCCTGCGCTTCTCCTTCACCGAGCTGCTGATCCTGGCCCCGGCCCTCCCGGTGCTGCTGGCCGTGGTCACCGCGGTCCGCTGGCGCCGGCGGCGCCGGATCGTGCTCGTGGCGGCCGTCGTCGTCGGGGCGGCCGTCCTCGCCTTCCAGATCGTGGTCTATGCGCGCGGCACCACCTTCGGCTTCCTGCGCTTCTATCTCGCGGTGATCCCGGTGGCCGCAGCCGCGGCGCTGCTCGCCTGCTCGGCGCAGCGGCGCGTGCCGTGGCGCCGGCTCGGACACCACCCGCAATTGCCGCGCCCGCACGAGTTCGGGCGCCGGCGCAGCATCGGAATGATCGCGGGCGCCGCCGTCGCCGCCCTGTCGATGGTGCTCGCCGTGCCGGTGACCGCCCGCGGGATGACCTCGCCGCGCTATGCACCGCAGGAGTTCGCACTGGCCACCATCGTGCACCCGCAACCGGACTCGGTGGACCAGGTCTATCTCGACGCCCGCAAGGTGGCGCGCTCGTTCTCCACCGAGAAGGCGCTGGCCCAGTATCTGGATTCACTCGATCTGCCGGAGGGGTCGATTCTGACCGACACCGTCTACGGCTTCGCCGTGGTGACCCGATCGACGAACCCGCGCCGCTTCGTGATCCCGTCGGACCAGGACTTCGCGGAGATCCTGAACGATCCGGCGGCCTTCGGCGTGCAGTATCTGCTCTCGGTGCCGAACGAGGGCCGAGGCCGGTCCGACGCCCTCAACCTCCGCTATCCGACGCTCTACGCGAACGGCGCCTCCGTCGCGACGCTGACGCTCGAGGCACCCAATCAGGGTGCGGATCTGCCCGACTGGCGCGTCTACCGCGTCGTCCCCAGCGCCGACGGCCAGCCCTGATCCCGGCCGGCGCCGGCTCCTGTTCGACGCAGCCGCGCACCCGTTTCGTCTACGCGGCATCGACCGGCTGCGCGGCGACGAAACCGGTGCGCGAGAGTCCGGATCGGGTGCGCGCTAACTCGTCGACGGCGCCGGACGGTCAGTGCCGGGCCAGGATGGCCCTCAGGTCGGCGCCCACCGGCAGGCTGCCGTACTCGAAGCCGCGGTCGGCGCCCAGGCGCGCGGCGATGAAGGCCTCGGACACCTCGTTCGGCGAGAAGCGCGCCAGCAACGAGGACTCCAGCGCCAGGGCCATCGCCTCGACCACGCTCCGCGCGCGCAGCTGGGCCGCGCCCGGGTCCAGCGCGGCCAGCTCACCGAGTCGGACCCGCAGCCCGTCCAGGTGCGCATCGAGCACCGGGTGGAAGCCGCGCGCCAGATTCACCTCCGCGTCGAAGGCGCCCACCGACTCCGGTTCACGCGTCATCGCCCGCAGCACGTCGAGCGCGATCACATTGCCCGAGCCCTCCCACACGGCCATCACCGGCTGCTCCCGGTAGCGCATGGCGAGCGGGAAGTCCTCGGTGTAGCCGTTGCCGCCCAGGCATTCCAGGGCCTCGTACGAGTGATTCGGTCCGCGCTTGCAGATCCAGTACTTGGCGACGGCGGTGGCCAGCCGACGGAAGGCGCGTTCGGTCTCACCGGCGTCCTCATCGTGTGCGCGGGCCAGCCGGATCGCGGTGACCGTGGCGGCCTCGGACTCCAGGGCCAGGTCGGCCAGCACCGCGGTCATGGCCGGCTGATCCACCAGCGTCGCCCCGAAGGCGCGCCGATGCCGGGCGTGCCACAGGGCCTCGGCGACGCTCTGCCGCATCCCGGCCGCCGAGCCCAGGACGCAGTCGAGCCGGGTCTGCGCCACCATCTCGATGATGGTGCGCACACCGCGACCGGGCTCGCCGACCAGGAAGGCCACCGTGCCGTCGAGCTCGATCTCGCTGGACGCATTCGACTTATTGCCCAGCTTGTTCTTGAGCCGCTGGATGCGAAAGACGTTGCGGGTGCCGTCGGCCAGCACCCGGGGCAGCAGGAAGCACGACAGACCGCCGTCCTCCACCTGCGCCAGCACCAGGAAGGCGTCCGACATCGGCGCCGAACAGAACCACTTGTGCCCGGTCAGCAGATACGGCTGCCCGGGTCCGCCGCGCCCGGCCGGGCGCGCGACGGGGGTGTTGGCGCGCACGTCCGAGCCGCCCTGCTTCTCGGTCATCGACATGCCGAAGATCGCCGACGTCTTGTCCGCCGACAGTTCGGGCGAATACTCGCGATTCAGCGCGCGCGGCACCCACTGCGCGGCGAGGTCGGGCTGCAGCTCCAGCGACGGGATCACCGCGTGGGTCATCGACACCGGGCAGGCGTGCCCGGGCTCGATCTGCCCGTACAGCATGAAGGCGGCCGCGCGCACCACATGCGAACCCGGCTGCGGATCCGACCAGCACCGGGTGTGCGCGCCGTGGCTCACCGCCGAGGCGATGATGCGGTGGTACGACGGGTGGTACTCCACCTCGTCGATCCGGTTGCCCCAGCGATCCAGCGCGTGCAGCACCGGGGTCACGGTGTTGGCCAGCTGCGCATCGTGCTGGAACTCCGCCGATCCCACATGGGCGCCGATCCCGGACAGTTCGGCGTCGCCCCAACCACCCTGATGCCGGGCCACCGCCTCCCGCAGCACGAGGTTGGCGTCGTACTCGTTGACGCCGACCCGCGGCGGCGCCTGGTTCACCACCTGGTGGGTGAGGTGCGGCGTGGGCGCGGGCATGCCGGTGATCTGCGTCATACCTTCCACGGTAGCGCGTCGCCGGTAGGGTCTTCAGACGTGAAACCGGCACGCGCGGGGGCGATCGTCGGGGGGCTCGTGGTGCTGGCGATGGTCGGCGTGGCCACCCTGATGCTGATCCCGCGCGCCGGCACCGAGCCGGATCCGGCGGCCGGCCGCAGCCGGGTCGCCGCGGTCGGCACCGGCCTCACCCTCGACGGCCGACCGTGGTGGCCCACCGGCTTCAACGCCTACCAGCTGGCCACCGACTGGTCGCTGAACGCGGGCTGCGGCGCCGAAGTGGACCTCGACGCCTACTTCGGCGCGCTCCCGGCCCGGTCGCTGACCCGGTTCTCGCTCTTCGCCCCGTTCACCGAGCGGAAGGACGACGGCACCATCGACTATTCGGCCGTCGACCGCGTTTTCGAGGCGGCCGCGCGGCACGACCAGCTGGTGCTGCCGGTGCTGGCCGCCGGCGACGGCGCGTGCGACGGCGAGCACTTCCGCGACGCGGACTGGTACCGCTCCGGCTGGCACGATCAGCGCGCCACCGCGCACGGCAGCTACGCCGACTGGGTGCGCGCCGCCGTCGACCGCTGGCGCCACGCCCCCGCCCTGGCGGGCTGGACCGCGATCGGCGAGGCCGAGGCCGGCAGCTGCCTGCCCGGCAAGAGCGCCACCGTGGACTGCACCGAGCCGGCCAATCGCCGCTGCCCGGCCGGCGCGACGGCGACGCTGCGCCGATTCTTCGACGACGCCGGCGCACTGATCCGCCGGCTCGACCCGGTTCACCCGATCTTCGCCGGACTGCTCGGCGGCGGCCAGTGCGGCATCGCGGGCGACGGCTTCGCCCGGCTCGCCGCCTCTCCCGGAATCGACGTGCTCGAGTATCACGAGTACGACCTGGAACCCGCCCATCCGGAACGGCCGGCCGGCCTGGGCCTCGCGGCGCATCCGTCGCCCGCCGAACCGCGTCCGGACCGGCCGGTGCCGTCGGACACGCTGCAGGCTCGGACCGCCGTCGCCGCGCGGCTGGGCAAGCCGCTGCTGCTGGCCGAGATCGGGCTGAAATCGGGCTCGTGCCGATCGGCGGCGCAGCGCGGCGAGCTGCTCCGGGCGGCCGTCGGCCGGGCGCGTGAGTTCGGGGTGGCCGGCGCGCTGGTGTGGGCATATGTCCCCGACCCCCGCCCGCACGAGTGCACCTACGACATCGGGCCGGGCGATCCGCTCTGGCCGTCGATCCGGTAGATCCGCTGCGCGTTCTCGGCGAACAGGTGCGACAGCAGGTAGTCGCCGCGGTCGCCGAGGACGTCGAGCAGCGCCCCCACCATCACGCCGATCGAGGCGTTGTGGCTGTCGAGTGGGGCGTTGGAGCCGAAGATCACCCGGTCCGGACCGAATCTGTCGACCACATGCAGCACCAGCGGTCCGATCATGTCGGCCAGGATGTGCTGGCCGCCGATGTTGCCGGACTTCTCCCGGCCGTAGCCGAGCAGCGACGAGGCGATGGCGCTGATCTTAACCACCACGTTGGGCCGGGCCGCCAGCATCGACATCCGCTCGCGCCACAGGCTCAGGATGTCGGCGCGGGCCGCGGCGGTGGTGCCGGTGGTGGCGCCCACCGGACCGAAGGCGCCGACCGGCGAACCGAGATGTTCGACGATGATCGTCGCCTCCGGATACTCCGAGGCCAGCCGCGCGAGCTCACCGAGTTCACCCGAGTAGCAGAGGGACTCGAAGATCAGGCCGCGCTCGACGAGCGGACCGAAGGCACGCCGGAAGTTCGGCGAACTGAGCGCACCCGGCTCGGTGGACCAGTCGTGCATCAGCGGATCGCTGTGCCGGCCCCAGCGCAGCCGGAAGCCGCGGATCAGGCCGGCGTCGTCGCGTTCCAGCGCCTGCTGAACGCCCAGCCCGGGCAGCCGCTCGTCGCCCGGCACGATCAATCCGCCGAGTTCGGGCATCCCGTCACCGAAGGGCAGGGCGGCGATCGTCTCCATGTCGCGGGCCACCGCGTCGGGCACCTCGTCGGGCGACAGGCGACGGCGCCACTGCGAGTCGACCGGGATCACGGCGCTCACCGGCACTCCGGCCACCGTCGCCAGACCGGCCAGGTCCTTGCCGTACTCGCGCAGCCGGTAGCGCCGCGTCAGCTGGCCGGAGCCGACCACCGTACTGAGGCTGTGTTCGCTGGTGAAGCGGGAGGCGACGCGAATCATCGGCGTCGGCAGCGCCCGCAGCACCGGCACCGAGGCCCGGCCCACGCGCTGCTTCCACGGCGGCCTGTTCGGGTCGAAGAAGTGCGCGTGCGTATCCACGACACCCGAGATGCGCCCCGTCAACTTCCCCACGGTGCACAGCGTGCCACATCGGCGCCGGACTATTCTGGACGACGGCCGCGACACAAGGAGGACGAGGTGAGCAACCCGAGCCAGCCGGTCCTGCATCGGCTTCGCGCATTGATCGACGCCGACCCGGATCGCTTCGCGCGCAACGTCTTCGCCCGCCTCTTCGGCGACGAACCCGCGCTGCGGGAGAAGTTCCCGGCGCACATGGGCCACGTCCGCGAACTGTTCGTCGACGTGCTGGATCACGTCCTCGAGGTACTGCCGGCCGACGCCGGACACGACGAGCTGATCGAGCTCCTGGCCCAGCTCGGCCGCGACCACCGCAAGTACGGGGTCACCGAGCAGCACTACAACCTGATGACGCAGGCCCTGGTCACCGAGTCGGCGAGGCTCTTCGGCGACGGCTGGGCCGGCGAGGTCCCGGAGACCGTCGCACAGGCGATGCTGCTGACCACCGGCGTGATGCGCGGGGCGGCGCAGAGCGCGGGCGGACCGGCCACCTGGCGGGCCCGGGTGGTGCAGAAGTTCGTCATCAACCGCGAGCGCGCGGTGGTGCGGCTGGAGGCGATCGACCCGGTGCCCGAGTTCGCCGCCGGCCAGTACCTGGAGGTGCAGATCCCGCAGTGGCCGCGACTGTGGCGGAACCTCTCGCCGGCCGTGCCGCCGAACGACGACGGCCTGCTCGAGTTCCACGTCCGCGCGGTACCCGGCGGGCAGGTCAGCTCGGCCATCGTGAAGGAGACCGCCCCCGGCGACGTGTGGCGGTTCGCCCAGCATCACGGCACGCTCGCGGTGGAGCCGGGGCGGCCGGTGCTGATGGTGGCCGGCGGCAGCGGCCTGGCCCCGCTGCGCGCGCTGCTGCTGCAGATGGCCCAGCGCGCCGACTCTCCGCCGACGCACCTGTTCTACGGCGCCCGTTTCCCCGGCGAGCTGTACGACCTGG